>NZ_JBEYXW010000045.1:0-39900 GCF_040645195.1 Saccharomonospora sp. NPDC046836
GGCCCCCCGCCCCCCGCGCCGGGGGCCCGCGGCTCTCGGGTCAGTTGGTGCTGCCGTCCGCCAGGATCCGGGAGAAGCCCGTGTACGAGTGCAGCGCCTTGGGCAGCTCGACGGACCCGTCCGGGCGCTGGCCCTGCTCCAGCAGGGCGGCCAGCGTCCGGCCGACGGGCAGCGCGGAGCCGTTGAGCGTGGCCGCCGCCTCCTTGCCGCCGCCGGGCGTGCGCACCCGGATGCCCGCGCGCCGGGCCTGGAAGGTGCCGCAGTCCGAGACCGAGGAGATCTCCCGGAAGGCGGCGCTGCCCGGCAGCCACACCTCGATGTCGTAGGTCATCCGGGCCGAGAACCCCAGATCGCCGGCGGGCAGCAGCACCACCCGGTAGGAGAGCTCGAGGCGGCGCAGGCACTCCTCCGCGTGCGCGACCATCCGCTCCAGCTGGGCGGGCGCGTCCTCGGCCGCGCAGACGCGCACCAGCTCCACCTTCTCGAACTGGTGCAGGCGCAGGATCCCGCGGGTGTCGCGGCCGTAACTGCCCGCCTCGGCACGGAAGCAGGGGGTGCGGGAGGTGAAGGCGAGCGGCAGCTCGTCGGCCGGCAGCAGTTCACCGGCGACGAGGCTGGTCAGCGGCACCTCCGCGGTCGGCACCAGGAACAGCTCCCGGTCGCCGACCCGGGTGGCGAACAAGTCGTCCTCGAACTTCGGAAGCTGACCGGTGCCGGTCATCGTCTGGCGGTTCACCAGGTAGGGCACCGTGTGCTCGGTGTAGCCGTGCTCCTGGGTGTGCAGGTCCAGGAAGAAGTCGCCGAGGGCGCGCTCGAGGCGGGCGCCGGGCCCGCGGGTCACCGTGAAGCGGGCGCCGGAGAGCCGGGCGGCGCGGGAGCTGTCCAGGATGTTCAGTGCCTCGCCGAGGTCTGCGTGGTGGCGCTGTGGCCCGTCCTCGGTCACCGGCGGACCGCCCCGCCTGACCTCGACGGCCTCCTTGTCGCTGTGCCCGTCGGGCACCTGATCGAGGGGCAGGTTGGGGATCGCGAGGAGCAGTTCGCTCAGCTGTGTCTCTGCCTCGTGCGCGGCGGCCTCCGCCCGCTGCACCCGCTCCCGCAGCCGCCGCGACTCCTCGCGGGCCTGGTCGGACGGGCGGCCTCCGCCGTGCCCGCGCGCGGCGGCCTTCAGCTCGGCGCGCAGCCCGGACACGTCGGCCAGCGCGGCGGCACGGCGCCGGTGGGCCTCCTCAAGACCGGCCGTGTCCAGGGCGTACCGGCGCCGTTCAAGACGCCGCACCGCCTCGGGCCCCAGGTCCAGGAGCTCGCGTACGTCGTGCATGGAACTCTCCTTGGCTGCGTGCCTGTCGGGGCGAGGTGAGGTGCGGCGCCGTGGCGAACGGCCGGCCGTACAGCGGGAACCGGGGCCTCAGACGGCGGCGCGCCGCTCGGTGATCATGCGGGCCATCTCGCCGATGGTGGTGGCCTCCATCAGCTCGTCGTCGCTGATCTGGATGGCGTAGTCCTTCTCCAGGAGCATCGAGAGCTCGACGACGGCGAGGGAGTCCAGTTCGGCCTCCTCGGGGGTGGCTTCCTGGGTGATCATGTCGGGGGAGACCTTGAGCTTGGAGACGAGGATCTCTTTGAGGGTGTCGAACATGGCGGGCTTCCTTTCGAGGGGTCAGCCGACTTCGATGTCGGGCCAGGTGAGGGTGGCCGCTCCCCAGGACAGCCCGCCGCCGAAGGCGGTGAGCAGCACCCGGTGGCCCGCCCGCAGCGAGCCGTCGGCGGCGGCCATGGCCAGCAGGGTGGGCAGGGAGGCCGCGGCGGTGTTTCCGACCTCGGCCACGTTGGACAGCCGGCGCTGCGGCTCGAAGCCGAGCTCGTCGGCGACCGCGGTGAGGATGCGCAGGTTCGCCTGGTGGGCGCAGAGCCGGTCCACGTCCGTCAGCTGCCAGCCGCTGCGTGCCACGGCCGTGCGCGAGGCCTCGCTCATCCGCTGCACCGCGTGCCGGAAGGTCTCCCGGCCGTTCATCTTGAAGTAGACGTCGTTCGGGTCGGGCTGCTTGGACGGCGGGCCACTGGAACGCGAGCGCGAACCGCCTGCCGGTACCTGGATGAGGTCGGCGAGCGACCCGTCGCTGCCCAGCACGGGCGCGCCGACGGCGCCGGGCTCATCGGCCTCGCCCGCGCGCAGCAGGACCGCGCCCCCGGCGTCCCCGAAGAGCACCACGGTGGCCCGGTCGTCCGGGTCGACCATGGTGGTGAAGGCGTCCGCGCCGATCAGCAGGACCCGTTCGGCCGCGCCGGTGGCGATCAGACCGGCGGCGCTCGACAGTCCGTAGAGGAACCCGGCGCAGGCGGCCGACAGGTCGAAGGCCGCAGTGGTGCCCAGGCCCAGCCGTGCCGCGATATCCGGTGCGGTGGGCGGGACCTGGCGGTCGGGAGTGGTGGTGGCCAGGATGACGGTGTCCGCGCCCCCGCCGCCGGCGGACTCAAGGGCCCGCCGGCCCGCCTCGACGGCCAGGTCGGAGGTGGCGCCGCCGGGCTCGACGACATGGCGGACCGACATGCCGGTACGGGTGCGGATCCACTCGTCGTTGGTGTCCAGGCGCGCGGCGAGATCGTCGTTGGTGACCACGCGGGGCGGCAGGTAGGAGCCGACGCCCGCGATGACGGCGGACTTCATGCCGTGGCCCCGGGGGTGGAGGAGCCGGACAGCACGTCCAGGGGCAGGCCCATGTAGGCCATCCGGGACTCGGCCATCTCGTCCGTCCACCGCTCGGCCATGTCGTAGCGCTCCTCGGGGGTGGTGTCCAGGAGCCGGGTGCCGGGCCAGATCTCGTAGTCCCCGATCTTGTCGGCGTGAGCGGCCATGCCCTGCTGGAAGAGCTCCTCGCGGTGGATGACGAACTTGCGGTCGTCGATCTCGTCCCACAGCTTGACCCCGGCCGCCAGGATCTCCATCAGCCGCGGCCGGTACTCGGGGTGCCTGCGCACGTGGTCGCGCAGGATGGTGCTGGCCACGGTCAGGTGGCGGATCTCGTCGATCGCGGTGCCGCGGGAGATCTCCCCGGTGGCCGGCGACAGCGGAGTCCACTTGCGCTCGCTCAGCTCGGCGGCCGGGGCCAGCACACCCTCGATGACGATGGCGAAGACCGCGACCCCGCCGGGGAAGTCGGCCTGCGTCTGGACGATGTCGAGGGTGAAGTCGATGACCGGCTGCAGCACCTCGCGGCGGTAGTCGGCGGCCATCGCCTCGATGTCCTGCAGCAGGGTCGCCTCCGGCATCCCCAGCTCCACCAGGTGGTTGCGGAACACCCGGGCGTGGCGGGCCTCGTCGATCAGCTGGGTGGCGTAGAACTCCAGCTCCGGGATGCCCGGGGCGATCGCCACGTAGGGGGCCAGGATGCGGGTGGCGACCTCCTCGGACAGACCGCGGAAGCCGAACTCCAGGACGAGGGCCTCACGCAGCGGGCCCGGCACCTTCAGGAAGTCGGGCACCTGCGCGCTCGCGTGGTGGCCGGTGACCCCGCGGTCGCGCAGGGTGCCCTGGGCGACCTGGGTGATCCAGTAGGCGAGGTTGCACTCCTCGGGCCCGAGGGTGAGTTCCTTGGCGCCGTCGAGCAGACCGGGAGCGGTCTCCCAGTCGGCCTCCTGCGCCACGCTGCTCTGCGGGGAACCGGTCATGGCGGATGGTGCTCCTTTCTGTCCCGGGCAGGCGCCCGGAGAAGTGCCGGGGCGGGTCAGCGTGCGGCCGGGGACACCGGCTGCTGGTCGGCCGCCCGCAAGGCGGCGCCGGCCGTGGCCGCGTGCGGGGACGCGGGGGCGATGTGGCCCACCGGCTCCGGGTCCTGGGCGTGGCCCACCGGCTTGGGGTGCGCCAGGCGCAGGTCGTCAAGGAGCCGCAGGTAGCCCTTCTGGCGCACCGGCTCGTAGGGCAGCGCGAAGGACTTCATGAAGTTCCCGAACAGGCCGCGGTCACCGCTCAGGTGCCACGGGATCGCCAGCAGCGCCCACTCGGGGCCGATCGTCAGGCACCACACGCCCACGACCACGCCCTGTGTGATCAGGCTGTGCATCACGTTGTAGAGCACGTAGTAGGCCTTGGAGATGGGGCGGCCGCCGGCGCGTTTGAAGGCGATCGCGCCCGGGAGGTAGCCGATCACGTCGATGTACAGGAAGAGCGCGATCCACACCGGCCAGCGGATCTCGCCGAAGTTGGCGATGATCAGGCCGGTGCACACCGCGAAGCCCAGCAGGTACTCGGCCCGGTGCAGGGCGAAGGTGCGTGGTGTCTCGAAGGGGTTCGCCTGGTCCATGTCTCCGCCCTCCTCAGACGCCGACGGTGCCGGCGGGCGTGCCGAGTTCGACCTCGCTGCGCAGCTCGGTGCGGCTGAACAGGCCGGTCACCGCCCAGGCCACGGTTTCCTTGATGACCCGCTCGGCGATCGGGTCGAGGATGCCCTCGAGGCTGGGGATGCCGAAGTCGAAGTCGACCTCGAAGTGCACGACGACGTCGTCGCCCTGCCGGGTCAGCGCCCACTTGCCCTCGAAGGTGTCGAAGTCGCCGTCCTCCTGCTCGAACCGGATCTCCAGCTCGTCGCGGACGAAGCGGTCCTGCTCGGTCCAGCGCAGCAGGCCGCTGCGGAAGTGCAGCTCCCAGCTCGAGCTGCCCTGCGCGTCGGGCAGGGTGCCGTGCACCGTGGTGGAGCTGACGTGCGGCGCCAGCTGGGGAAAGCGGTCGAACCTCGCGATGGACTCGTAGACGGTCTGCGGGCTCTCGCCCAGGACCACCGCGTCCAACTCCACGTGTCGCATCAGTTGTTACCGCCTTCCGGCATCCTGGCCGAACCGGCGACCAGATCGAGAGTGGCTTTGTCGAAGGCGCTGAGCAGGAACTCCACGTCCAGCGCGGTGAGCGTGGCGGGCGGGGTGAAGCGGATCACCGCGCTGCCGTTCATCGAGTGGTTCGCGACGACGCCGTGGTTGAAGAGCTCGATCAGCAGCTCCCCGGCCAGGCCGGGCTCGGCCAGCTCGACCCCGATCAGCAGGCCGCGGCCGCGGACGTCGACCACGAGGTCGGGGATGTTGCGCTCGGCGATCTCCTTGATCCTGGGCAGCAGCTGGGCGCCCAGATCCATCGCCTTGGTGACCAGGCGCTCCTCCTGGACGGCCCGGATCGCGCCCTGGACGGCCGCCATCAACAGCGGCTGTCCGGAGAAGGTCGAGGTGTGGACGTAGGGGTCCTTGTCGAACGGGCGGAACGCCTTGCGGGTGGCGATGGCCGCCGAGACGGGCACCACACCGCCGCCCAGCGCCTTGCCCGCCAGAAGCACGTCGGGCACGACGCCCTCGGTGTCGGCGCCCCACCACTCGCCGAGCCGGCCCATGCCGCTCTGCACCTCGTCCAGGATGAGGAAGCCGTCGTACTCGCGGACCAGTTCCTCGACCCGCTTGAGGTAGCCCCGGGGCGGGATGATCACGCCGCCCTCGCCCTGTACCGGCTCCAGGATCACGCAGACCTCGCCGGGGTGCGCCCGCAGCTCCTCCTCCAGGGCGTCCGCGTCACCGAAGGGCAGGTGGCCGACGTCGGGGATCAGCGGCCTGAAGGGCTTCTGGTAGACCTCCTTGGCGGTGGCCGACAGGGCGCCCAGGGTCTTGCCGTGGTAGCCGCCGCCCATGGACACGGTGCGCTTGCGGCCGCCGGCCCGGGCCAGCTTGAGGCCGGTCTCCACCGCCTCGGAGCCCGACAGGGCGAAGTGCACCCGGTCCAGGCCCGGCGGCATGACGGAGACCAGCGCCTCGGCGGCGCGCGCCACGGTCGGCTCCAGCAGGATGCGGGTGGCGACGGGATGGGTGTCCAGCTGGCGCTGGACGGCCTCCATCACGAGGGGGTGGCGCGCGCCCATGATGAAGACGCCGTAGCCGCCGGCGTTGAGGAAACGCTCGCCGTCGCTGGTGGTCAGCCAGTTCCCGGAGGACTCCACCTCCATATGGCTGCCGAACAGTTCGGCGAGGGTGGCCCGGCCCTTGCTGAGGTGGGCCCGGTAGAGGCCGAGGATCTCTTCCTCGGTGTCGACCCGGATGTCCTGGGTCACGGTCACGGAAAACTCCCTGAGAAGGACGGGCGGTCGGAAGGAGGCGCGGTCAGGACAGGTCGAGCGAGGCACCGCCCGCGTAGTCGGCCAGCGGCTGGGAGGCCGAGGCCCGGCCCGGCGGGTGGAAGATCAGCGGCCGTACGGAGGCGGCGAGCCGGGCGTGGTGCGGGCTCTGGATGAAGTCGACCCCGCCGAGCAGCTCCAGGCTCAGCTCCGCGGACCGCGCGAGCAGGTCCTGGGCGGCGTAGCGGGCGACGAGCACCTGGGCCACCGCTTCCTCGCCGTCCACACCGTCGCGCACCGCGCGGGCCACGCCCTCGAGGAGGGCGAAGGCGCTCTCGGCGTCGATGACGACGTCCGCGCGCTGGGCGGCGGTGCCCCGGCCGCGCCGCAGCACCACTTCGGCGAGCGCGGCCGCGGCCCCGGCGTATCCGGCCGAGACCAGCATCTCGAACCAGATGACGCCCGCCGCCTGGAGGTCGTCGATCCGGGTCGGGTCCTCGGGCGTGGTGCGGATGACCATGTCGTCGGGCACGAACACGTCGGCGAGCCGCACTTCCTCACTCTCCGAGGCGGCCAGTACGTCGCTGCCCCAGAAGGGGTGCACCGTCAGGCCCGGCGCGTCGGCCGGGACCAGCGCCAGAGCCAGTTCCGGGGTGCCGTCGGCGCCCGGCACGGCGATGGAGGCGGTGAGCAGTTCCATCGAACGGGCCAGGCTGCAGGGCTTCTTGGCCCCGCTCAGCCGGTAGCCGCCCTCGACGGGGGTGGCCGTCACCGACGGCGCGAAGATGTTCTGCTGGGTCTTGCCCTCGGCCCAGCCGGACGCCATCAGGACCTGGTCGGCCACAATGCGGCGCAGCAGGTCCATCTGACGCGGACCCAGCCGCCCGGCCGGCTCGGCCAGCGAGTACAGCATCGACACCGTGAAGTGGTGCATGGTCACCCCGGCGGCCACGGACGGCGAGGCGGCACCGATGGCGCGCTGTACGCGGACCACGTCCAGCGGATCGGCACCGTGCCCGCCGAACTGGGTGGGCACCATCAGCCCCACCCCGCCGTGCGCGCGGAACACGCCGATCGCCGGGCTCCCCACGGCCTCCCGCTCGGCGAAGGGGATCTCCTCCAGCGCCTTGAGCAGACCGGGGTGGTAGCGGTCGCAGACCGCGCGGGCGGAGTCCAGGGAGCGCACGGACAAACACCTCCGTTGAGTGGGGAAAGCGGAAAGAGCGGGGGAGGAGCGAGGGGAGAACGGCTCCTTCGGGCAGGGCGGTTCAGCCGGGGCGGTGCAGGCCGGCCGGCTCAGGGCCCGAAGACGGCCTCGTGCGGGCTGACGTCGTGGGCGATGCTGACGCCCTGGATGTGCGACGTCTTGAGGATCGGGTAGTTGGCCTCGCCGTAGACACCGCCGGTCAGGCCGGTACCGCCGTGGCTCGGCAGGTAGGGCAGGAACCCGATGTGCGAGTCGTTGATCTTCAGCAGGCCGCCGTTGACGACGCGCTGCACGAACGCGTTCATCACGCGGGCCGACTTGACCCACAGCGAGTTGCGCAGCCCGTACTCGTTGGAGTTGACGAACTCGATGAACGTGTTCAGGAGCGCGTCGTCGTCTTTCGCGTCGGCCGGCTGGGGCACCACGATCGGCAGCAGCGGGAAGAACGTCTCGCTCTTGACGATGTCATGCTGGCGCGCCCCGGCCAGACCGTCGACCCGCACCACGGTCGGCTGGAGGAAGACCCCGGTGTCCGAGACGGTGCCGTCGACCTCGGTGCGGTGCCCGCCGGTGATGATCTCGCCGCCCAGGTCCAGGGACTGCTGGAGCAGCCTGAAGAAGTTCTCGCTGCGGCGCACCGGGGAGAGCAGCACGTCCTCGTCCTCGGGGAAGCCGGGCTTGACCAGCTTGACCCGCTCCTGCACCGCCGCGATGAGCTCCTCGGCGATCTCCGGATGCACCAGCACGCAGTTGGGCACCATGCAGATCTGGCCGGAGCCGTAGAACGACTCGCAGATCGCCTCGGCCGCCTTCTCCAGGTCGGCGCCCTTCCAGATGACGATGGTGTCGTTGCCGGCCAGCTCCAGAATGGGCTTCTTGTTGTTGGCCACGCAGCGCTCCTGGAAGCGCAGGCCCTCCTGGCTGCCGCCGATGTAGAAGATGTCGTTGACCAGCGGTGAGGCGATCCAGCGGTCCAGGGTCTGCTTCGGGTTCGAGCAGACGGCGTTGAGGATGCCGGCGGGCGCGCCGACCTCGTCCAGAAGCGGGCCGACCACGTCACGCATCAGCCACATGGTGCTCAGCGCGATACTGCGCGGGGCGCGCATCACGACGGCGTTGCCGGCCATCAGCGCGAGCACGGCCAGCGCGGCGCTGGGCGCCGGGGCGTTCTGCGGGGGGTTGAAGGCGACCACACCGTCGGGCTGGCGGCGCACGATCAGGCGCCGCCCCTCGTGCTCGAACTCGGTGTGCATCCGCTGCCGGTACCAGTACAGGCTCTCCTCGCTGTAGATCTGCTTCATGCAGCTCAGTTCCCAGCGGGCCAGGCGCAGCGGGTGCGCCTCGGAGGTCAGGATGTCCAGGAACTCGTCCTCGCGCCGGATCAGTTCCTCGCGGAACATGCTGCCCAGACGCATCCGCCGCTCCAGCGGCACCTCGGCCCAGGCCGACGCGGCAGCCGCGGCGGCCTCCGTGGCCAGGTCGATGGAGGCGTCGCTGGCGATGGCGCAGCGGCCCACCACATAGGGGTGGTCCGCGGCGTCGGAATCCGGGTTCTGCTCAAGTTCCCGCTTCAGACTGACGCTGGTGAAAACGTCTTCGAGGAGAGACCGGGCGCTGACCGTGTAGACCCAGCCGTCGCCTTCGACATCCTTGCCCGCTATGTAGAGCTTGTAGCTGCGGAATTCCTTATCAGGCATCAAAGGACCCTTCCAAGTCTATGGCCCTGCTCACTGTCCACTGGTCCACCGGGAATCGATGCTGTCAGCGGCGGCTGACTCCCCGCTGACATACGCCTCGTGAATTACCGCAACGCCGATTCGATCCAGCTCCGCAGAGCGTCGGCGTCCATGGATTCGAGTTCTCCGGCGCCGTCCGCGACGCCGGGCGACCCACCGAATTCGAGGAACTTCTCCCGCATCAGTTCCGCGTGGTGGGCGCGGGTGTGCGGCCCCGCGGCGGCGATCGGGATCATGCGCTGACGGGAGGCGGTACGCCCATCGGCCATCCGCACCGTCACCCGCGCGCCGGTGGCCTTGGCGGAGGAGGTGAACACGTCGCGGGTACGGTCGCCGGCCGCGCCCCGGGCGAGCTTGGCGACCTCGTCGCCGGCGAAGGAACGCAGCCAGGGCCAGGCCGCCTCGCCGGCCTGGCGCACCGCCTCGCCGAAGGGAGCGTCCGAGGCGAACAGGGCCTTGGTCAGCTCCGGGTCGTGCACCAGGCGCACCCGCTCGGCCAGATTCCAGCGGGCACGTTCGTTGAGCAGCGGCGCCGCGAAGTCGTTGACCGTCAGGCCGCCGGTCAGCAGCGCGGTGGCCACCGGGTAGGGGGTGTGCAGGACCAGGGCGCCCAGGGGCGAGCCGGGCCCCACGACGTAGGAGGCCGCCTTCTTGCCCGCGAACAGGGTGTAGAGGGAAGCCTCGACGACGACCTCCTCGATGTCCTCGGGGCGGCACGGGCCGAGCTGGCGGTGGAGCGCGGCGGCGCAGTCCACCGCCGCGTCGACCCCCGGGCCGCCGGGATGCATCTTGAAGGAGAGGGTCTCGGTGTGCCAGCGCTCGCCGAGCCCGGCGTTGACCGCGTCGGGCAGCGGCACGGAGGCGAAGTGGTCCAAGAACCCGTCGGGGTGCTCCAGGATGTCCACCGCGCCCTGCAGCCCGGCGCGGGCCCCGTCGCAGGAGTCCATCGCGGTGCGCACCGGTGTGAACGTGTTGAACAGGCGGGCGTCGCTGGCCAGGAAGGCCCGCATCAGCGGCCAGTTGGGCATGGCGAAGGCCAGCCCGAGCGCGTTGCGCCACACCGCGTCGTCGGCGCCCTCGCAGTGCAGCCGCCCGGTGACCGCCCCCGCCAGGTGGGTGTGCACGGCGCTGTGGCCGCGCAGCGGGCCGAGCGTGGCGGCCGCGGTGATCCGCGCCGCGCACTCGTTGGCGGCGACGACCGCGGCCAGCAGCGCCGGGCCGTCGAGCCGCCGCGAGTGGGCGAAGGCGAGCGGGACGGACACCGTGGAGTTCGACAGATGACCCGCGTAGGCGGTGTCGTCGAGGTTCAGCCAGGAACCCAGCCCGGACAGCACGCACGCGGAGTTGCGCGGATCAGCCTGCAACGGCGGCCCGAAACCCTCGATGAGGCGCCGGCCCAGCGGATGTGCGGCCCCCGCCCTGATCGAGGCGAGCTGCGAGAGCAGCTGGCTCGCGGCCAGGGCCCGCACCCGGGCCGGGATGTCCTCAGGTCGCAGCCACGCCGCCCAGCGGCACAGCTCCTTGAGTATCGACACGCGTCACTTCCTTTGTGGGAGCACCCCAGACCCCCAGCGCGCCCGGAAGGACCTCGACGCTCATCCGGGTCCAGTTGAGGTGCTGCAGTTCACCGTCATGCTCGAAGCACAGCGGATGGCCGTCGGTCCGCTCGACGACGATGTGCCGGCCCCGGCCGTGCACCACGCCCGGCTGCCGAGCCAACTGCCCGGTACGGGCCAGTTGCGGCACCTGGACGGCGGGCACCGAGGCGCCGACGACACAGACGTCCAGCAGGCCGTCGTCCAGTTCGGAGTCGGGCAGCACGAGGTACTGGCCGCCGCGATAGCGGCCGCCGCCCACATTCGCCAGCACGGTGGCACCTTCGTGCAGCACCTGGCCGTCGACCGTGACGCGCCCCGGGTAGGGGGTGAAGCCGTCGGCCGCGTCGGGCAGCGCCCGCGCGTACTTCTCGCGGCCCGCGGCCCGTACGGCGCGCGCCGCGACCAGTCCCTCGGCGATCAGCCCCGAGCAGGCTCCGAGCAGCACCGGCTGTCCCGTCTCGGCCAGCCGGCCCAGGTCGATGCGGCGCAGCCGGGCCCCCTCGGGTGCGCCGGTCAGGGTCGCCTCCAGGGACTCGGCCCAGGGCCGGTCGGCCCACAGCATGCGGTAGCCGGAATTGCCGGTACCCGCGGGCACGATGGCCAGCGCGGCCCCGGCGCCGGCGGCTTCCGGGGAGCTGAGCCCCTGGACGGCCTCGTGCACCGTGCCGTCGCCGCCGACCGCGACCACCAGGTCGGGGGCGGGACGCGCGCCGGGGGCCAGCGCGGCACGGACGACCTGGGCGGCGTCGCCGCGGTGCGTGGTGCGGTGCACCGTGACCTCGGTGAGCCGCCGCCTGCAATGCCGTACGACCTGCTCGACGAGGTCCGGGCGGGCGGTGCCCGCCGTGGGGTTGACGACGACGAGGGCCCGCCGGGGGGCCGGGGCTGCCGCTGTCGGCATGAGGCTGACCTCCAGACGCTGCATCAGTGATCGACGCGGAGAGGGCAGGATTCGAACCTGCGTGGGCTTGCGCCCGACTGAAGCGAACTCCGGTCCCCGATAAGCCACTCCGGGCACCTCTCCTTGTTCCCGGGTGAAGCCCTGTCCCGGTCACGGCACTAACTCTGGCACCCGTCGCTGATATTTGCCTGACGGGCCGCTGACACCCCCATCGGATGCCTTTCCCCGCTCTTCCGAGACTCAAATGCGTGGTGCTCTACTGCGCTGAGTCCAGTTTCGATCCAGAGCGGAAAGGAAGAGGCTTGATGTCTTCGGCACATACATTGGAGAAAGCCGGGCCGGGAAACTCCGCGCCGGCGCCGGCCGCACACGAGTCCGCGGCGCACGATACCGTCCTGCACGCCATCCGTACGCACACCCAGGCCGAGCACCCCAGCGCGTTCCTGGCGATGAGCCGGGGCACCAGCGCCTTCACCGCGCCCGGCCTCGACGGCGTCATCGCCTACCGCAGGGCGGGCCGCTACCTGGTCCAGCTCGGTGGCCCGTTCGCCGCCCCCCAGTCCTACCTGCCGCTGCTCGACCGGTTCGTGGCCCACGCCCACGAGCAGGACCTGCGGGTGGTCGGCGCCCAGCTGCAGCGCCACGACGCCCAGGCATACGCCGAACGCGGCTTCACCGTGAACCAGTTCGGCTCCTCCTGGGTCGTGCACCTGCCCGACTTCACACTGCGCGGCACCCGGTTCATGCGGATGCGCAACAAGATCTCCCGCGCCTTCCGCAACGGCCTGCAGGTCAGCGAGGTCTCCCCGGACGACGTCAGCGGCGCGATCCGCGACATCGACGCGGCCTGGCTGGGCTCCAAGGGTGACGAGGCGCGTCCGCTGGAGTTCCTCGTCGGCGAGCTGGGCGGCGCGGCCCAGGAGCACCGCCGCCTGTTCGTGGGCACCATCGACTCGCGGCCGGTGGGCTACATCTCGTACTCGCCGGTGTACGGCGAGCGGGCCGGCTGGATGCACGACCTCAGCCGGCGCATCCCCGACGGCTCACCGGGCCTGATGGAGGCCATCAACTCGCACGTCATCGACGTCCTGCGGGACGAGGGCGCCACCTGGCTGCACTTCGGCTTCACGCCCTTCACGGGCCTGGACCACGGCAACGAGATGCCCGGCCACAGCGCGTCCTTCCAGTGGCTGATGCACTTCCTGTGGGACCAGGGCGCCGCGCTGTACCCCGCCCAGACGCAGCTGGCCTACAAGGAGAAATGGGCACCCCAGGACCCCATCCCCGAGTACGTGGCCTTCGACGGCCCGGCCTCCGTCGCCGCCTTCGCCCACATCTTCCGCGCCTGCAACGCCTTCTGACGGCCCATCGCATCGTCAGCCCACCCGGCGGAACCAAGAAGGAGACCGCACCATGCCCACCGCACACGAACCGGCCGGCCAGGCCGGCCGGAACGACCCCACCGACCAGAACGACCAAGCCCCGCCGGACGCCCCCGGCCCCACCCCCGCCGACGCCCTCAAACAGCAGTTGGTGGAGTCCCTGATGGGCGTCATCGGCGCCCCCGACGACGCGGACGCCGCGCGCACCGCGGACGACGTCCTGCGCACCCTGGACGCCGAACTCGCCCAGGAATCCGCCGCCGCGTGAAGAGAGCCGGCGCCGCGCCCACGCCCGCGGGCGCGGCGCCCCTGCGGTCTTCCAGGCCGCCATCAGCGTCTCATCAGCGCGATGTCCGACGCTGAAGCATGCCTTCATCCGGCGCCGGGCGCCGGGATACGTCCTGCCCAAGGAGATCCTTCTATGCAGTCTCCGAACATCAACGAGACAGAGTCAGGCGCGGTACGGCAGCTGGATCCCGGCCTCGCGGTCGCCACGGGGGAGCTGGACAGCAAGGGCGCCTCCGCCAGCTTCTCCGAGCTGCTCAAGCGCGTGAAGGCCGAGGGCCTGCTGGACCTCGACACGCGCTACGACTACCGCCGGCTCGCCCTGAACATGTCTCTCATCATGGCCGGCCTGATCGCGTTCTTCCTGATCGGCGAGTCATGGTGGCAGATGCCGGTCGCGGTGTGGATGGGCCTGTGCGGGGTGCAGAGCGCCTACATGTGGCACGAGGTCGGCCACAAGGCGATGTTCCGAGACAAGCGCATCGGAACGCTCACCGCCTACTTCCACGCCAACTTCTTCAGCGGTGTCAGCTACGCCTGGTGGGTCAACCACCACAACCGGCACCACAGCCACCCCAACCACATCTCCCTCGACCCCGACATCGGCCGCCGCACCGCGATCTTCGACATGAAGCAGTACGCCACCCGCACCCCCGTGCAGCGCTTCATCGTCCGCCACCAGCGCGTCCTCTTCTTCCTGCTCCTGGTCCTCGAGGGCTACAAGATGGAGAAGACCACCGTCAAGGAACTGGCCAAGAGCGACGCCAAGCACCGCTACCTCGAGATCGCCCTGGTCGTCGTGCGCACCGCGGTCTACCTGACCGCCGTGTTCACCGTCCTGACCCCGCTGCAGGCCGTCGCCTTCATCGCCGTGCAGCACGCCGCGCTCGGCATCTACTTCGGCCTGATGTTCGCCCCCAACCACAAGGGCATGGAGGTACGCGACGGCGAGAAGGAGACACTGGACTGGCTGGAGCGCCAGGTCCTCACCTCCCGCAACATCCGCCCCAACTGGTGGATCGACTTCCTGTACGGCGGCCTCAACTACCAGGTGGAGCACCACCTCTTCCCGGCGATGCCGCAGCGCAACCTGGCCCGTGCCCGCGAACTGACCAAGGACTACTGCGCGGAGCGCAACATCCCCTACGTCGAGGTCAGCTTCTGGGAGTCCTACCGGCAGGTCGCCACGTTCCTGCACGAGGTCAGCGAGCCGGCCCGGCAGAAGAACAAGGCAGCCGCCTGACCCCCGCTGCTCCCCGCACCCCCGTACGTGCCCCCCTGCGCCCCGGCCTACCACCGGGGCGCAGGCACTTGGACCCGACCCGCTCCCACCACCCTCTCCAGGAGCTGTGAACCCCATGTCACAACCGACGGCGCTGCGGAAGGAAACCGCTGCGGCGCCCTCCATCGGCGACCGGATCGACCGGATGCCCATCACGCCGACACACCGCAGGCTCACCGCCGTGATCGGCGTGGGCCTGCTCTTCGACACCTTCGAGAACAACCTCGCCGGCACCATCTCCAAGGTGCTGCAGGAGGACTTCGCCTTCAACGGCACCACCCTCAAACTCGTCCTGGCCTCGGCGTTCATCGGCCAGTTCTTCGGCTCCGTGGTACTGGGCCGCGTCGCCGACCGCTACGGAAGACGCCGCGCCTTCCTCATCAACCTCGCGCTGTACTCGGGCTTCTCGCTGCTCGGCGCGTTCTCCCCGAACGCCGCGTGGCTGATCGTGACCCGCTTCTTCGCCGGCGTGGGCATCGGTGCCGAGCAGTCCCTCTCGGACTGCTACCTGGCCGATGTGCTGCCCGCCAAACAGCGCGGCCGCTACACCGCCTGGGCCTACACGCTCGCCTTCTGCGGGGTGCCCGCCGTCGGCTTCGCCGCGCTGTGGCTGGTGCCGCTCAGCCCGCTGGGCATCGACGGCTGGCGCTGGCTGTTCGTCCTCGGCGCACTGGGCTCGGCCGTCGTATGGGTGCTGCGCCGCAACCTCATCGAGTCCCCCCGCTGGCTGGCGGCCAACGGCCAGGAGCAGGAGGCAGAGCGCCTGGTGGCCCGCATGGAGGCCGAGGTGCCCGCGACGGCCCTGACCACCCAGGCACCCACCCAGACCCCGGCCGTCCAGGCCCCGGCGCCGGCCGGCCGCCTGCGCGACGTGTTCCAGGCCCGCTTCCGCCGGCGCACCGCCATGCTCTGGCTCTTCTGTTCCCTCTCGGTGGTCGGCTACTACGGCTTCGGCGCGCTCGCCCCGCAGATCCTGGCCGCCAAGGGATACGACGTGGTGACCAGCATCGGCTTCACCGCGGTCTCCTTCCTCGGCTACCCCATCGGCGCCCTGCTCTCGGTGCCCGTGATGGACCGCATGGAGCGCAAACGGCTGGTGGCCCTGTCGGCCACGGCGATGGCACTGTCCGGACTGGCCTTCGCCTACGCCGGATCAGC
The DNA here is from genome assembly GCF_040645195.1 of Saccharomonospora sp. NPDC046836. Taxonomy (NCBI): domain Bacteria; kingdom Bacillati; phylum Actinomycetota; class Actinomycetes; order Pseudonocardiales; family Pseudonocardiaceae; genus Saccharomonospora; species Saccharomonospora sp. NPDC046836. The sequence goes on from NZ_JBEYXW010000045.1 coordinate 15,630, forward strand.
GGCGCTCATCATGTGCTCCGGCATCCTCTACACCCTGGTGAGCAACGTCTTCTCCACCGCCAGCCACGTCTACCTGGCCGAGCAGTACCCCACCCAGATCCGCGCCGCCGCCACCGGACTTGCCTACTCGTTGTCCAAACTCAGCGCCGCGGCACTGCCGTTCGCCCTGCTGCCGGTCCTGGAGGCGCACGGCCCCGGCCCCCTGTTCGGAGTCATCGCCGGGGCCATGGGAACCCTGGTCCTCGTGGTCCTGGTACTCGGCGACCGCACCACAGGCATCTCCGTCGACCGCGACTGACCCGGGCACACCCGCACATACGCGTGGGCGGGGCCGGACCCCTGACGAAGGGATCCGGCCCCGCCCACGGCCCGTACGGCCGACCGTACGAGGGTCTCAGCTGTGGACGACCTCGTTCTGCTCCGCGGCCAGGAAAGCCGCCATCTGAGCCAGAGTCGAGTACTCAAGGGCGACGCTCGGGTCGAGCACGAGACCGAACCTCTCCTCGATGTCACCGAACAGACCCAGGGCCGCGACCGAGTCAAGTCCGTACTCGACGTACGGCACGTGCGGGTGGATGTGCGCTATCGGCAGGGACACCTGGGTGCCCAGCCTCTCCGTGAGCCAGCCGAGAATCTCGCCCTCGGACATGACCGGCTCCCTGTCCGCCATGAGCAGCTCCTTAACAGTCCTACGTGGTCCGTCGGCATCTGCCTACGCCCCTTGGCCTTGCCCTCCCATCCTGCTCCCCGCCGCTCAACGCAGACTTGACCCGCCCCGGCCGCAGCGCCCGCTCCCCCCGCTCTCGAGCCCCCCTTGAGCCGTTCTTGGCATCGTCTCCACCGATCGGCTCCCCGTGCCCGCGCCGCCCACCCGATGAAGGAGCACCCATGAGCCCAGTCCAGGAGCAGATACCGACGGTGGCCGATGCCCGGCAGTTCAAGGACGCGATGGCGCTCCTGGCCGCTCCCGTCTCGGTGGTGACCACGCTCGACGCGGCAGGCCGGCGCTGGGGCTTCACCGCCAGCTCGGTCTCCTCCGTCTCCCTGGACCCGCCGCTGGTGATGGTCGGCATCGCACTCGCCTCCAGCTGCCACGCCGCGATGGCCCAGGCAGGCGAGTTCGTCGTCAACCTGCTCGGTGAAAGCCACCGCCCCATCGCCCAGCGCTTCGCCACCAGCGGCGTGGACCGGTTCGCCGCGGGCGGCTTCGACGCCTGGGCGGCAGACACGGCACTGCCCTGCCTCCCGGACGCGAAGGTGCTGCTGCGCTGCCGCACCGTGGACGTGATCCGGGCCGGCGACCACGACCTGCTGCTCGGCACCCCGCAGCAGATCCGCATCCGCGACCGGTCCCTGCCCCCGCTGCTGTGGTACCAGCGCGGCTTCCACACCCCCGTGCCCGCCACCGCGACGGTCTGAGCACCAGCGGAGCGTCAGCCCGAGGTCAGCAGGCTGTCACAGCCGCTGCGTACGGTCGGCCCCACCCCAGTACAGGCAACCCACCCCAAGGACGTGTGATCATGGCCAACCCCACCTATCCGATGACCCGTCAGTGCCCCATGGCCCCACCCGCCCAGTACAACGATCTGCGCGGCCGGGGACCGACCAAGGTAGACATGCCCGACGGTGGCTGGGCCTGGCTGCTCACCGCCTACGACGACGTCCGCCAGGCCATGAACGACCCGCGCTTCAGCTCGGACGACGAGAAGATGGGCCGCGCCCGCACCGAACTGCCCACCGGCCACGACCTGAACTCCTTCTGGCGCAAGGACGAGCCCGAACACGGCCGGCTGCGGCACATGATGATGACGGAGTTCACCGCCCACAAGATCAAGTCCTGGCGGCCGCGCATCCAGGCCCTGGTGGACGAGCTCCTCGACCGCCTGGAGGAACTGCCCCGCCCCCTCGACCTGTACTCCGAGTTCTGTCTGGCGCTGCCCACCCAGGTCATAGCCCAGCTCCTCGGCGTGCCGCAGGAGGACTACCGGACCTTCGCCAAGCAGAGCCGCGAGGTGCTGAGTCTGGACAACCCCGAGGTGTCCTGGCGCGCCTTCGGCGAGATGAACGACTACCTGAACCAGCTCATCGAGGAGAAGGAGCGGGAGCCGAAGGACGACCTGATCAGCCGGCTGATCGTCGACCGGGTGCACACCGGCGAACTGGACCGCGAGGACCTGCTGCCGATGGTCCGCTTCATCCTCGTCTCCGGCTACGAGACCACCACCAGCCAGATCGCCCTGAGCGCCCTGACCCTGATGACCAACCCCGACGTACGGGCCAGGCTGATCGAGGATCCCGAGCGCATCACCGCGTTCGTCGAGGAGTCACTGCGGTTCTGGTCCGTCTCGCAGGACAACGTGCTGCGCGTGGTCGACCAGGACATGGAGTTCTCCGGGGCGCGCATGTCCGTGGGCGAGCTGGTGATCCTCGCCGTCCCCTCGGCCAACCACGACGAGCGGGCCTTCCCCGACCCCGAGAACTTCGACCTGGACCGCGGCGAGAACCGGCACGTCGCCTTCGGCTTCGGCACCCACCTGTGCGCCGGCGCCTCGCTGGCCCGCCGCGAGGTCGAGATAGCCATCACCTCCCTGCTGGCCCGCTACCCCGAGGTACGCCTGGTCGGCGAGGTCGACGACCTCACGTTCCGTCAGCAGAGCCTGGTGTACGGCCTGGAGCACCTTCCGGTCACCTGGTAGTGGCGTACGCGACGCCCAGTTCGCGGCAGAGGGCACCCACACGGCACGTCCGGGACACCGGGCGTGCCGTTCGCGCGTACGGGGCCGCAGCCACCCGCGGACGCCCCGCCGCCATACCGACGACAAACAAGGACGTCCAAGAACCTTCAAGCCGGATTCGACCGGATCTCGAACCGTCCACGGCAGATTCATGAGTACCAACCGCGCGAGAACGCAACAGGCGGGCAGCGAAACGGCGGCACGGCCCGGGCACCGGAAACCCCGGCCGTCCGGCCCGGACCGCCCAGCTGCAGCCCGGAGCCATGTCCCCCGCCCGCCGCGATCCGGCGGACCGAGGAAGAGCTCCCGCCCTGCCCCTCGACCCGTCCGAGCGACCGGGATCCGGCCACTGGGACGACACCTGACCGTTCGGTGAACGCGACCGGCCCCACCAGGCCACCAGCGGCTGCCGTTCCACCCTGGCGGCAGTCACCCCGCGGTCTGATCGGCCGCTGTGCGTCCGTACCCGAGCGACGCACAGCGGCCGACCTGTGCCCCGGCCCCGCATTCCGGAGGACCGACGACCGCGCACCGAGGGGCGTTGAAGGGACGCCGAGAGAACCTTGAGCAGATCTTGAGCTGTCCTCCACCGCACTTCGGCACGGTGGTCGGATCGAACGTCCCGGACATGACCCGGGACGGCGGATCCCGACGAAGGGAGACCCGGTGAACGACGACGGACAGGACTACAGCAGGCCCTTCCACCTCACCCCGCCCCACGCCCCGCCCCTGCGGCTGGCCGGCGCGGACGACGACGCGATGGCCGTGGACGAGCCGCACATCGTGCGAGGCATCGACTGACACCACCGCGGCCCGCCACCCGCCGCTGGCCGCGCTGTGCTGCTACGAGCCCCGCGAGCGGCCGCGGTCGGTCTTCCGGCACACCGGTGACCGGCGAGCCGACGGCCGCGAGGGCGTCTTCTGGAAGGACTCACGAGACCTGCTCACCGCCGCCCACACCCAGCTCGGCGGACCGATCGTGCTGGTCTGGGACAACGTCGGCCCGCACCTCAGTCGCGCGATGCGCGCCTGGGCCATGGCCCCGGACCGGCTCACGGTGTTCCAGTTTGCCGTGTCTTCTTACCGAAGCGGTCGAGCTCCTGGCCACTCTCGCCCCCGGCCTGGCCGACGCGGTGCGGGCCGCGTCGGCGAAGGCGTACCTGGTCCCGGACGGCACCCTCCGGCCCATCGACCGCATCGCCGCGGACCGGCCGTTCTCCCCCGGCAAGCACAGGAAGCACGGGATGGGCGTGCAGATCCTCCGGTCCCACGCGAAGACCCGGGCCCTCGTCGAGCAGGCCGTCGCCATCCTCGCGCCCTGGCGACTGCTCCGCGAGCTCCGGTGCTCGACCACCCGGATCACCCGCCTCGTCCAAGCCGTCCTCACCCTTCATCCGACCAGCTCGGAGTGAGGATGGACAAAGGCTCAGCAGGAGGGCAGCGGCTTTGTGTTCTGTTCCGCGTTCTGTTCCGCCGGCTTCGGATTGCCGATCTTGCGTACGCCCGGTGCGATCAGGACCAGGGCGCGGACGACGAGGTTGGCCGCGGCGGCGGTGATCAGGATGGCGGTGGGGCCGACGAGCGCGACCAGTACGCCGGTGACCGCCATGCCCAGCGGATTGAGGGCGAGGGAGCCGACCCATTCGTAGGAGCTGACCCGGGACAGGGTGTGGGAAGGGATCTCGCGTTGCAGCGTGCTGAGCCAGAGCGCGTCGCCCATGGTCACGCCGATCGCGCCCAGCATGGCGAGGAGCGCCAGGGGTTCGAAGCCGAAGGCCGCGGCCATCCCGAGGAGGAAGAGGGAGTCGAGGCCGACCAGGAGGTTGGAGACGAGGAGGGGGCGTGCGGGCCGCCACCAGAACAGCAGCAGGCTGCCCAGCAGGGCACCGACCCCCTGGGCGGCGATGACCAGGCCCCAGGCGGTCGCGCCCATGCCGTCCTCGCCCACGGCGAGTACCGGTCCCACGATGAAGATGGCAGGCCGGACGACTCCCTGGTAGAAGCCGAAACTGCTGACCATCGACCAGACCCAGCTCCGCCCCGTGAACTCCCGCCAGCCCGTGACCAGGGACTGGCGCAGGCTCTCCTCGGAACGTGCGGCGGGGCGCTTCAGGGGGAGGCGGGTCAGGAGCGCGGCGCTCAGGAGGAAGAAGAGGGCGTCGCCGAGCACGATGTACCCGGGGTTCCAGACCACGATCAGGGCGCCGGCGACCGCGGGGCCGCAGATGAAGGCGATGCTGCGGCTGAGGGTGACCAGCGCGGTGGCGTCCTGGATGCGCTCGGCGGGTACGAGGTCGGGGACGACGCCGGTGTTGGAGGGCGTGAAGAAGGCGCGTGCCGTGCCCCAGATGACCTGGAGGACCACCAGCGTCACCAGGTTGCCGTCGCCCGCCACGAGGAGGAGGGCGGTGGCCGTCTGCGAGCCCGCCATGACCAGGTTGGTGACGATCATGATCGCCTTGCGCGACACGCGGTCCCCGATCGCGCCGCCGACCAGCAGGAACACCACCTGCGGCGCGGTCTGGGCCGCGAGCACCAGCCCCAGCGAGGAGGCCGATCCGGCGGTGTGCAGCACGGCGAAGGCGAGGGCAACGGGTGCCATGGTGGCGCCGAACATCGTCAGGGCCCGGGAGAGCAGATAGGGCGGGAATCCCGGAACGTCGAGCATGGCCTTGCGGCGCAGTGTGTGCATGGAAACGGTCCTGTTCTCTTCAGTGCGCCTGCGTGCGTCTGTTGCGTCGACAGGGGGGGTGGTCAGGCGCCGCTGACGGCCCAGGCCGTGCCGATGGAGGCGCCGCGGCGCTTCTTGACGACGCTGGAGTCCAGGCCGAGGTCGACGCTGCGGCAGCCGTGGCGAAGTCCCCACTCGACGGGGCCGTGGATCAGGGCCTGGAGGTAGCACCATTCGCGGCCCGGCAGCTCGTCCAGGAGGCCGATCTCGTAGCTTTCGAGCACCGCGTCCTGGACGGCGAAGAAGGAGACCGCGAGGAGGGCGCCGCCGGCGTCGCGGACGACGGAGGCGTGGCAGGCACCGGGGCCGAGCGAAAGGACCCACTGCCGGAGCCGGTACGCGCACAGGCGAGGGTGGTCGGTCACGCCGTACTTGCGTTTGACGGCGCACACGAGCGGCGCCGCCTCGGCGATCACGTCCTCGGCGGGAACGCACTCCGCGCCATGTCCCAGTGCCGCGAACTTGCGGCGGTCGCGGCGGCAGACGGCGCGGCGGCCGGCGGGGAGGGCGGCGATGTGCGCATCCATGTCGCCTCCCAAGAGCGGGAGTTCGGCCGTGCTGGCGAGGGCGTGCACGGTGGCCCGGGCGGCGAGGCCGGAGGCGAAGGCGTCGACCTCCTGGTCGCGCACGTACAGGGCGGCCGCGTACTTCCCCGCCTCCTCCGCCTCACCGAAGGCCCTCGACACCAGCGCGGTGCGTACCTCGGTGGCCTCGGTCGCAGTGAGCACGGCCGAGGTCAGCGTCCCCGAGGCCAGTTCACCGTTGCTGCCGATGAACGCCCAGCGCCGAGGGTCGTCGGGGACGAGGCGGCCGAGCAGCTCGGCGCGTTCCCGGAGATCCAGGGCGCCGTTGAGGAACTGCTCGCTGCGGGGGCTGCGGCTGTTGACCGCACCGAGAACCTGGCCGTGCGAGCTCGCGACGAACCAGGTGGTGGCCCAGCGAGTGTCGTCCACCGCGGAGGCCATCCGACCGGGCGCGAGCGCCGAGGTGCTGAACTGCCAGGAGCCGCTGCACAGTTCGGCGGGCACCTCATCGAAGCTCTCGATGGTCAGTTCCATGCCGGAAAACTACCAGGCGTCTCTCTGGTTGGAAAGATTCGTCTTGCTGTGTGAGACCTGGCAGGGTCGGCGCAGCTCAGGCCCAGGCGCCGAACACCGCGAACCGGTACCGCTTGTAGAAGCAGTCGGCTTCCCGGAACCCGGCCTCCGCCAGCCAGGTGAGATGCGTGGCCACCGGAACCGGGTGATCGTGGGCCATGCGTGTGCGGGCCTGGGTCAGCTCCTTGGCGCTCACGCCGCGGCTTTTCACGTCGCGCAGCCACATGTCCTCGTAGAGGGTTTCCAACTGGTGCGAATGGCCTGCGACTTGCTCAGCGTGGATGAAGACGCCGCCCGGGGCCAGAATCTCGCGGATGCGCGCGTACAGGGCCCGTTGGCTGTCGTGCGGCAGGTGGTGGACGGCCAGTGCCGAGGCCACGATGTGGAACGGGCCGGGCGGCAGGGGATCGCGCATGTCGGCCTCGATGGTCTCGTGCCGGACCGCGTACAGGGCGAGGGCGTCGCGGGCGACGGCGAGCATCCGGGGCGAGGTGTCCAGCAGGGCGAAGGAGGCCTCGGGCAGGGCCGCGGCCAGTTCGGCGGTGAGCAGTCCGGTGCCCGCCCCCAGATCGAGGACGCGTGGGGACAGCCCGGCGACCGCGGTCGCGGCGAGGTCGACCGCGACTTCGTAGAAGGGGGTCAGGTCCGGTACGAGCCGGGACCTGGCCTGGTCGTACGTCTCGGCATCCTTGTCGAACAGCCGGGAGATGTCTGCCACGGAGGGGCCATCCGTCAGTCGGGGGTGGGGAGGAGCGCTCATCCTAGGGGCTTCCCGCCGGTCCTCGCGGGGGCGCGGTGCGCCGGTGCTGCGCGTCGTCGCGCCCGGTGTCGCGGAACGGCTCCGCCGGGATCGCCGAGGCGCGGCCGGCGCCGGGCGGGTGGATGTCCCGGTGCCGCGGACCTGCGGCGTCTTGCCATGCGAAATTGCTGTTGCGGGATACGGACACGGTTGCCTAATTTGAGGGGCCATAAATCCCCGGGTTCAGCGTCGAGTTGAGCCCCGTCGTCTGGAGCGTGAATGACGCATACGGCCTCTCCCGAGACGATCGTCCGTACCCGTTGGTGTGAGGTGCTCGGCGTCGAGGAGGCCCTGCCGGAGGACGGCTTCTTCGAACTGGGCGGGCACTCGCTGCTGGCGATCGAGCTCCTCCAGCAGATCGAGACCGATCTCGGAGTCGAGATCTCGGTCGACGTCCTGTTCCTCGACGGCTCCCTGTCCGCGCTCCTCGACGCGGTCCACCGGGCGACGAAGCCGTGAAGCCCCGCGTAGGAGTGCTGCTCTCGCCTCGGGGTGCCGCCTCCGCGCGCGACGTGCTGGTCGCGGCACGGGACGACATCGAGATCGTTCCCCTGCTGCGCACCGGCACCGAAGCCCGGTGGCCCTCCTTCGTGCCGCTGATCAGGCGGTTGTTCGGCGAACCGCTGGGAATCGACGAGGACGCCCTGAAGGGCCCTGGCCAACCGCTCGACGGCGTAGTGACGTTCGCCGACGCCGAACTCGAACTGGCCGCCGCCTTCGGCGCGGCCCAGGGCGTGCGCCATCGCAGCGCGGTCACCGCGGACAAGTACCACCAGCGCGCCGTCCTGGGTGCCGCCGGGCTGACTCGCATGGCCACCCGCCCACTGGACGGCCCGCAGGAGCTGGAACCGGCCGCGGCCGCCCTGGGCCACCCCTTCGTGGTCAAGCCGCGGCGGGGCGCGGGCGGTACCGATGTCACGGTGATCAGGAACGCCGCACAGCTGGCCGCCCTGAAGGACTCCTGGCGCTGGGAGCGCGGAACGCTCTACGCCGAGCAGTTCATCCCCACCGCCGAGCCGGCCCCCGGGGGGTGGCGCGCCGACTACGTCTCGGTGGAGGTGCAGACCACAGGCGGCACCCACGAAGTGATCACCGTGTTCGGCAAGTTCCCGGTCTACGCGCGGAGCTCGGCCAGCCAGGGCGCCGGTCAGATGGCGACGACCGGGGACATCCTGCCGAGCGGGCTGCCGCGGGAGCTGCGCCTTCAGGTGGAGAACCTGGTCCTCGACGCGCACCGGGCGCTGAGCATGGACGACGGCATCACCCACACCGAGGTCAAGCTCGGCGCCGACGGCCCCGAGATCATCGAGGTCAACTGCCGGGTGGGCGGCCATCTCAGCCGGGTGCTCAAGCGCCGCTCGGGCTTCGACCTGGTGCGCCAGGCGCTGCTGACCGCCGCCGGGCTGCCGCCGCAACCGCTTCCCGACAACACGGGCCCGCGCCACGTCGCCGGGTTGTTCGTACCGTTCGACGAGACCGGCGGCCCCGTCCGCTCGCGCGTCTCGCCGGCCGAGCTGCGCGTCCCCGGAGTCGCGGCGATCGACGAGATCGCCCGGGCGGGCTCCCCGCGCACGGACACCGACGCCCTCGCCTGCAACGTGGTCCTCGACTGCCCGGACGAGGGCGAACTGCAGCGCACCACCGCCAAGTTCCTGACTCACGTGGCCGACCTGTTCTCCGCGGACGGAGTCGGGCACCGTGACTGGACCGCACACATGACCGCACGACTCGGAGTGGCAGCGCCGGCGGCCTGCGAGCCGCCGGCCACGCCTCCATCTGGCAGGGGAATATGAACGCTGAGGAAGCGCGGGAGGCCATGAAGGCCGTTCTGGCGGAAGCTCTGACCCGCAAGAGCAAGGGCCCGGCGAGCATCGACCTGACCGGTTCCTGGGCGGAGAACGGCGGTACCTCGCTGGACGCCTACGCCGCGATCATGCGTATCGAGGAGGAGCTGGGCTTCGTCGTCCCCGTGGCCCGCCTGCTCGGCCCGCACCCGCTGGACGAGCTGATCCGGCAGGCCGCCACCGCGCCCGTACCCGTCGAGGAGCCGGTCGCACCCGTCGGCGCGGTCCGCGCCACGGCCTCGCAGCGGCGCCACTGGCGGCACGCGCAGAGTGAGGGATCGGCGGCCTTCCTCAACATCGGCCGTGCCCTGCACTGCACCCAGGGCTTCGACGCGGACCGCGCCGAGGCCGCCTTCCGCGCCCTCGTCGCCCGCCACGAGTCCCTCCGTAACCGCTTCGTCCCCACGGCCGACGGTCTCTTCCTGGAAGAGGTCACCGACTGGCCCGGGCGGGCCGAGTTCGCCCGCCACCCGGTGCAGCCCGACGCCGAGGCCGCCGCCGTCCCGATCCGCGCGGCGCTGGGCCGTACCTTCCCGCTGGCGGAGGAACCGCCGGTGCGCGGCGGCTGTGTGCCGCTGGCGGACGGGACCGCTCTGGTCTATCTCGGCGTCCACCACATCGCCGCCGACGGCTGGACCGTCGACCTGCTCACCGACGACTACCTCGCCCTCTGCACCGGAGGCGCCGACGGCCTCGCCCCGGCGACCCCGTACAGCCGTTACGCGGCGGCCCTGGACGCGGCGGCCTCACGCGGCGACTACGCGGACGACATCGCCTACTGGCAGAAGAAGTTCGCCCGCGTCTCACCGGACTTCTCCATCAGCCGCAGGGCCGGCGCCGCGAGCGGCCAGCGGGCTGGTACCTCACGGCTGCTCTGGGACGGGCCCGGCGAGGCGAACGCCGTCCGGGAGGCCGCCCGTACGCTCGGCGTCACCACCTACAGCCTGCTGCTCTCCGGGCTCCTCGCCGCGGCCCACGTGCTGTCCGGGGAGGACGAGGTGGTGGTGATGAGCGGCGTGGCCAACCGCAACCGCGCCGAGTACCGCACCACCGCGGGACTCTTCACCAACCAGATCTTCTTCGTCGGGGACTTCCGCAGCACCGGCCCTCTCGACGCGTACGTGCGGGAGGTCCACGACGACGTGGTGGAGAGCCTCGCCCGCTCCCAGCTCCCCGTCGAGGTCGTCCTCGACCGGATGGGCGCCTACGACACGGCGCGTACCCTCGCTCCCTACGCCAACATCCTCTTCCAGGCGGCCGAGGCCCCCATCGACCCGCCCGCCATGCGTGACGGAAGCTGGCGCCCGCACTCGCTGGGCACCGGCAGCATCAAGCGCCACTGCAACATCCACCTGGAGGACGACGGCGGCGAGGGCCTCGCGCTCGAACTGGACTACAGCCTCGCCATCGTGGGGGAGCACACCGCCGCCAGGCTGCTGCGCGCCCTGCACACCGCCACCGACCACATCGTCACCCACCGGGGCGGCTCCGTGGCCGACTTGCTGCTCGCCGTCAAGGAGGCGGCCGCGGAGCAGGCGGCTCCCCTGACCGTCTACATCGCGGACTACCCCGGGGCCCGGGCCGAACCGCCCCTCGCCTCCCTCGTCCGGGAGGGGCTGCCCGATGCCGAACTCGTCGAACTCCCAGTGCCGTCGGAGCTCGACCCGGCGGGGATCGATCAGTGCCGCCGCGCGGGCCACGCCCTGCTGACCCGGGAGACGGGCGGCCCCGCCGCCGTCGTCGGCTACTGCTCGGCCGCCACCTGGGCCCGTCACCTGGTCGCCACGCTGCCGGGGCCAAGCGACGTCCCGGCGGTGCTGAGCATCAACGGCAACGCCCTCACCGAGGCCGACTGGTTCGAGGAGTTCGCGGACCTGGTCGCCAGGTTCGACCCCGACGCCGACCTCTCCGAAGCCGCCCCCGACCGGATCGCGCTGCCGCGGGAGGGCGACCTGGCGGCCCGGTGCGCGGCCGCGCGGGACGCCCTGGCCGTGATGCGGGGCGTCATGGAGGGCGCGATCGGCCGGAGGTTCGGCACGCCGCTCGGTCGGGTGGCCCGCGAGACGCTGGAGGTGCAGGTGAAGTGGCTGACGTACCTGGCCAGTTGTATCGCGGTGGGTGCCGGATCGCCGCTGGGTGAGGAGCGTGCGCTGCCGGATGTCCGGCTCGACCAGAGCCCGCGCGTCACCGCGTGGCTGCGCGCCGAACTCGCCCCGGAGGAGACGGTGTCGTGAGCACGGACCCTTTCGTCGCGCGCCTCATGGCCGCCCACCATGACCAGCGCGCGTGCTGCCGGGAACCGCACCAGGTGAGCAGACGGGTCTTCGCCGACCTGCTCGACCAGAGCCGGGGCACGGCCTTCGGCCGTGCCCACGGGCTCGACCGGGTACGCACGCTCGCCGAGTTCCACGCCGCCGTCCCGGTCGGGGACTACGAGTCCTTCCGCGGCTACGTGGACCGCATCCGCGACGGCGAACAGCGCGTCCTCACCCGGAGCAGACCGTACGCGCTGCACACCACGTCCGGCACCACCGGCAGACCCAAGTACGTCCCCACCACCCGGCACTGGCGCAACCGGTACCGGGGACCCGCGCTGTACGCGCAGTGGGGCCTGTACTTCCAGCGCCTCGGCCTGGACCGCTACCGGCCGGGCAACGTCCTCGACATGTCCTGGGAGCGCTCGCTCATCCCCCTGCCGGAACCCGGCGGGCCAGTCCCCGTCTACAGCATCACCAAGCGCCCGGCCACGGTGGGGCCCCAGGACTGGACGCCCCCCTGGTACGCGGAGCCGTGGTTCCTCGACACCGGCGGGGAGCAGAGCCTCTACCGCAAGGTGCGGCTGCTGGCCGGCTCCGACGTCCGTATGGTCGTCGCGGTCAACCCTTCGCGCATCACCGCGCTGGGCGAGCTCCTCAACGACCAACTGGAGCTGCTGCTCAAGGACCTGAGTGACGGCACGCTGCTCGGCGCCCCCGACCCGCGCCTCACCGCGCAGGAGGCGACCGCCTCCCGTCTGGAGGCCGCGTACTCCTACGGGGGCCGGGTCACGCTCTGCGACCTGTGGCCGCAGCTCTCGATGCTGGTGTGCTGGAACTCGGCCTCGGCCCGCTACTACCGCGCGTGGCTGGAGCGCCTCGCGCCCGGTGTCCCGCTCGTACCGTTCAGCACCACGGGCACCGAGGGCATCGTCACCATGCCGGTCGACACCCACCCGTCGGCCGGGCCGCTCGCCGTCGACCAGGGACTCTTCGAGTTCGTGCCCTGCGAACCGAGCGACGCGGGCAGACCGCTGCCGTCCGACGTGGCCACCCTGAGCAGCTACGAGCTGACCACCGGCGAGACCTACCGGCTGGTCATGAGCCAGGCCAACGGCCTGCTCCGGTACGACAGCGGCGACATCTACCGCGTGGTCGGCCGGGTGGGGGAGCTGCCCCGGCTCGAATTCGAGGGGCGCGGCGGGTCCGTCAGCTCCTTTACCGGGGAGAAGCTGACGGAGTCCGACGTGCACGCGGCGATCCGCACGGCGGTCGGGCACTCCTCCGTACCCAGCGTCTACTGCGTGGTGCCGTCCTGGGGGTATCCACCGGGCTACGTCCTGGTCATGGAGTGGCCGGACGGCCCCCGCGCCTCCAGCGAGGCGTTCCGCGACCGCGTCGAGGCGGAGCTCTCCCGGGTCAACGTCGAGTACGCCGAGAAGCGGGACTCCGGACGGCTCCACCCCCTCCGGGCGCAGACCGTGGCGCCCGGCACCTTCAGGGCGCTCACCGAGCACCACGTCACCCGCGGGGCCTCCGCCGCCCAGGTCAAACACCGCTGGCTGCACACCGACGACACCCTGCTCACCCAGCTTCCCCGACTCAACGGCACCCACGCCGCGTAAAGGAACCCGCATGACCGCTCTGGACACGCTCGCCCAGGACTTCCGTCGCGACGGCTACGCCGTGGTGCGCGACGTGCTCACCGAGCACGACTTCACCGAGGTACGCGAGGAGTACGCGCGCCTGCTGGCCGAACGCGCCGGCCACTGGCGAGCCGCAGGCCTGCTCACCGGCGGCGAGGAGCTGGTGGACCTGCCCTTCGACGAGCACCTGGTCGCCCTCGCCGCGCTGCCGGGCTTCGACCCGTCCCTGCTCAGCGAGCTCGACATCACTCTGCCGCACATGCCGTTCACCTCGCTCCAGCCGGACAGCCAGGTCCACACCGGCCCGGGCGTGCTCGGCCTGCTGCGCAACGCCAAGGTTCTGGACGTGATCCGCCGGCTCGTCGGGGAGGAGATCTCGGCCAGCCCCAACCAGCACGTGCGGCTCAAGCTGCCCGCCCCGGAGCAGAGCGCCTTCGGCGCCCGGCGCGGGGAGACCATGCACGCGCCCACGATGTGGCACCAGGACGCGATGACGCAGATCCCGCAGTCCGACGACACCACGCTGGTCACCTGCTGGATACCGCTGATGGACGTCACCGAGGAACACGGCTGTCTACTGGTCGTGCCGCGCCGGCACGAGGAGGAGAAGCTGCTGCCGTGGCCGATGGACGCCGAGACGATCCGCGCGCTGGAGGCCGAGGCCGTGCCGCTGCCCGTCTCCAAGGGGGACCTGGTGCTGCTGCACAAGCGCACCCCGCACGGCTCCACCCTCAACCGGTCCGCCCGCCTCCGCTGGAGCTTCGACTTCCGCTTCTACCCGACGCACGAGCCCAACGACCGGCCCTGGTTCCCCTCCGTGGTGACCCGCAGCGTCAAGGACCCGGCTCTGGCCACCACCGACGCCGAGCAGTGGCGCAAGGAGTGGGAGAAGGCCCGGGCCATGTTCGTGCGCTCGGGGCAGATGGTCCCCGGCCGCCGGGAGTTCTCCCAGCTGGTAGCCGACTCGCTCATCAGCCGCTGGGAGAAGGGCGACTTCCCGCGCCTTGCGCCCACTGGGACCGCTGCCGATGCGTGATCAGGCCACTTCACGGCACCCGGTCACGGTCCGGGTGCCGGCCGGCGAGGAGAGCCTCGCCCTGCACACCTGGGACGACGGGCGCCCGGGCCTGGCCGACCTGTTCTACGTCCACGGGCTGCAGAGCCACGCGGGCTGGCTGTTCGAGACCGGCCCGGCCCTCCTGGAACGCGGTGTCCGGCTGACCGTCCTGGACCGGCGCGGGTCCGGCGCGAGCAGCGGCTCACGCGGCCACGTGCCGGACGCCCGCACGGTCCTCGACGACTACGGCTCGGCCCTGGGCCGGGTGGCCGCCGCGGCCCCGGGCCCGGTGACCCTCCTCGGCCAGAGCTTCGGCGGCAGCCTGGTCGCGGCACTGGTCGCCTCGGGCCAGGTCCCGGACGGCACCCGCCTGGTGCTGTGCGCCCCCGCCCTCGGCCAGCAGCGCGCCCGCCTCGACCAGGCCGCCCGCGACCGCGTCCGCAGGGCCCGCGGCACCTCCCTGTCCGTCGTCCGCCTGGAGGACGAGCAGTACACCGAGCACCCCGGCTACCTGCGGCTGATGGCCAACGACGGCCTGATGGTGCGCTCCGTCACGGACTCCTTCCGCGCCGCCATGGTCGAGACGGAGGACCTGTACGTCGAGGCGGGCCCCGCCCCCTGGCGCGGGCGTCCCGTGTGGGCGGCCTACCCGGAGCAGGACTCGATCATCGACGGCGAGGCCAGCACCGCGATGCTCGCCACCCTCGCCCCGCACACCGAGACGCGCCGCTTCCCCGTCTCCTCCCACTACCTGGAGTTCTCGGACATCCGGGAGCAGTACTGGGACTGGCTGGCCGCGACAGCCCGGGAAGGGGCCGCCCGGTGAGCATCCACCCCGCCAGAGAACCCGCGAGCCGCCCATGCTGACGCTGACGCTGTACGAGGCCCGGATCGCGATGGAGCGCCCGTTCCGGCACGCCCGGAAGGTCCGCGCCGAGACGGCGTCGGTGCTCGTGGCCGCCGGGTACCGGGGCGAGACCGGCTGGGGGGAGGCGGCACCCCGCGAGTACGTGACCGGCGAGTCGGTCGGCTCGGTCGTCGCCGCCCTGAGCGGCCGGGGAGTCCGCCCGGCCGTCGAGGAGGTGGCCGGTGCCCCGCTCGACGAGGCGCTGGCCGGCCTGATCGCGCTGGACCTGCCGGAACTCCTGGGCCGAGGCGGTGCCCCGGCCCCGGCCGCGGCGGCGGCCCTGGAGACGGCGCTCTTCGATCTGGTCTGCCGACGGCACGGGGTTTGGGGCCTGCGCGCCCTGCACCGGGCCGGCTTCGGTGACCTGCTGGCGGCCGAACCCGCCCCGATGCCGGTGTCGACCGTCCTGGACCTGACCCGCGACCCCGAGGCACGGCTCGCCGCACTGCCCGAGGGCGTACGCGGCACGATTCCGCACGTCAAGCTCAAGGCCGGACCCGACGTCGCCCCGGTGGCCGGCCAGGTGGCGCGGGTCCGCGCCCTCGTGCCCGGCGCCACCGTCTCGGTGGACGCCAACTGCTCCTGGGAGACCGAGACCGTCCTGGCCCACGCGCCGCACCTACGGGCGGCCGGGCTCTCCTGGCTGGAGGAACCGCTCCCCCCGCGCCGGTGGGCGGACCTCGCCCGCCTGCGCGAGGCCGGGCTGAGGGTGATGCTCGACGAGTCCTTCTCCTCCGCCCGCGACCTGGCCGACTGCACCACCCACCAGGCGGCCGACCTGCTCAACCTGCGGGTCTCCAAGTGCGGTGGCCCCCTGCGCCTGCTGACCCTGGCACGCGCCGCACGCGCCGCCGGACTCGGTGTGCAGCTCGGCGTGCAGGTGGGCGAGGTCGGTCCGCTGTGGGCCGCCGGCCGCCTGATCGGCACCGCACTGCACGGGCCCGTCGCGGTGGAGGCGGGGCGGCAGGACGAGTGGTTCCCCGGCCACCCCCCGCTGACCGACCCCGGCTACCAGGTGGACCGCGCCGCCTCACGCGCTGCGGCCCTCAGCGGCCCCGGCACAGCCCTGCGCCCCACCGAGGCCCTGCTACGCAGCTGCACCCCCGTACCCCCGCGCCCCTGAAAGCGCCCGGCCAAGGCGTGCGTCCCCCTGGGGCCACGCCCGTACCTCCCCCGGAAGGATTCCAGTGAGTACCGACCCGAGCGGCCCGCCCCTGGCGCCGCGCCGCGCCTGGATCACGGGTGCCGCGGCCGGCATCGGCGCCGAAGTCGCCCGCCGCCTGGTGGAGCAGGGGGCCGAGGTCGTCGCCGTCGACCGGGACCGGGCCGCCCTGGACGCCCTCCAGCGCCGCCTCCCGCAGGTGCGTCCGCTCCACCTGGACGTCACCGACACCGACGCCGTCATCCGCTGCGCCGAGGAGGGCGGTCCGGACGCGCTCCCCGACATCCTCGTCAACGGGGTGGGCGGCGACACCCGTCGTATCCCCGTCGAGGATCTGCGGGAGGCGGATCTCAGCGTCGCCCTCACCCACAACCTCCTCGCCTGCTTCACCCTGACCCGGCTGTGCGTCCCCCACATGCGGGAGCGGGGCTGGGGCAGGATCGTCAACCTCGCCTCGATCGCCGGACGCACGTACTCGATCTTCAGCAACGCGGCCTACGTTGCCGCGAAGGCGGCGGTCCTCGGCTACACCAAGCAGTGCGCCCACGAACTCGCCGGCCACGGCGTGACGGTCAACGCCGTGGCGCACGGCCCCATCGGCACCGAGCGTCTCCTCGCGGACTGGCAGGCCATGTCCGAGGAGCGCAGAGCCGAGCTCCGCGGCCGCCTCCCCATGGGGCGCTACGGAACGGTCGAGGAAGCGGCCGCCGTCATCGTCCATCTCTGCGGCGAGGACGCCGGATACACCACCGGCGCGCTCGTCGACGTCAACGGAGGGCTCCACATCTCATGAACGAACCCCTGCGCACCCACCCGCCCCGTACGCCCGGCGACGGCCTCAAGGACGCCGTCGTCCTGGTCACCGGGGCGGGCAGCGGCATCGGCCGTGCCACCGTGGCGGCGCTCGCCCGTTCCGGCGCGCTGGTGATCGCCGCGGGACGGCGGGCCCAGCCGCTGCGCGAGTCCCTGGAGCTGGCCGGCCTCGGCCACGACCGTTGCCTCGCCGTGACCTGTGACATCACTGATGAGGAGAGCGTCGCGGCCGCAGTCGATACGACCGTCTCGGAATTCGGACGACTGGACGCTGCGGTGAACACGGCTGGTACTTTCGGCCCAACTGGGCTGGTTTCAGAAGCCTCCCAGGAGGATGCGGCTGCCGTCGTGGCCACCAATCTCATGGGAATGTGGCTGTGTCTGAAGCATCAGTCGAGGGCGATGATCGAAACGGGTGGAGGCGCCATCGTCACCACCGGGTCGGTGGCCTCCTTCCAGGGGCACTCGGGCAGCCCCATGTACGCCGCCACCAAGCACGGCGTCGTGGGCCTGACCAAGGCGGGCGCACTCCAGCTCGCCCCCCACGGGATCAGGGTGAACGCGGTCTGTCCCGGCTCCACCGACACCCCCATGCTGCGTGAGCTCTACCCGTACGAGGGGCAGTTGACGGCGAGGGCCCGGCGGGCACCGCTCGGCCGTATCGGCGGACCCGAGGAGGTCGCCGCGGCGGCCGTGTGGCTGGCCGGACCGGAATCCAGCTACGTGACCGGACAGGCGCTCGCCGTCGACGGGGGCGTGACCGCCGGGACCGCCGCCCCCATCAAGTAACCCCACACGCCGAGGCGAGAGACAAGGTAGGAGAAACCATGGGCGACACGCTCTACAACAAGGTGTTCGACCTTCACACAGTGCGGGACTACGGGGACGGCAGAGCCCAGCTCTTCATCGGTCTGCACCTCGTGCACGAGGCGACCAGCCCGCAGGCGTTCGCCATGCTTCGTGAGCGCGGCCTGAGCGTGGCCATGCCCGAGCGCAACGTCGCCACCGCCGACCACGTCATCCCCACCGACACCATCGCCCGCCCCTTCCTCGACCAGCTGGGGGAGGACATGCTCGCGCAGCTGGAGACCAACACCGAGGACTTCGGACTCCGCTTCTTCGCCCCGAGCGGCAACGAGTACGGCATCGTCCACGTCATCGGCCCCGAGCAGGGCCTTACCCAGCCCGGTATGACCATCGCCTGCGGCGACTCGCACACCTCGACGCACGGGGCGTTCGGCGCCGTCGCCCTGGGGATCGGCACCTCCCAGGTGCGCGACGTCCTGGCCACCCAGACCGTGACCATGAACCGGCTCAAGGTGCGCCGCGTCCAGATCGACGGCGCACTCGCCCCGGGTGTCACCGCCAAGGACGTCATCCTGCACGTGATCCACGAACTCGGCGTCGTCGGCGGCGTCGGCTACGCCTACGAGTTCGCCGGCTCCGTCGTCGAGAGCATGTCGATGGACGAGCGGATGACGCTCTGCAACATGGCCGTCGAAGGCGGCGCCCGCTGCGGCTACGTCAACCCGGACGAGACCACCTTCGCCTACCTGAAGGGCCGCCCCGCCGCCCCGGCCGGGGAAGCGTGGGACCGGGCCGTGGCCTGGTGGCGTTCGATCGCCTCCGACGCGGACGCCGTCTACGACGACGTGGTCGTCATGGACGGAGACGTCATCCGTCCGATGGTCACCTGGGGCATCAACCCGGGCCAGTCCGTCCCGGTGGACGGCACGCTGCCCTCCCCCGAAGGGGCCTCGAAGGACGTCGCCGACTCCTACGCGGAGGCGTACTCCTACATGGGTATGGAGCCCGGGGCGAAGCTCGGCGACTACCCGATCGACGTCGCGTTCATCGGCTCCTGCACCAACGGCCGCCTCTCCGACTTCCTGGAGGTCTCCGAGGCGCTCAAGCACAGCGGTGCCCGGGTGGCGCCCGGCGTCCGGGCGCTGGCGGTGCCCGGCTCCAACGCGGTCCGCGAGGAACTGATCAACCTGGGTGTGGACAAGGTCCTGGAGGAGGCCGGCTTCGAGTTCCGGCTTGCCGGCTGCTCGATGTGCCTGGCCATGAACACCGACAAGCTGGTCGGCCGTGAGCTGGCGGCCTCCTCCTCGAACCGCAACTTCAAGGGCCGCCAGGGATCGCCCACCGGCCGCACCATGATCATGTCCCCGCTCGCCGTGGCGGCGGCCGCGGTCAACGGCTCGGTCTGCGACCCGGCCACCGTCTTCGGCACCGTGCCCGCCGCCTCTTCTGCCGTCTAAGGAGCTTCCCCGTGAGCATCACGACCACCGACCCGCGCATCACCACCGTCTCCGGCACCACGGTGGTCATCAGCGGCAACGACATCGACACGGACCGCATCATCCCGGCCCGCTTCCTCAAGCACCTGACCTTCGACGCGCTCGGGGACCACGTCTTCGAGGACGACCGCAAACAGCAGCACGCCCGCGGGGGCACCCACCCCTTCGACCTGCCGGAGCGTTCGGGCGCCGGCGTCCTGCTGGCCGCCAAGAACTTCGGCTGCGGCTCCTCCCGGGAGCACGCCGCACAGGCCCTGTACCGCTGGGGCGTGCGGGCCGTCGTCGGGGAGAGCTTCGGCGAGATCTTTCGCGGCAACTGCGGGACGATCGGCCTGCCGTGCGTGACGCTCTCCGCCGAGGACGCCGAGGAGGCCCGGACCATCGCCCTGGCCGATGCCGAGGCGATCACCGAAGTCGACCTCGAAAAGGGGGTGCTGCGCATCGGCGGACGCGAGTTCCCCGTCGAGATCCAGGAATCCCTGCGAGAAGCCTTCGTGCAAGGCACCTGGGACACCCTCACCGAACTGCTCAAGCACACCGATCAGGTGGGCGCCGTCTCCGCGAAGCTCCCCTACCTGAACGGGTTCTAGCGTGGCAGACATAGTCCCGCCGCCCGGCCGGGTCTTCGTCGGCACCGACCGGGTCCTCGACGAGCTGCTCGACGAGATCGCCGAGCAGCTCGTCGCCCGCGGCCACCAGGTGGTCCGCGGCGCGGACCCGCGCCAGGCGGGAGACGGCCCTCTCGGCGCCCTGGTCCTCACCTCCCGCACCCCGGTCGGCCCCGAGTTCCTGGACCGGCACCCGGAGCTGCGGGGTGTCGTCTTCGCCTCCAGCGGCGTCAACTCCATCGACGTCCCCGACGCCACGCGGCGCGGCATCGTCATCGCCAACGGCGCGACCCCGCAGAACCACGGGAGCATGGCGGAGGCCACCATCATGCTCGCGCTGGCCCTGCGGCTGCGCCTGACCGACCGGCTCGCCGCGCTGGCCGAGCAGCGGCCCCGCCCCCGCCCCGCCGAACTCGACAGCCGGTCGCTGAGCAGCGCCACCCTGGGCCTCGTCGGATTCGGGCGGATCGCCCGTGAGGTGTGTGTCCGCCTGGCGGGCTGGGGCACCGGCCCCATCCTCTGCCACACCCGGACCCCGCAACCCAACACCTGGCCCCAGGTCGAGTTCTGCTCGCTCGACCGGGTCCTGGCGGAGGCCGACATCGTCAGCGTCCACCTGCCGCTCAACGACGCCACCCGTGGCCTGATCGGCGCCGCCGGACTGCGCCGGATGCGGCGCGAGGCCGTCCTGATCAACACCTCGCGTGGCGGCATCGTCGACGAGGAGGCTCTGGCCGACGCCCTGCACCGCGGCGAGATCGCGGGCGCCGCCATCGACACCTTCGGCGTCGAACCCCTCCCCGGGGACAGCCCGCTGCGCGAGGCCCCGGGGACGATCCTCACCGACCACGTGATCGGTCACACGGTGGAGATGTACCGGTCGCTGGTGCCTGCCGCCGTCGAGAACACCGAGAGCGTCCTGCGCGGGGAACACCCCCCCTACTGCGTCAACCCCGAAGTCCTCCTCCGCCACCAGGAAGGGGCCGAGTGAACAACGGCACCACGTCTTCGCCCCCCGCTCCGCGCCGCCTGATCGAGCTCGTCGAGTCCGCGGCCACGCGCCACCCCGAGGCCGTCGCCCTGGAAACGCCCGGCGAAGCTCCCCTGACCTACCGGGAGCTGATGGCAGCGGTGGACCGACTGGCCCACCACATCGTCGCCCAACACGGCCCCGTTCCCTCCCGGATCGGCCTGATCGGGACGAAGTGCGCCCGTACCTACGCGGCCTACCTCGCCGTGCTGAAACTGGGGGCCACCGTCGTCCCGGTCAGCCACGCCGCTCCCGCCGGTCGCCTGCGCGCGATCGCGGAGGCCGCGGACCTCTCCCTCGTCCTCACCGACAACACCGCGGGACCGGCCGCTGCCCTGGCCGAGGGGTCGCGCTGCCGCACCGTGGGCATTCCCGACCTCGATCACGCGCCGGGCGGCGACGGCTTCTCCCGCCCGGCCGACGCCCCGGCCCCGCAGCGCACGGCGTACATCCTCTTCACCTCGGGCAGCACCGGCCGCCCCAAGGGCGTGCCCGTCTCGCACGCCAACGCGCTCAGCTTCGTCACCCACAACATCGCCCGGTACAGGGCCGGCCCCGGCGACCGCATGTCGCAGAACTTCGACTTCGCGTTCGACGTCTCCGTCTTCGACCTCTTCGTCGCCTGGGGCTCCGGCGCCACCCTGGTCGCGCCTTCCGCCCAGGACCTCATGCACCCCGTCCGCTGGGTCAACTCCACCGCCCTGACCCACTGGACGTCGGTGCCCTCCGCCGTCACCACCGCGCTCGGCCTCGGTGAACTCACGCCCGGCTGCATGCCCTCCCTGCGCATGAGCCTCTTCCTGGGGGAGCAGCTCACCGTCGAGCAGGCCGAGGCGTGGCACGCCGCCACCCCCGGCGGCGAGCTGGAGAACGTCTACGGCCCCACCGAGCTGACCGTCTACGTCTCCGCCTACCGGCTGCCCGAGCGCACCGAGGAGTGGCCCGCCACGGCCAACCGCACCATCCCGATCGGGCACGTCTACCCGCACCTGGAGTCCGTCGTCGTCACAGAGGGCCGCGAGGCCGACGAGGGCGAGCTCTGTGTCCGCGGCCCTCAGCGGTTCGACGGCTACCTTGACCCGAAGGACAACGCCGGCCGGTTCCTCACCTCCGGCGACGCCGGCTTCGTCCCGCTCACCGCCGGCGTCCCGGGCCCGGCCGACTGGTACCGCACCGGAGACCTCGTCCGCCGGGACCCCGAGGGCATGCTCACCCACCTCGGCCGCCTGGACTCCCAGGTGAAGATCCGCGGCCACCGCGTCGAGCCGGCGGAGATCGAGGGGGCCCTGCGGCGGCACGAGGAGCTGACGGACGCCGTGGTCCTGGCCGTCGAGGGCCGGGTCGGCAGCCTCGACCTGGTGGCGTACTACACGGGCGGCGACGTCACCTCGCGCGACCTGCGCGGCCACCTGTCGGCCCTGCTGCCCTCGTACATGATTCCCCGTCGCTTCACGCGCCTGGACGCCTTCCTGCTCAACGGAAACGGCAAGATCGACCGTCGGGCCCTGGCGCGGCCGAGCGATCAGAGCGGAGAGGCCTCCTCATGACCGTACTGTCCACCTACGCCGTCGGTACCGAGCGGTACTTCGGCCTCGGGCCCGTCCCGCAGCCGGGCGTGGAACTGCTCCTCCACCCCCTCGGCACGGACGAACTGGCTGACCTCCTTCCGGAATCGGGAGGCGACCCCGACGCCCTGACCGCCGGCAGGAAGCGGATCGAGCTGACGCCCGAGGACCGACGGCAGGCGCGCCCGCTCCCCCCGCTCTTCCCCGAGCACGTGGGAGACGCCCTGGTCAGCGGGTTCATGATGACCCACAACGTCAAGGTTGACGCGGCCACCCCGGACCAGCCCACCTGGTTCTTCAAGGGTCTCGGCGACCGGCTGAAGCTCTCCGGCGAACCGCTGGCCGTGCCGGGCGACGCGGTCGCCGTCTGCGAGGAGGCCGAGATCGTCCTCGTCTACGTGGGCGACGCGACCACCGGCAGGCCCCGCTACGCGGGCCACACCTTCGGCAACGACCTGACCGACATCGGCCGCTTCAAGCAGCACAACGGCCACCTGTCCTACGCGAAGCTCTGCGACGCGGCCATCTCCCCCTCCCTGCACCTCGGCCCACCACCCACCGCCGTCACCGGCCGCACGACGATCGAACGGGACGGTTCCCTTGCCTGGGAGGGCTCCTTCACCACGGGCACCGACGCCCTGCACTACGACCTCGACGCCATCACGGAAACGCTGTTCTCCTACACTTCCCTGCACCACCCCGGCCGCGTCCACTACGTCTACATCGGCGCCGACCGCAGCAGCTTCCACGGCGGACACACGATGACCCACGGCGACCGCATCACCCTCGACTTCCAGAGCCACGCCGTCCAGCTCACCAACTCGGTGACCTGGACCGGCAGATAGCCCCCTCACGGACGAACCCCCGACGGGGCGAAGGGGCGGCCTCCGGCGTCACTCGCTGAGGCCGCCCCCTCTTCCCGCCCCGCCAGCCCTCCGTCTTCACGGCCATGTCGGCCTTCCGCCCTCGGACGGCCTGCTCACCCGCTCTCGCACGGGCACGCACGGGCACGCACCATCGAACCACTCTGGCGACGCCTCCGCCTCACCCCCTTCGAACGTGGCGTCGTCGCAGACCGGAGAATCGACAACCTGGCCGGCGAACTCGTCCAGCAGGAGGGCCCGGACATCCTGCGCCGGCTCCTCCGGATTGATCCCCAGATCGGCGGCGACCGACCTGATCGTCGCTTCCGGCCGTCACTCGTACAGCGCGACCGCGCCCGCCTTGAACTGCGGCGGGTAGTTCTTCATGACCCCGAGATGCCCGTTCTCAGATACTCGGGACCCAGTGTCTCGTGTGTCCAACATCTGGGGTCAGGGCCCTACTTCGTGTTCGGCTTGTCCGCGGTGAAGTCGCGGCCGATCAGGTCCGGGGCCTTGGCCGCGGCAGGGTCAGAGACGGTGGTGCGGTGCCGGCGCCGCAACCGGACTCCTTCGATCCCGGACGCCCGCATGATCCTGGCGACGCGCTTGTGGTTGACCGCGATACCGGTCTCCTCGCGGAGCTTGGCGGTGATCCTCGGGGCTCCGTAAGTACCGTCCGGTTCCCGGTGCACCGCCCGTATCCGGGCTGCCAGGCGGGCATCGGCCACCTGCCGGGCGGCCCGGTCACCGGCTGTCCGTTGCACGGCTGCCGACGGTTGTGGCTGCCGGCCTCGGCCTTGGCGCACTGGTGCTGCTCGCCCAGATCCCGCCGGCACGGGAGGCACTCGGCCGGCTC
>NZ_JBEYXW010000046.1:0-39410 GCF_040645195.1 Saccharomonospora sp. NPDC046836
GGCCCCTTCAGCGACATCCGGGTGCGGCAGGCCGTCAACTACGCGCTCGACCGGGAGAGCATCAATCAGGTGACGAACGTCGGCTACCCACACCGACGGGCGTGCCGGTGCCGTGCAGTTCGATGTACGCGACATCGGCGGCGCGCACGCCCGCCGCCGCGTGTGCCGTCGTGATCACCTCTTCGTGGGCGTCCTGCGACGGGACGCCGGGCCCGGAGCGGCCGCCGTCGTTGTTGGTGGCGCTGCCAAGGATGACGCAGTAGACCGGGTCACCGTCGCGGACCGCCGCGTCCAGGGGCTTCAGTACGACGCAGCCGCCGCCCTCCCCGCGTACGTATCCGTTGGCCGCCTCGTCGAAGGTGTGGCATCGGCCGTCTGGGGAGAGCCCGCCCCACAACTGAATCTGGTCCGTCACCTGTTGGAGGAGGTTGAGGTGAATGCCGCCAACGAGTGCCGCATCGCACTCGCCGAGCCGGATGCCGGACAGGGCGCGGTGCAGCGCGGCGAGGGACGAGGACTGGCCGGTGTCGATCACCTCGCTGGGGCCGCGCATGCCGAGGACGTGCGAGACGCGGTTGGCGATCAGGGCGCGGCTGGTGCCCATGTGGCCGAAGCGGTCCAGGTTCCCTGCGGCGAAGTACCCGAGCCGGAAGTCGTCGGCGGCGGCCCCGACGAAGACGCCCCAGCGCGAGCCGCTCAGATTGGCGGCGTTCACGGACGCGTCCTCGACCGCCTCCCAGGCGAGTTCGAGAAGAATCCGAGCCTGAGGGTCCATGTGCTGGGCCTCGCGCTGCGAGATGCCGAAGAAGTCGGCGTCGAAGTCCATGACGCCGTCGATGAACCCACCTGCGGTGACGCGCCCGTCGCGGGACTCATCGGACGAAGGCCTGGCCGGGCGGTCGACCCACCGTCCTGCCGGGACCGAACCCACCGACGAGGTACCGGAGGTAAGGTTCTCCCAGAACTCCGCCGGCCTGGCGGCGCCGGGGAAACGGCAGGACATGCCGATGACGGCCACGGGCAAAGCCGTGCCGCCTTGCGGGACCTCTGCGGTCATCACACGGCTCCGGTTTCCGGGCGCCGCGGGCCGGGGCTGGTGCCCACCACAAGGCTCTTCAGGCCGCGGAACGTCGGGCTGGCCTTCCACTCCCTCTCCTCGGCGGGCGTCAGCGACACCAGGTCGGGGCATCGCTTGATGAGGACGTCGAAGGCCTCCTCCGCCTCCAAGCGGGCGAGGTGCTTGCCGATGCAATTGTGGATCCCGCCGCCGAATGCCAGGTGCTCGCGGCGCGACTTACTGACGGTGAAGTCGTCGGGACGCTCGAAGTGACCGTCGTCCCGGTTGGCTGCAGCGAACGCGAGGAACACGATCGAACCGGCTGGGAGCTCCACGCCGTTGACCTGCACCGTCTCCGTGACGTACCGGTACAGGGACAGGTTGAAGGGCGATTGGTGCCGCAGCATCTCCTCCACGGCGCCCGGCACGAGGGAGCGGTCGGCCCATAGTTTCTCGCGCTCCTCCGGGTGGGCCTCCAGGGTGAGGAAGCCGGTCACGATGAGGTTCGCCGTCGTCTCGTACCCCGCCGCGAGCAGCGCGTATGCCTGCGCCACGGCCTCGGGTCCGTCGAGAGCGCGCGCAAGCAAGGACAGCACGTCGTCGTCATCGCCGGCGCGCTTGCGCGCGATGAGGTCGCTCAAGTAGGCCACCATCAGCCCCGCGTCGCGCTTGAGGACATCCGGTGCGGCGTCGCTCGTGATGGTCTGCACCCAGGAGTCGAAGGTGCCCCGATCCCCCTCGGGCACCCCGAGGGTGCTGCAGATCACCGCGATGGAGAAGGGGAAGGCGAAGTCCTTCACGAGGTCGAAGCTCTCC
The DNA here is from genome assembly GCF_040645195.1 of Saccharomonospora sp. NPDC046836. Lineage (NCBI taxonomy): Bacteria > Bacillati > Actinomycetota > Actinomycetes > Pseudonocardiales > Pseudonocardiaceae > Saccharomonospora > Saccharomonospora sp. NPDC046836. The sequence goes on from NZ_JBEYXW010000046.1 coordinate 1,874, forward strand.
TGGTCCGCCACGGCGTCGAGGGTCTCCTCGGCGAGCGCGCGGACCCCGGCTCTCTTGGTGGCGACGGCCCGGGAGGTGAAGGCGCCGTTGACGGGCTTGCGGAGTGCGGTGTGCTTCGGCGGGTCGTTATTGGCCATGTTGTCGTAGAGCAGCGACGAACGCGCTTGCGCGTTGCCCTCTCCCGGGGCGTTCTTTGCGAAGAGGGGCATGGCCTCGTTGATGCTCTTGCGGAACCTCGGGTCGCGCAGGACGAATTCGACGTCCTCGTAAGAGGTGATGAGCCAGGCCTTAAGGTTCGGCGGTATGTAGGCCATGCCCGTCTCGAGCACGATCTCGGTGGGCTTGTTCCCGGCCTGCTTGATGTCCCGGTACACGGGCTGCGGGTCCCGGTAGAAGTCATGGCCAAGTCTCAAGGGACACGATGCCGCCACGGGGGAGTGCGCTGTCATCTCAGCCTTTCGTAGGGTCGGACGCGAAGGCGGTGAAGGGTGGCTGTGCGGGATGCGCCGGTGCGGTTCGAAGCGATGCGCAGCGGATCAGACCGTCGTGGGGCAGCTCAAAGCAGCATGAAGAAGCTCGATGCCGCTCGAAGCGACGTGAGTGAGCTGGAGGCGCGCGGTGTTGACTTCAGGGAGGATGCCTGCGTGGAGCTGGGTGCGCTGATCGTCGGTGGGGCCGGGCCCCTGAGCGCGTGAGCCCAGGGGGCGGGCGGAGCGTGCGGCGGTGCGGGGGTGGTGGCGGGACCAGTGGCGCGTCGCTGCTCAGGCGCGCCCGAAGACCAGCGAGACGTTGTGTCCGCCGAAGCCGAAGGAGTTCGAGAGCGCGCACTGCCACTGCCCAGAGCGTGCCGAGCCGGCGGCCACGTCGAGTGCTACCTCGGGGTCCTGCTCAGTGAGGTTGCGCGTCGGCGGGACGCTGCCGTCTCGCAGCGCCAGGATGGCGGCCATAGCGCCAAGGGCACCGGATGCCCCCAGCAGGTGGCCTGTCATGGACTTCGTCGCCGTCACCACTGGGTGGGTACCGACGGCCTGCGCGATGGCCTGGGCCTCCGCCACGTCGCCCTGCGGTGTCGACGTGGCATGGGCGTGCACGACCCCCACGTCCGTCCCGCTCAGCCCGGCGTCACGCAGCGACTGGGACATCGCCCTGACCTGGCCCGGTAGGTCGGAAGCTGTGATGTGGCTGGCACTTGAGCTGATGCCCGTACCCAAGAGCCTGCCGTGCGCGCGGGAGCCACGGGCCCGGGCGTGGTCGGCGCGCTCCAGGACGACGACAGCCCCGCCTTCGCCAAGCACGAATCCGTTGCGACGCTTGTCGAACGGACGAGAAGCGGTCTCGGGGGCGTCGTTGCTGGTGGACAGCGCCATCATCTGGGCGAAGGCGGTCAGCGGCAGGGCGTGCACGCTGGCTTCGACGCCGCCCGCCACGACGACGTCCACGCGGCCGGCCCTGATCAGGTCGAGGCCGAGCGCGATGGCCTCCGCGCCCGAGGCGCAGGCGCTGACCGGGGCGTGCGCACCGCCCTGTGCGTTCAGGTCCATGCTGACCCACGCGGCAGGTCCGTTGGCCATCAGCATCGGTACCGTGTGCGGGGAGACGCGGCGCGGCCCCGACGTCTCCAGGATGTGGTTCTGCCCCAGCAGTGAGGTGACGCCACCGATGCCCGTTCCCAGGACGACCGCGACCCGTTCCGGGTCGACCTCGGGGGCACCGGCGTCCGCCCATGCCTCCCGCGCGGTGACGAGCGCGATCTGCTCGGACCTGTCGAGCTTGCGGGCCTCCGTCCGCTTCATCGAATCGGCTGGGTCTTCGGTCAGCTGGGCAGCGATACGGACCGGAAGTTCCTCGGCCCAGCTCTCTTTGAGTACGCCAATTCCGTTCTCGCCACCCTGCATTGCGACCCAGGTGTCATTCGCGTCGACTCCCAGCGGTGTCATCGCACCAAGGCCGGTCACCCAGACGTCCATCGTGTTCCACATACGGCCGCACGCTAGCCAACGGTCCAGTAGGCCGCAAGTGACGGTGCCCATAAGCTATTCAGGTTGTGGGTTACCCGTCCGTCACTATTTCCGATGACTGTTGAGGGGGTAGTCGTAGGGGGGTGGGAATTGTCGATCCTGGATTTTAGGGGGGTGGCCGATATCGACATGTGTGGTGGCTGAAATGACTGAGACATAGGGGGTGCGGTGGAGACGTTCGACCTTGGGGTCGGTCGGGCGCCAGGGCCGTGTTCGGCGGGGGGATGCCCGGGTCGCCGCAGGTGCTGCGCCAGGTGTTCTTGCTGTGGGCGCAGGCGTTGCCGGTCAGGACGTGTTCGACCGTGATGCCCAGGGAAGCGAAGCATGTGGTGGACCGTCGCAGTAAGTCCGCGCAGGTCGGGGCGGTCCTTGTTCGGGCTGCCGGCCACCCGGCCCAGGACTCTGTGACCACCGCCGTCGGGGATACGTCGCAGTGACCCGGTCTTTCCATCAGGTCCAGACCCAGGACATGCTTTGATTTACCCGGCCCGTGCATGGGCTGGGTGAGAGTCGACTGCCTGGGGAGAAGCGGCGATGAACATGGTGGAGCGATGTCGGGCGCGACACGTCATCGGTAGCCTGTTCTCGCAGGTAGGGGAAGGTGCGGGTCGTGCCGCGCTCGTGACCGGGGCGCCAGGAATGGGCAAGACCTCTCTGATCCGCCATGCACAGGAGCTCGGCGAGGACTCCGGAGCGGTCGTCTTGACCGCGGTCGCCTCCGCGGCGGAGCGCGACCTCCCTCTCGGTGTCATCAGCCAGCTCTTCGCGACCGTGCCGCTCCCGCCCGGGCAGGCCGAGGCGCTCTCCGAACTGGCCGAGGTCCCAGCCCCGGTCACCGCCAAGGCGGCCGACAGCCTCTACCGCCATCTCGCCCTCCTCACACAGCGGGCTCCCGTGATCCTGACCGTCGATGACGCCCATGACATCGACGCAGCCTCGCTGCAGTGCCTCCAGCACCTCATGCGCAGGGTGGGCGCCCTGCGCGTCCTCGTTGTGCTCGGTGAGCGCGCCGACGGCGGCAGGCAGGGCAGCTCCGCCCTGACTGCCGACTGTCTGCGCATCCCCGAGTGCACCCTGATCCGCCTCTCCCCCCTATGTACGGAGTGCACCGAGAGCCTGATCGCCGAGCACCTCGGCGACGACCGCACCGCTCGTATGGCCCCCGCCCTGCGCCAAGCCTCAGGGGGGAGCCCCCTGTTCCTGCAGGCGCTGCTGTGGGATCGCTCCGCCGAGCAGCTCACCGAGGCTCTGGTGGGCGGCGAACTCTTCCGACTCGCCGTCCAATACGTCCTCGACCAGCTCGACCCCGACGCGCTGCGAGTCGCCCGCGCCCTCGCCGTCCTCGGTGCGTCGGCTACGCAGGACTGCCTCGACCGGATCCTCCAGCTGCGCACCGCCCCCGCGATGTCCGCGCTCGAAGGCGTCGGCCTCACCGAGGCGGGTCAGTTCCGGATCGAGGCGGCCCGCACCACGGTACTGGAGGGCACAGCGCCGGCGGAGCGCGCGGTCCTCCACCGCACGGCGGCCCGGGTGCTGCACGAGAGCGGCGCCGCGGCGGGCCAGGTGGCCCAGCACATTGTCGCCGCGCCAGCCGAGGACCCCTGGACCATCGCCGTGCTGCGGGAGGCCGCGGCCCAGGCCCTCGCCGACCACGACGCGATCGGGGCCGCGACCTGGCTGCGGAGGGCGTACGACACGAGTACCAGCGCGCGGCAGCGGGCGGAGATCCGCGTCGAACTCGCCCAGGCGGAGTGGGAGACCGACCCCGGCGCGGTGCGGCGCTACCTCACCGATCTCATGGACGACCACGTCAACGGTCGCCTGAGTCGCGGTCAGAGCATGACTCTGATCACCTATCTGCTCTGGCTCGGCCGGCCCGAGGAGGCCGCTGCCATCTTGACCGATCTGGACGGCTCACGGGACGAGCTGTCTGGCGAACTCCGGGTGCGGCTCGACACCACGCATGTCTGGTTCGCCTACTTCTACCCGGTGCTCGGGGCTCACGAGCATGCGGCGGCGCCCGACGAACGAACCGGGCTCGGCGGCGGGGTCGTGGCCGTGGACCCTCACTCCGACGGCGCCCTCGTGCTGTCGTCGTTGCTCTCCCAGGGGCCGACCGGCGGGGCGCTCGACGCCGCCGAGCGGCTCCTCGAGGGCGTGGTTCTGCACGACCCACCGGTGGCCCCTGCCATGGCCGCTCTCGTCTCGCTCATCCGGGCTGCCCGGCTGGACCGGGCAGCCGAGTGGTGCGAACTACTCGTCCGCGGGGCCGGTCCGCGCACCCCGCTGACCCGCGCGATTTTCGCCGCGGCCAGCGCGACGGTCGAGAGCTGGCTGGGGAACTTCGAACTGGCGCGGGAGCGTGCGGACGAGGCGCTGACGCTGATCCCGCCCCAGGCATGGGGCGTCGCGCTCGGACTGCCACTGTCCGCCAAGGTCCTGGCGTGCGCCGAACTCGGCGACAACGACGCCTCAGCCGAGTGCTTCCGCATTCCCGTGCCCCCTGTGATGTTCCAGACCCTGCCCGGCCTGCACTACCTCCAGGCGCGGGGACGCCACCACCTGTCCGTCGGCCGGTATCAGGCGGCTCTCGGTGATTTCTACGCCTGCCGGGACCTGATGGCCGCCTGGAAACTCGACGTCTCCGTGTTCACGGCCTGGCGGGTATACGCGGCCGAGGTGCTGATCGAGGTCGACAGCCCTGGCCGAGCCCGCGCGCTCCTCACGGCGGAGCTGGCCGAGCCGGCCCCGGGGAGCAGCTGGCTGCGCTCCCGTTCGCTGGCGCTCCTTGAGCGGGTCGACTCTCTCGATCGGAACCGGGCTTCAGCCTCCCTGGACCAGCCCACGGACCGGGTCCCGGACCAGGCCTTGCGTTCGCCCGTGTCCCCGTCACCGGCCCCCGGGCCCGAGCGTGCCACTGGAGACGGGCTCACCCGGGCCGAGCACCGCGTCGCCCTCATGGCCTCGGACGGGCTGACCAACCGCGACATCGCTGAACGGCTCGTCATCACGCCCAGCACTGTCGAGCAGCATCTCACACGCATCTATCACAAATTGGGTGTACGAGGACGACGGGACCTGCCGCAGGTCCTCGCGGACCGGACCGGCGTCAGGCCCTGACCGGCAGGGGTCAACCGCTGACCGGCCGGGTGAACCCCCGACCGGCCTTCCGGCCGAGGCAGCCCTGAGCCACCAGCTGCTCAAGCGCCAGGGGAGGTTCACAGCCCATCCCCGGAAACTCCTGGTTCAGTCTCTGCAGGATGGCGAGGGATACGTCCAGGCCTATGCTGTCGAGCAGGGTGAAGGGCCCCATGGGGTAGCCGAAGCCTTGCTGAACTGCCGTGTCGATCTCCTCGATGCCGACACCCCCCTGGTCCAGCATGCGGATGGCATCCGCCAGATAGGGGAACAGCAGGTGGTTCACGATGAAGCCCGCACGGTCCGCGCACTCCACCACCGTCTTGTCGAGCCGGGCACAGAAGGCACGGGCGACCGCCATGCTGTGGTCGCTGGTCGCCGGGGTGCGGACCACCTCGACCAGCTTCATCGCCGGGGCCGGGTTGAAGAAGTGCAGGCCCAGGGCGTCGCTGCCACGGTCGGCCGTCTCGGTGCAGCTCTCCACCGACAGACTGGACGTGGTGGTGGCGAGCAGGGTGCCCGGGCGGCACACGGAGCCGAGAGCGGCGAACAGGGACCGCTTGACGACGAGGTCCTCGGCGCTGGCTTCGATGACCAGGTCGCAGTCACTCAACGCCGCGAGGGCGTCGTTGACTTGGAGCAGCCTGAGGGCACGAGCCCTGTCATCAGGGTGGACCCTGCCTCGGCGTACGGACCTGGTCAGAGAGGCCTCGACGGCATCCACGGCGAGCCGAGCCTTCTCGGGGGAGCGGGCCACCAGGGTGGCGGGCACTCCGGCCAGCACGGTGCACTCGGCGATGCCTCTGGCCATGGTGCCGGACCCGAGCACACCCACCCGCCCGACGGTCACATCCGGGCCGTCCTTCAAAGCTTCCGGGGCTTCGAGGGCTCTGGCAGCTCCGACGGCTCCACCGGATCCGGTGGGCACGTCGAGGCGGCTGCCGTCCTCGTCGTAGCGGTAGAAGCCCTGGCCGCTCTTCCGGCCGAGGGCGCCGCCCCGCACCCTCGACGTGAGCAGCGGCGCGGGCCGGAACCCGGCGTCTCCGGTGCGCGAGTGCAGGTCGGACAGAACCGCGTGAACGGTGTCCAGGCCAACCTCGTCGAGCAGTTCGAACGGCCCCACGGGCAGCCCGCAGCCCAGGCGCATCGCGGTGTCGACAGCCTTCCGGCCGGCGTACCCCTGCTCGACCATGGCGACGGCACGGTTGAGGGACGCGTAAACCAAGTCGGTCGCCGCGAGCCCCCCACGGGCGCTCAGGGAGTCCTGTGTCAGGCCGGCCTCCATGAGCAACTCCTCCAGGACGGCCAGAGCCCCGCGCTCGCTCATGGAGGTGGGCACCGCCTCGGTGGCCGCACCGGCAGGCACGGGACGCAGCACCCGCAGCCCCAAGGTACGTCCCGGGCGACCCGACGCGATGGCGAGGCGTTCCAGGGGGAGCGAGGCGGTGACGCTCACGAGGACCGTACGATCCGGGCAGACGCTGTTGAGGCGGCGCAGCACTCGGGACTTGACCTCCAAGTCCTCGGACACGGCCTCGATCACCAGGTCGGCCGAGCCTAGGGCTGCGGTGTCGTTGGTGAGCGTGTACGCGCCATGATCAACTGCTTCTCCTGTGCTATGCACCGCAGCGGCCGGCGCTGCCTTGATGCGCTGATCGACCGCCGCCACCACGTCGAGTTCGCGGTCCACCCCGACGACGTCGTGGCCTGCTGCGTTCAGGAATCGGAGCAGGGGTTCCCCCACGGAACCGAGACCGACGACTCCCACCACGGTTGTTTTCCGGGCCATGTCTTGCGTCCCTTTGCCTCTGTCAGCTTGCCGCGAGGCGGTAGCGGTTGATGGCGTCGAGGTGCTGGGCACGCATCTCGTGGTTCCGCACACCGAGACCCTCCTCGGGGGCCAGGGCGAGCACGCCGACCTTGCCCTGGTGGAGGTTGCGGTGCACGTCGTAGGCGGCCTGCCCGGTCTCCTCCAGGGAGTAGACCTTCGACAGGGTCGGGTGGATCCTGCCCTTGGCGATGAGGCGGTTGGCCTCCCACGCCTCGCGGTAGTTGGCGAAGTGGGAGCCGATGATGCGCTTCAGCGACATCCACAGGTAGCGGTTGTCGTACTCGTGCATGTAGCCCGAGGTCGAGGCGCAGGTGGTGATGGTGCCGCCCTTGCGGGTGACGAAGACGGAGGCGCCGAAGGTCTCGCGGCCGGGGTGCTCGAAGACGATGTCGATGTCCTCGCCGCCGGTGAACTCGCGGATGCGCTTGCCGAAGCGCTTCCACTCCTTCGGGTCCTGGGTCCGCTCGTCCTTCCAGAACTTGTAGCCCTCGGCGTTGCGGTCGATGACCGCCTCGGCGCCCATGTTCCGGCAGATCTCGGCCTTCTCGGGGGAGGAGACCACGCAGACCGGGGTGGCGCCGCCGGCCAGCGCGAACTGGGTGGCGTAGGAGCCGAGGCCGCCGCTGGCGCCCCAGATCAGCACGTTGTCGCCCTGCTTCATGCCGGCGCCGTTGCGGGAGACGAGCTGCCGGTAGGCGGTGGAGTTGACCAGGCCCGGGGCGGCCGCCTCCTCCCAGCTGAGGTGGTCCGGCTTGGGCATCAGCTGGTTCGACTTGACCAGGGCGATCTCGGCGAGGCCGCCGAAGTTGGTCTCGAAGCCCCAGATCCGCTGCTCGGGGTCGAGCATCGTGTCGTTGTGGCCGTCGCTCGACTCCAGTTCCACCGAGAGGCAGTGCGCGACGACCTCGTCGCCCGGGTTCCAGGCGTTGACGCCGGGTCCGGTCCGCAGGACGACGCCCGCGAGGTCGGAGCCGATGACGTGGTACGGCAGGTCGTGGCGCTTGGTCAGCGCGCTCAGCCTGCCGTAGCGCTCGAGAAATCCGAAGGTCGGCAGTGGCTCGAAGATGGAGGTCCACACCGAGTTGTAGTTCACGGAGGAGGCCATGACGGCCACCAATGCCTCGCCGGGCCCGAGTTTCGGCACCGGGACTTCGTCGACGTGCAGCGACTTCCGCGGGTCTTTGTCCGCGGACTGCATGCCCTCGAACATCTCCGCCTCCTCTCTGCGGATCACGACGCCCCGATAGGTTTCCGGAACCCTCAGGTTCGCGAAATCGTCACACGTCGCAGCGCCGGAAAGAACGGCGCTCACTATGTCTTTCACGTGGGATACCTCAAGGGAAGGAGCAGGAGAAGGAATTGAGTGGGCATCTACCGGCGACCGTAGGGTCTGCCGCGGAGAGGAAGTACCCCTAACTTCGCTTCCCCCTAGGGCGTTCACTGGCGGCTGGAGCGCCTGGAGTGTAGGGGGGTTGAGATCGGCGGAGTTCTCCTGCACTGTTGTAGATCAGGAACTCAGTGAAATTGACCAGGCAAGGCAAGCAGGCAAGGGCGGGAATGAGCGGTAGCAACGATGATGGTGCGGCGTGGATTAGACGGTTCCACCCGTCCCCTGAGGCGGAAGTGCGACTGATTTGTTTCCCGCACGCGGGTGGCTCTGCCAGCTTCTTCTTTCCGGTGTCGCGGGGCCTGGCGCCGCGCGCGGAAGTGCTGGCGATGCAGTACCCGGGGCGCCAGGACCGCCGCTCGGAGCCGAATGTCCCCGATATGGCACAACTGGCGGACAAGGCGGCAGATTCCCTGGTTCCTTTCACTGACAAGCCGTACGCGCTGTTCGGGCACAGCATGGGGTCAACGCTCGCCTACGAGGTCGCACGCAGGCTCCAAGACGCCGGACGGCCAGCCAAGGCGCTCTTCGTCTCCGGACGGCGCGCCCCGCACCGCAATGCGGACGACGGGCTGCACCTGCTCTCCGACGAGGAGATAGTCGCCGACATCGGGGCCCTGGACGGAACAGGCGCGCAGGTCTTCGGTGACGCGGAGTTGATGGACATGGTTCTGCCCGCGATCCGCAGCGACTACCAGGCGGCGGAGACATACCGGTACGCCCCCGGGCCGATCCTCACCAGCCCCGTGCACGCCCTGACGGGGTTCTCCGACGCACGGGTCGACGTGAGCGAGCTGCACCACTGGAAGGAGCACACCGAGGCCGGGTTCGACCTGACGGTGTTCCCCGGTGGCCACTTCTACTTGGCGGAGCAGCACGAGGACATCCTGGAATCCGTTCGCTCACGGCTCTTCGACAGTGCCCTCACGTGACCGGGTGCCCGATTCCCGTGGCCTCCGACGGCGTCCTCGGGACAGGTTCCCGACTGCCCACGCGGACAGTTCGCTACCACAGGCTGACGGCGCTCACCGGCGTGACGGTGGAGTGAGTCGAGTGCAGGACGGGTGCGCCGGAGCGGTGTTATGCCGCCGACGACGAGGCTGCTTCCGAGGTGTCGGCGTACGCGAGGGCAGGGGCCCTCGAAGAAGCCGGGGTCTGCGCGGATACTGAGGCGCTTGAGTCTCCAGCCGCCGGAGGGTTCAGGATCCTCCTCATGGACGACGAACGCCCCGACGTACTCACCATTGGCCGGCTCGCGCACCGCACCGGACTTTCGGTGCGTACCCTGCGTTTCTGGTCGGACGAGGGGGCGGTGCCGCCCGTGGCCCGCTCCGCGGGCGGCTACCGGTTGTACGACGCCGAGTCCGTGGCCCGCGTCGAGCTGGTCCGCACCCTGCGGGAGCTGGGCCTCGGGCTCGACGACGTGTGCCGCGTCCTGAGCGGCCGTACCACGGTCGCCGAGGTCGCGGACGCGCATGTGGCCGCGCTCGACGCGCAGATCCGCTCATTCAAGGTGAGCCGGGCCGTCCTGTCCACCGTGGCGAAACGGGGTTCAACCGTTGAGGAGACAGCACTGATGAACCGGTTGGCGCGGCTTTCCGCCGCCGAGCGCAAGCAGATCATCGACGAGTTCAAGGAGGAGGTGTTCGGCGGCCTCGACGACCCGCGCCTGCGCGACCGGATGCGCACCTTCAGCATCGAATTGCCCGACGATCCCACACCTGAGCAGGTCGACGCCTGGATCGAACTGGCGGAATTGGTGCGCGACCCCGGATTCCGCGCCCGGTTGCGCACATGGATGGAGCTCAACACGCCCGTACCGGGGCAAGGCCATCCCCACGGGGCGTCCATCTGGTGGGCCCGGCAGATCGTGCAGACCGTTGCGGAGGTCAGGAAGGGCGGGGTCGCTCCCGAGGGGCCGACCGCGGCCGAGGTGCTGTCCGAGCTGTTCGGTGACGCCGATCGGGCCGCAGTGCTGCGTAGCCTGGAGGCCGGGATCGAGGCAGGAGCGGAGAACTACCGCAGGCTTGTCGCCCGGGTGCGCGGGCAGGAATCGTCGCCCGACGCGACCGAGGAGCTGGAATGGCTGGCGCGGGCCCTGCGCGCCGCGGGTCGGACCTGACCGCGTTGGCACACCGGCGACGACTGGTGGGGGTGGTCGCTCCGGCTCGTAGTCGTAGGTTGCGGACTGTTCGAATCTTTGGTGCCTCCCGAAGTGGGGACCATTCGCTGCCCGTTCACATGGGCAGAGCCACCGGTGAACAGTCGATGCGCGAGAACTGCCCGATCGGCCATGATCGCCACAGCGGATCATGCCATTCACCAGCGAGGGCGCCTGATCTGCTGTCACGCACCAGCTCGTAGGGGAGGACGTGGGCGGCGGGAGAGCGGCGAGCGTGCTCTCGTCCGCCGTCCGGGTGCTGATGTGGCCGCGCGGCCCGGTCCCGGTGCCGAGGACGGCAGCCGTCTCCCTTCACGCGGCGGCGGCGTAGGCGGGATCGGCGTGGCGGCAGGTGCCGGGGGGCGCGGGGGGCGGCGAGGGCATCGGAGGAAGCTGCCGATGCCGAAGAGAACCGGACGTTTGAGTCAAGGGTGACGGCTCGCTGTTCGCCGGTCAGGACCCGTCCGTGCCGTCAGACTCCTGGGAGGGAACGCTCCGGTGGGGCGGGCGTACGGGCGATACGGGGTGGGTGTGACCGAGCAGGGCAGGGCCGACCGTGCCGCTCCGGGCGAGATGGGGGTGGGTATGACGGATCACGGCGTCCATCGCGCACGCACGGCAACGGGGGGCGGGCCAGGTGGGCGACCGTACGGCAACGATCAGCGGCGGGACGATGGGCCGGCGTGTGCGGTGCCGCGGCACGTAGCATGCGTGATGGACGGCAACGGCCGCTGGGCTCAGCAGCGTTCGCTTCCACGAACGGCGGGCCATCGGGCTGCCGAAACCACCGTCATCGACATCATCGAGGCGGCCCGGGCAGCCGGAGTCGAGTGGCTCAGCCTGTACGCCTTCTCCACCGAGAACTGGGACCGCCCCGGCACCGAGGTCGACTACCTGATGCGCCTGGTCCGCCGGGTTGTGCGCAAGCACGCACCGCTGCTTCTCGCCCGCGGTATCCGCTGCCGCTTCCTCGGGGCCGCCGACCCGCGCATTCCCCGGGAGCTGGCCCAGGACTTCGACGATCTGGCGACGCTGACCGCCGGCAACCAGGGGATGACGCTCACCGTCGCCTTCGACCACGGCGGACGCCGAGACATCGTCGAGGCTGCCAGGTCGCTGATCCGCAACGGGACACAAGCCGACGAGGTGACCGAGCGGCTCTTCGCGGACCACCTGCCGTTCCCCGACACCCCCGACGTCGACCTCGTCATCCGCACCTCCGGCGAGCAGCGCATCTCCAACTTCATGCTCTGGCAGGTCGCCTACGCCGAGTGGGTCTTCCCTCACGTGCTCTGGCCGGACTTCCGGGCCCCTGACTTCCTCACCTGCCTGCACACCTATCGGCGCCGTGACCGCCGCTTCGGCGGCGTCCCGCCCCAGACGAACGGAGACCCGTCATGACGACTGGAACCACGGGAACAGCCGACGAGACACCCCTGTTCGCCCCGAAACCGCAGTTCCGCGCCTTCTTCGACGAACCGCGCTGGGCGCTGGCCATCATCCGCGCCACCGTGCTGGAAGCCGCCCACCCGCAGATCGGCGCCGCCCTCGCCGACAACTCCACCTTCGTCGCCCACCCCTGGCGCCGGCTGCGCAACACCTTCCTCAGCATGCGGCGGATGTTCGACGCCGACCCAGCGGTACGCGAACGGGAGGCCGCCCGGCTCAACAGGCTGCACGCCCGCATGAGCGGCTCCGACACCCGCGGCCGCTCCTACGACGCCATGGACCGCGCGACCCGCGCGTGGGTGGTCGCCACCCTCTACGAGAGCGCCGTCACCATGTGCCGACTGAGCGGTCAGCCGCTCGACCAAGACACCATGGAGCGGATGTACGCCGAGTACCGCGCCTTCCTCGCCGCGCTCGACGGCGACGCCGGGGAACTCCCCGAAGACCTGAACGACTTCTGGCGGTACTTCGACAGGGTCGTCGAGGACGAACTGGAGAACACCGAGGCAGCCCGCATCATCCTCTACCGACTCTTCGACCACCTGCCCGCCCCGGCACTGCTCGACGGCGCGCCGACACTGTGGGCGGCCGGCCGGGCCGTCGTCGGTCCGCTCCTCGGCGCGATCACCGTCGCCTCGCTTCCCGAGCCCTACCGGCGCAAGGCCGGCTTGCCCGAGATGCCCGGCGCCCCGACCCTCATGCAGGGCGCCTACCTCGCCGCCGGGCTCACCCGTTTCCTGCCCGAGGGCTGGATCGACGCCGAATCCATCATCGAGACTCTCTCCCTCTCGCCCGACAGCGATGACCCCCGCGCCCGGACCGTGACCGCGCTGCGCGCCCGCATGAAGCGGGCATCGGCCCTGCTCCGCCTCCTCACGCCACTGAGCGGTGACACGGACCCCGATCCGGTCCCGGCTACCTCGGCGGCGGCAGAGGGCCGACGCTCGGCGGAGGAGTTCTTCCGTCAGGTGCTGGACCAGACCGGCGACGGCCACCTCGACTGGCCTGACCTTGCCGCCATGGCACGCGAACTGGCCACCCGCCTTGACCTGGATGAGCCCGAGGAGACCCGGCTCTACGACGCCTTCGCCGCCTGGTGGCGTGAACTCCAGGCCGCCCTCGACACGGACGGTGACGGCCGTGTCAGCGCCGACGAGTACGCCGCCGCCGTACCCTCCCTCGCCGGTCCCGCGCTCATCCGCGTCGCCGAGGTGCTCTTCGACGCCACCGACAAGGACGGCAGCGGGACCGTCGACGCGGACGAACACCGGGCGCTGTTCCGCAACGCCTTCCACCGCGACCTCACCACCACCGACGGCACCTACGACCGCAGCGCCTTCGTGGGCGACTTTCTTTCCTTCATGTCCGGCCGCCGCAGGAACACCGCGTATGACCCCCTTCTCGCCGACGCCTGACGCACTCGTGCGTGTTGGCGGCCGCGGCCGCGCGCTTCGTACGCACGTCCGGGCGCGTGGCTCAGGAGGCGGCGAGATCTCCTTGAGCGGCAGGACCTCCCAGTACTCCAGTGCGGTTTGGTGATCTACCTGCTGGCTGTGCGGGCGAGCGGTCGTCGGTAGGCGCCACGTCGAGACGTGGCATGGTGCCGTGTGAGGCTGCGACATCCCTGGTGAGGACGGTGGCCGGCGGTTCCGACGCACATCGAGGACAAGTTGCGGTGAACGCCGCATTCCGGTGGTTCAGTCGCCGGAGGGAAGGTAGCGTCGCGATCATGGAATCGCTGATAGGCACCACCACTGACCAGGCGCCGGCGAACCCGGACGCGACCGATGACATGCTGGCCACTCAGCCGATCGGCTACTGGAGCGGCTTGGCCCATGCGACCGTCACGCGGCATCTGCGTGACGCGATGGCCAAGCTGGATGTCACACAGCCTCAGTACTGGGTACTCAACCGCGTGAACGGCGGCCCTGCGGCACCGAGCCGCGAGGAGGTCGTCGCGCAGCTGACGCACCTCGCCGACGGCCCGCACGAGATCGCCAGGGTCGTCGACCAGTTGCTCCACCGCGAATGGCTGCGGATCGACGATGGGCGGCTCCTGCACCTCACGAATGCCGGCCAGGCCGCCAGAGCGCGGCTCCGTGAGCTGGCGGCCGAGGTACGCGCCGAAGTCCACAAAGGCATCAGCGACGATGAGTACGTGGCCGCGCTCAAGGTGCTTCGTACGATGGTGGCCAATGTCGAGGGCGACGGGGCTTCTCGTACTCCGGCCTGATCAGGCGATCTCGTGACGGACCCGGTCTTGGAAATCCGTGCGGCCGCCGCGTGATCATCGGGGGTGTTGTGGACTCCTGAAGATCGTGCGGTGGCCGCCGGCCATAGCGTGGACCCTGCCCGCTGGCGGGTGATGTTCGACCAGGTCATGGCCCGGATCGCGGGCCGGTTCGGGCGAGTTGAACCTCGCGCCACGGCCCGCGCCTACCTGCTCGGAGCACTGTCGAGCGTCGAGCGGAAGAACTGCTGGCAGCTGGCCGAACAGGCCGACCACGCCTGGCCCGGGCCGAGGCAGCGCCTGCTGCGCTACGGTCCGCTGGGAGGCCGGTGCCGTCCGAGACGGCCTGCGCGCCTACGCCGTCGAACACCTCGGCGCCGACGGCATTCTCGTGGTCGACGAGACCGGCTTCCTGAAGAAGGACCGGGCCTCGGCGGGAGTGCAGAAGCGGTGCACCGGCACCGCGGGACGCATCGAGAACGCCCAGGTCGGGGTGTTCCTCGCCCTGGCCACCGAGCGGGGACGGGCCTGATCGGCCGTCGGCTCTACCTACCCGAGCACTCCTGGTCCGATGATCCCGAACGCCGCACTGCGTTCGACATACCCGAGACATGCAGTTCGCCACCAAGCCCCGCCTGGCCCCAGAGATGATCGCCGCCGCGCCGGACGCCGGCATCACCGCCTCCTGGGTGACCGGTGACGAGGCCTACGGCCACGACGACCCCTACTCCGCGCCGCCCTGGAAACACGCGGCACCGGCTACGTGATGGCCGTCGCCTGCCCGATACGGGTGAGGACCAATCACGGTCGCACGCCCGTCCGTGCGGACACCGTCACCGCTCCAACCTGGCGGCGCTGATCGGGTGTTGGACGGATCTGCGGAACGACGAAGCTCCTGGTAGACGGGTTCACGATCAAGATCCACCGTCCGCCAGGAGCATCGTGTGCTGTCTCCACGACCAAGACGACACGACGTGCACTGTCTGCCACAGAACCTGCCACGCCATGCCTGACCGGCAGAAAGTCAGCGAGCAAGCACGGAAAGGCAACAGCCTTTCATGTGCGGGTGGTGGCTTGTGTGGCGGTGGTGGCGAGTGTGTGGGTGAGGGTGGTGAGGGTGGTGGTGGTGCTGGTGAGGACGATGAGGGGTGGTTGGTTTCGTGTGGTGGTGGTGTGGTGGGCGGTGGTGCAGGCGGTGGTGAAGCTGTCGGGGAAGGCGGCGAGGGTGAGTGGTCTGGTGTGGTGGGTGAGGTGGGTGGGTGTGTGGTGGGGGGGTTGGTTGTGTGTGGTGGGGAGGAGGATGATTTCTTCTGGGCCTGGGTAGTTTGCGGCGATGTGGTGGTAGCGGGTGTGGGGGGTGTCTGGTGTGGTGATCAGGCAGATGAGGCCTGCGTTGGGGGTGGTGGCGGTGCGTAGGGGGATGATGGGGTGGTTGGTGGGGGTGGGGGTGGGGGTGGTGGGTGGTGGGGTGTTTGTCTGGGTGGTTGGGGTTGGGGTGGGGGTTGGGGTGGTGGGGAGGTGGTGTAGGAGGTCGGCGATGGTGGTGGTGTCTGCTGCGAGGTAGGGGAGTTCTGTCAGGAGGTGGGTGCTGTGATTGAGGGCCTGGCTTGCGTCGGTGTGGGGTGTGGGGGTGTGGGAGGCGGTCAGGACGAGGCGTTTTTCTTCGTCGTGCCGGGCGGTGAGGGTGAGGGGGTAGGCGGTGTGGGCGCCCAGGGGTTCGGGTCTGCTCACGTGGATGCCTTCTGCGTGGAGTGCTGTTGTCAGGCCGGTGTCCGGTGGGTGGGTGGTGTTTTCGAAGGCGAGGAGGCTTCCTTCGAGGGGTGTGGTGGCCGCTGGTGGGGACCAGGCGTGGATCTGGCCGGGTGAGACCCATTCGTGGGCTGTCATGTCCAGTGTCCGGTCGCGTATCTCGGTGAGGAGGGTGGCCACCGTGGAGCGGGGGTCGACCTCGACGTGGAGTGGCAGCGTGGTGCGTAGTGCTGCGGGGAGCCGCTCGATTCCTTCGAGGGGGATACCGCGTCCGGACGCGGTGACCGCGAAGCGGACTCGGGCCGGTCCCTGGGCGCCGCTGGCCCGGTACAGCAGTACGGCCCACACGGCTTGGAGTACGCAGCTTTCGGTGGTGCCCCAGCGGGCGGCCCAGACGAAGAGTTTCTCGGTGTGGTCTGTGTTCATGCGGATCTGGCTGTGGCCGGTGGCGGGGCCTTCTGCTGTGCTGAGGGGTACGGGTGAGACGCAGGGTGTGCGGGGTGTGGGGCGTGACCACAGGTCGCGGGGTGGTGTGGTGTCCTGGCGGTGCAGCCAGGACAGGTGGTCCTGGAGGTCGGGGCGCCGTTCGCCGCCGGGCAGTGTGCCGCCGGCGAGGTAGGCGCGGTGGAAGTCGCGGATGAGTAGGTGGGCGCTCCAGTCGTCGAGCAGCGCGTGGTGGTAGGTGAGGAGGATGTGGGTGGGGGTGGTGGTGTCGGGGTGGTCCGGGCCGCCCAGGGCGGTGACCCGTAGTGCCGGAGGCAGGTGTGGGTCCATGCCGCGCTGGATGTCGTCCTCGATGAGGTCGGCCCAGTCGGCTGTTCCCGCCGGGAGCCACCGCACGTCGGCGTTCACGTGGTCGTGGAGCAGGAGGGTGGGCTGGGGGCCGTTGCTGAAGGCCGCGCGTGCGGCCAGTTCTTTGTCGACGACGGCCTGCCAGGCGGACCGGAATCTGTCGGGTTCGAGGTGGCCGTGCCAGGTCCAGGTGAGGCGTTCGATGTGGCGGCCGGGGTGGGATTGGGCGTCGGCGAGCAGTTCACGCTGGTGCGCTGTGGGCTGTACCGCCCTTCGGGCGCGGGCGCGGGGGCCTGGAGGGCGGGTGAGCAGGTCGGCGAGCATGCTCCAGGGGAATGTGGCGCCGGCGGTGCCGGGGGCGAGTCGCAGGGTGTGGTGGGTGTCGTCGTGGTGGTCGATCCGGTGGGGTCGGGTGAACGCTTCCGGCTGGTGCAGGGCGACTTCGTCGAGGGCGGCTTCCAGCTGGTGGTCGTCGAGGGGGCCCAGTACGTCCAGGCGGGGCTCGCCCTGTGGGCCGGACCCGAGGTCGAGGACGAGGGTCGTGCCGGCTCTGGGCGGGGGCGGGGTGTGGTCGGCTGTCATCGGCAGTTCGGGGCAGGCGCTGTCCCGCGGGTGGGCGTGTGAGGAACGGCGGGCGGTTTCTGTGCGTGGCTGTGTGCACGTGGGCGCGCGGATCGAGCTCTCCCCTTCCCTCCCCTTCTGTTCGGCTGCCCGACGAGTATGGGCGCCGGCGCCGTCACGCCCCCGACACGGTGCTGACACGGCGCTGGACGGCTGCCGGAGACCGGGTGGCGCCGTGTCCGGCGGGTCATCCCTGGCGGGCGTTCCACCCGGTCTCCGTGTGGCGCCGGGCAGCTTCGAGAGTGGCGGCCGACGCGCGTCCGAGTGTCTCGCGGACGTGTCTGCGGGCCTGTGCGAGGTCCGCGCAGGGGCCCAGGACACGGGGGACGGCTTCCTCGCACAGCACCACGCTGTGCTGGGCGGTGGCGATCGTGCCGGCCGCGTCGGACCGCACGGACCACTCGCCGGTGTGCGCCTCCAGCAGAGGGGGCGTCACGGTCTGCTTGTAGACGATGCGGCCCGCGTGGGGGAAGCAGATCCGTACGGACTCGGTGGTCTGGGTGGCGCCGGTCTCGGCGAGCGTGTCCACCGTCAGCGTCTGGATGCCGGAGACCGGCTCCTCGAGCCTCACCCGGGACACGTGGGGGAGCAGCCGGGCCCAGTTGCCGGCCCGGTGGAGGAAGGCGTGGACCGCGTCGGCGGGGGCGTCCACCCGGACCGTCTCCTCGAAGCAGAGCACCACGTCGTCGAGGCGGCGCCAGCGCTCGGCCGCCTTCTTGAGCCCGGCCAGTTCCGCACGGGAGGTGCTGGCGAGGGCCTGCTCCACCTGCTGCGCCTCATGCGTCAGGCCGGTGTGGACGGTGAAGTCGTGCAGCACCGTCAGCCGGCTCAGGTGTCCGGGCAGTTCCTCGACGGCCCAGGTGCCGTGCATCGCCTTGACCGGTGGCTGCGGGGGCGAGTGGTGAAACTCCACCCGCCGGGTGAGGGGGTCCAGCACCCGCAGGCAGATCCAGGACCGCAGGCTGTCGCCGGTGAACGCCCACATGCGCAGCCGTTCGTCGGTGCCGTCCCTCTCCAGCCGCTCCACGTGGACGTCCGGTTCCAGGAACAGCGGCCAGTGCACCGCGTCCGTGAGCAGTCCGTACACGATCCCGGCCGGGGCGCTGATGTCGATCGAGTGCGAGGTTCTGTACACCCGTTCAGCCGTCACCGCACGCACCTCCGTACCCGCATGTCGGGGGCGGCGCCGGAGGTGGCGCGGGCCGCGGCGCCGGAGGGACGCACGGAGGTCTGTCCTGCCGGGAAGTCCGTGGGCAGGACAGTCCCGGCAGGGGACCCGACGGCGTGAGGCGGTACGTGGGGCTGGGCACGGCTCGCCCTCCAGGACTCTCGGGGAACGCTCTGCATTTTCTTCCCAGCCGCTTGAGGAAGGTTCGAAGAGCGCTCGAAGGGGGCGAAGCCGGGTGCGCAGGCCCCCCGGGGGGCCCCGGGCCAGGTCCTCGGGGGCGTGCCGGGCGTCGCGTCCGGGCCGGCCGGCAGGGGAAGGGCGTCCTGCCCGCTCAGCCGCGGTGGACCACAGGCCCTGGCAGGGCAGGGAACTCAGGCGGCGTAGAGGTTGAAGGTGGAGGTGCGGCGCGGTCCGCTCGCCACGTCGAGGGCGGGGTCGACCGCGAGCATCGCCTGGTGGAGGCGCTGGAGCTGGGGGGAGGGCTCCACCCCCAGCTCGTCGATGAGCCGGGCGCGCAGCCGCCGGTAGACGTCGAGGGCCGTGGCCTGCCGGCCGGAGCGGTAGAGGGCCACCATCGCCTGCGAGTGGATGCCCTCGTGCTGCGGGTGCCGGGCGGCGAGGTCGGTGAGTTCGGCGATGAGCTCGGCGTGGCGGCCGAGCCGCAGGTCGACGTCGATGCGCCGTTCGACGGTGCCCAGGCGGCTCTCCTCCAGGCGCATGACCTCGATCTCCAGCACCGACCCGGCCCGGACGTCGACCAGGGCGGGCCCCTGCCACAGGGCCAGCGCCTCCCGGAACAGCTCCGACGCCCGCTCGTCCTCGGCCCCCTCGAAAGCGGCCTGGCCGGCGGTCACCAGCTGTTCGTAGCGGTGCACGTCGACGCTCTCCGGCGGGATCTGGAGGAGGTATCCGCCGTACCGGGTGGCGAGCACCTCCTTGGCGCCGCCCGGGGCGTTGGGCCCCATCGCCGTACCCAGCCGGCGGCGTAACTGGAGTATGTACGTCTGCATGGTCGTCATGGCGCTCTGCGGCATGCCGGCGCCCCAGATCTCCTCCATGAGTGTGGGCACGGGCATGACCCGGCCCGGGTAGAAGGCGAGCAGAGCGAGGATCTGCCTCGGTTTGCCCGCGGTCGGAACGATCGATACCCCGTTGACGTCGGCACGCAACGGGCCCAGAACCTGTATCTCCACGGTTTCCTCCACGTACCGGTAGGAGTGGTCGAGGCCCCTCGGTGGCTCAAAGCCGTCGGCCGCGGATCAAACTAACCGGGTACGCGCCGCGCTCGCGGATTCTCAGGCGGCGTTCGAGTCACCTTCCACGAGCAGGGCCCGGTGGCGGTGACCACCTGGTGGAAAACGCTTCCACAACCGCTGGAGGCAGCCTCGCGGACTCCGGCTGCGCGAGGCTGCCCCGGCTAACGTCCCGGGCAGACCACCCTTTTCCCTCCACCCCGCCCGCCACCGGAGGACCGGACCGGATCCTGCTTGCGGCCCCCAGCCGCCCAGCCCCCGGCCACGCCGACCGCCGACCGCTCGACGAGGGAGCGCCATGGAACGCGTAAGGCCCACCGTGGCACAGCAGTTCCGGCTGCTGGGAGCGGTGGAACTGCACGACGAGGTGACAGGCACCGGCACGGCACCCTCGGGCTCCAAACAGCGGGCGCTGTTCTGCGCGTTCGCTCTCCACCCCGGCCGGCCGCTCTCCGCCGGCCGGCTCACCGAGGAGCTGTGGGGCGACCGGCCCCCGCACCATGCCGCCAACGCGCTCCAGGCGCACGTGGCCCGGCTGCGCCGCCTGCTGTCCGGGACGGACACGGGCGCGGGCGCCCACGCGTGGATCAGCACGCTGCCGGCCGGGTACCTGCTGCGCTCCGGCTGCGCCACCACCGACATCGAGCAGTTCCACGAGCTCTCCGCGCAGGGCCGTGCCGCGGTCTTCGCCGACCCGCCAGAGGCGGTACGGCTTTTGAGCCACGCACTCGCCCTCTGGCGCGGACCCGCGCTGCAGGACAGCCGGCTGGGCCCGCTGTGCACCAGCGAGGCGGACCGGCTGGAGGAACACCGCCTGACGGCGCTGGAGTCGCTCTACGAGGCGAGCCTGCGCTGCGCCCGGCACCGCCAGATCACCGGCGAGCTGGAGAAACTCACCCTCGACCACCCTCTGCGCGAGCGCTTCTACGACCTGCTCATGGCCGCGCTGCACCGCAGCGGCCGCCAGGCCGAGGCCCTCGGCGTCTACGAGCGGGCCCGGCGACAGCTGGTGGCCGGACTCGGCGTCGAACCCGGCCCGGCACTGCGCGCGCGCATGGAGGCGGTCCTGCACCAGTCGCGCGACCTCTCCACGCCGCCGGGCGCCTTCCCCCGCAGCCGGCCGTCCTCACCGGCCCAGCCACATGAGGTGGGCGAGGAGATCGTGCGCCTGCGACGCCGTGTCCAGGAACTGACCGGCACCCAGGAGCAGCTGATGAGCCGCTACGACGCCCTGGCCGCCCAGCTTCGCCGCAGCTGCCCCCAGGAGGCCGCCGTGACAGCGGCACGCCGTGCCGGCTGACGTCCGGACGCGGGCTCCGGGGCGGACACCGGCCAGGACAGCACAGGACAGCACAGGGCGGCACAGGGCAGGGCAGGACAGGACAGGGCCGCGGCCGCGGGAACGCCGCGGGAGAAAGCCGGGCCAGGGGCAGGAGAGTGCGCCACCGGGCCCGACGGGCACCACGACGGCCGGCCGTTCACCGGCGTCCAGAGCCGCCATCCGGCCGTTCACCGGCGTCCAGAGCCGCCATCGCCCCTGACGCCCAGGGGCTCTCCCGTTGGGGAAAGGCCGGTTCGGGCTCACGACGCCCCGGCGCGCTCCCGTGCCGCCCGCGGTTTCCAGCCCGGGCCGGCCGCCGGAAGGGGCCGGCCCGGCGCCGGCGCGCTGCACGCACGGGCCGGCCGGCTTTCGAGGGGGTGTCACGAGCCGCCGGCAGCTTCTGCGGGCGGGCCCCCGGACCGGGGAAGGGCTGCAGCAGCCGGCGACAGCGGGGGCAGCGGGCGGCTTTCCGGATGAGGGGAGAGGGGGCGGACGTCATAGCGTGCGGTGTGAGGGGCCGGGACGAGGGCGGGCAGCAGGAACGCCCAGAGTGCCGCCACCCTGTCCTCCAGCCGGCCGGGGCCCGGTGCGGCGCCCGGCAAGGACTCCAGTCCGCGGACGACGGCGCAGAGCAGGGTCTCGGGCCCGTCCGCCGCGAGGTGCTCGTGCAGATCACCGGCCTTGCGGGCCCCGGCGACCAGCCGCAGCACCTCGGCCGTCCACGCCTGCCGCAGGCCCGCCGCGCCAGGCCGCCGGCCGGTGCACTCGTCGCCGATGCGGAAGCCGGCCCGGACCACCGGGTCCCCCTGGAGCATCCCGGCCAGCGCGTGCGAGAGATTGATGAGTGCCTGCACCGGAGGCACCCCGGCCGCGCGCTGCCGTTGCCGGAAGTCGGCGAGGGCGGCCCGCGCGTGCTCCTGCACGGCGTCGGCCAGACGCTCCTTGGAGGCGAAGTGGAAGTACAGGGCCCCCTTGGTCATGCCGGCCGCCTCCGCGATCTGTTCCAGGGACGCGCTGGCGTAACCGTTCTGGTCGAACATCCGGGCTCCGGCACAGACCAGTCTGCGCCGCGTCCTCTCCGACCTGGCCTGCATGGCAGCACTCCTTCGCTTACCCGACCCGGCTGAGGTGCTCGGCCCCCGCGGCCGCGGCGGCCGGAACCGGCTCGGGCGCGGTCATGAGGATCGAACGCTGCAGGCGGCGCAGGCCCGCGGACGGTTCGAGCCCCAGTTCGCGCACCAGCGCGTTGCGCAGCCGCTGGTAGGCGTCGAGGGCTTCGCTGCGCCTGCCGGAGCGGTGCAGGGCGAGCATGAACTGGCCGTGCAGGTTCTCGTGGGTGCGGTACCGGCTCACCAGTACCGTCAGTTCCCCCAGCAGCTCCCGGTGGCGGCCGAGCCGGAGGTCCGCCTCGATGCGCTGGTCCAGCGCGCACAGCCGGGTCTCCTCCAGCCGCCGGGTCTCCATCTCCAGCTGGGGCCCGGTCTGCACGTCGGCCAGAGCGCCTCCGTTCCACAGTGCCAGGGCCTGGCCCAGGTGGCGCCCGGCGCCGGCGAAGTCGTCGGCGTCCATGGCCCGGTAGCCCAGCCCGGCCAGCCGCTCGAACTCGCGGACGTCGCTGGTGCCCCCGGAGGTGTTGAGCAGGTATCCGCCCGGCAGGGTGACGAGCACGTCCTTGGCGGTGCGTCCCGCGGCCTTCTCCAGATCGCTTCGCAGAGCCCTCGAGATCAGTTCCCGGAGCTGGAGCACGTACGTCTGGAGCGTGGTGCGGGCACTGCGCGGAGGACGCCCGCCCCAGAGTTCGTCGATCAGCGTTCTCACCGGCACGACCTGGTCGGCCTGGAGGGCCAGCAGCGCGAGTACCTGACGCGGTTTGGGCGCGGTGGGCGTCACCGAGACCCCGTTCTCCCTGACGCTGAGCGCCCCCAGAACGTCGATGTCCATGCCGTCTCCCCTATCCCTGCGCGAGTCGTCCTGACACAGCCTCTTCCTGGCATGGGCCAACTAAAAAGCAGGGCGGACGGTTTGTCAATATCAAACCGACTGGACTGTTTATTCGTGTTCACGCGCCAGACGGGCCCTCAGTCTTCCCGCCCATCCTGTCAAATGGGGGCATTTCGTAGCGACTCTGTGGTCTCTTTCCGGTGGGGAAGAACAGTCCTGCGGGCTGGTCGGTGAGGCGAGGCAGCAGAAGGTCCCAGAAGCCCCGCACGGTGTCCCCCGACAGCCAGGCCCTGTCCTCCCTGCCCATCGACTCGAAGCCCACCGTGGCCGCGACGACGGCGGTCACCACGTCCTCGGCACGGGCACCCGGGGCGATCCACCCCTCTGCCTCGGCCAGGCCGACCATCTCGTCCACCCGCCACCGCCACTCCTGCCGGAGCGAGGAGCCGCCCCCCTCGGCTGGGGCGCCCAGCTCGAAGCCGGCCCGCAGCACGACGTCGTCCGCGAGGCGGCGCACCAGACCGAACGTCGCCTCCACCAGCACCGGCAGCGCGTGCGTGCCCCCTGCCCAGGCCTCCTCGACGACCAGGCGCAGTGTCCGCCGGGCGTGCTCCCCGACGGCTTGCGCCAGAGCCCGCTTGTTCTCGAAGTGGAAGTGCAGGGCACCGTTGCTCACCCCCGCGGAACGGCTGATCGTCGAGAGCGAGGCGGCGACGAAGCCGTCCCTCGCGAAATGCTCCGCCCCTGCGCGGATCAGCGCCTCGCGCGTACGCAGGGCGCGTTCCTGTCTGGCCATCAGCCATCTCCCGGCCGGTGCCCTGCCTCCAGGGCGCCCGGGGCCCTGCGCGACAGGGCCGGCCATGTCGTTCGTCGTCGGTTCACTGGGGCGGGTTGCCGTGCTTGCGGGAGGGCAGGTCGGCGTGTTTGGTGCGGAGCATGGCCAGGGAGTCGATGAGGACCTGGCGGGTCTCGGCGGGGTCGATGACGTCGTCGACCAGGCCGCGTTCGGCGGCGTAGTAGGGGTGCATCAGCTCGGCCTTGTACTCCTTGACCATGCGCGCGCGCATCGCCTCGGGGTCGTCGGCGCCGGCGATCTGGCGGCGGAAGATGACGTTGGCCGCGCCCTCGGCGCCCATCACGGCGATCTCGTTGGTGGGCCAGGCGTAGGTGAGGTCGGCGCCGATGGACTGGGAGTCCATGACGATGTAGGCGCCGCCGTACGCCTTGCGCAGGATCAGCGAGATCCGGGGCACGGTGGCGTTGCAGTACGCGTACAGCAGTTTGGCGCCGTGGCGGATGATGCCGCCGTGCTCCTGGTCGACGCCGGGCAGGAAGCCGGGGACGTCCAGGAGGGTGACGATCGGGATGTTGAAGGCGTCGCACATCTGCACGAACCGCGCGGCCTTCTCGGACGCCTCGATGTCCAGGACTCCGGCCAGGGTCTGGGGCTGGTTGGCGACGATGCCGACGACCTGGCCGTCCAGGCGGGCCAGGGCGCAGATGATGTTGCGGGCCCAGCGTTCGTGGACCTCCAGGCAGTCCCCGTCGTCGACCAGTTCCTCGATGACCTTGGCCATGTCGTAGGGGCGGTTGCCGTCGGCGGGGACGAGGTCGAGGAGGGCGTCGCCGCGCCGGCCGGCCGGGTCGGTGGCCTCGGCGGCGGGCGGGTTCTCCCGGTTGTTCTGCGGGAGGAGGGAGAGGAGGTAGCGGACCTCGGCGAGGCAGGTCTCCTCGTCGTCGTAGGCGAAGTGGCAGACGCCGGAGGTCTCGGCGTGCACGTCCGCGCCGCCCAGACCGTTCTGGCTGATCTCCTCACCGGTGACGGCCCGCACGACGTCGGGTCCGGTGATGAACATCTGCGAGGTCTCGCGGACCATGAAGACGAAGTCGGTCAGCGCCGGGCTGTAGGCGGCGCCGCCCGCGCACGGGCCGAGCATCACGCTGATCTGCGGGATGACCCCGGACGCCTTCGTGTTGCGCTGGAAGATCCCGCCGTACCCGGCCAGCGCCGAGACGCCCTCCTGGATACGGGCGCCGGCGCCGTCGTTGAGGGAGACCAGCGGGGCACCGGCCGCAATCGCCATGTCCATGATCTTGTGGATCTTGGTGGCGTGGGCCTCGCCCAGCGCACCGCCGAAGATCCGGAAGTCGTGCGCGTAGACGAAGACCGTCCGGCCCTCCACCGTGCCCCACCCGGTGATCACACCATCGGTGTGGGGCCTCTTCTGCTCCAGGCCGAAACCGGTCGCCCGGTGCCGGCGCAACTGCTCGACCTCACGGAACGAACCCTCGTCCAGCAGCAGGGCGATCCGCTCACGAGCGGTCAGCTTCCCCTTGGCGTGCTGCGCCGCCGTGGCCTTCTCACCCGGACCCTGCAGAGCGTGCGCGCGGACCTCACGCAGCTCGGCCACTCGTCCACCCATGCCAGCCGTCCTCTCACCCGACCCGGTAGCGGCCGGAGTCACCCTGTGCGGCCCTGCCTCCGCGTGGCCGGGGCCCCGCGCTGCGCGCCCCTCCACATTAATAAACCACGCACGCGGTTTGCCTCTCACGTGGGGTGGCTGACCGGCGGATCTCCAGCCGCCGGCCCCCGACGGCCCGCTTCCGCCCGGCTCCGGGCCTGGGCGCGGAGCGGTTCCGGCGGCACGCTCACGCCCGTTCCGGCCGGCCAGCAGCAGCGCCGTCAGGACGGCGGCCAGCTCCTCCGCGCCGGCCCGGCCACGCTCCACCCGCAGTGCGGGAGTTCCGTACTCCATGCCGCCCCCTCTCCGTCCCGGCCACGGGAAAAGGATCGTCCAGCCGGCTAGAAGCGGACTCCAAGGCGACTGGAGGCGCTGGTCACGCCGCTCGCGGAGAGGCCCGGCGGCCGCACTCCGAGGGGCTCCCCCGGGGTGCACCGCGACGGAATGCGTCCCTCCGGCGCCCCCTCGGCCGGAAGGGCCCGCAACCGCTAGAAATTAAACCGGGCGGTATGTATCTTCGTTCGCGTCAGGCCGTGCTTCTCACCTCTAGCGGCTCAGGGGGAAATCCATGTCCGTCAGCACCGTCCACGCCGAACGTCCCGTAGTCGTCGCGGTCCCGGCGGGGGACCGCTCCGCGGAACCGGTACCTCTCGTCGTGCCCCGCTATCCGGCCTCGCTCACCACCACGGTTCCCAAGGAGTTCGTCCACCGGTCCGGTGTCGCCGAAGTGATGCTCACCCGCTGGGAGCGGGTGGACGACACCCACTTCACCCTCTCCGCCCAGCTGCCGCGCCGGCACAGCTTCTTCTCGACCGTCGAGGGCTGCCACGACCCGCTTCTCGTCGCCGAGACGATCCGCCAGACGGGCATCCTGCTGGCCCACGCCGAGTTCGGCGTCCCCCTCGGCCACCAGTTCCTGATGTGGGACCTCACCGTCGGACTCAGACCCGAGAACCTGCTCGTCCAGGGCACCCCCGCGGCTCTGGACATCTCCGTCACCTGCACGGACGTCAAACGCCGTGGAGCGAACCTGTCCGGGATGCACTACGCGGCCGTGATCCGCCGCGACGGAGAGATCGCCGCGACCGGCTCCGCCACCTTCACCTGCACCTCACCCGCGGTCTACGGCCGCCTGCGGGCCTCGCGCGTGGGCGACGCCGTCATACCGATACCCCTGACGAGCCCCACGGCCCCGCAGGCCGTGGGGCGCCTGTCGCCCACGGACGTCGTCCTTTCCCCCACCCCGGCGCCGGACCGCTGGCAGCTGAGGGTGGACACCGGCCACCCCGTCCTCTTCGACCACCCCGTCGACCACGTCCCGGGAATGGTCCTGCTGGAGGCCGCCCGGCAGGCCGCCGCCGCGTTCCTGGGCCGCCCCTGCCTCCCGGTCAGCCTGACCAGCGAGTTCACCCGCTACGCCGAGCTGAACGCTCCCTGCCTGATCGAGGTGTGCCGCCTGCCCTCCGAGGCCGGCGACAGGCAGAACCTGCTCGTGACCGCACGTCAGGACGGCGCCGTCGTCTTCACCTCCGTCGTCACCACCGCGTCGGCCTGAGCCGCGCCGGGCAGCGCTGCCGGCCGCCGTCACGGCCGGCAGCACTGCCCGGCCCCACCGCCGGCCCCGCTCACGCGGGAGCGGACACCGGCTCCCTCGCCTCACGCACCACGCGGGCGCCCCGGTCCGGACTCACGTCCAGGCGCATCAGGACCGCCGGCGAGGCGACCGAGGGCATCAGATGCTGCAGCAGGACGGACACCCGGTGCTCTATGTCCCTCAACCCGGTCTCCAGCTGCGCGTAGAGCTGCACTCCGTTGAAGGCGCTGACCACCATCTCGGCGACCTCGCGCGGCACCACGTGGGAAAGCGTCTCCCCGCGCGCGTGCGCCTCGGCCGCGATCTCCGCCATCATGTCCACCCACAGCGGCCACGCGCTCCCGTAGTGCCGGCGGCCGATGGGGTCCGCCGAGAGCCGGGCGCCGGCCCTCAGCACCGGTTCGTGCAGCAGCCGGTGCGCCACCGACATGGCGACGTCGATCAGCTCCTGGAGCTTGATGTCCTGCTCGGGCAGCCGCTGGTCGGTCTGTATCTCCAGCACGCCCCGGGCGAGCGCTTCCTTGGAATCGAAATGGAAATAGAGCGCCCCCTTGGTGACGCCCGCGGTCCTGAGGATGTCGGCGACCGTTGCCGCGGTGTAGCCGTGCTCCGCGAAGACCGTGGCGGCAGCCTCCAGCACGGCGCGGCGGGTACGGACCGCTCGTTCTTGCTGGGCCACTGAAATCTCCCTTCGATCAGCCGCGATCCGCTTCCGAGCCGAATCAGGCAAAGAAAAAACCGTCTAGGAGGTACCTTACCTGTCTCCCCCACGTATCCACGAGGCAAGTGGGCCCCGGCGAGAGGTCCCGCCCCCTCCCGCGCTGCGGCGAAAGCGCCCCTCGCCCCGCTCGCGGCGCCGCAATATCACTGGTCGCGACGGGGGTGGACGACAGTGCGGTGCGGCCGCGCCCCGGACCGGCCGGGCGGCCCGGAGCGGCGGCGGCGGCCCGGAAAACAAATCCGGACCACTGGTTTCCGGTTGGTGTGGTCCCCTGCCCGGCACGGCAGGCCCCGCCGCCGGCTCAGACCGTCGCGCCCGCCCGCCGGCCGGACCGGACGGATGCCTCCGCCTCGACGGCCCGCAGCATCCCCTCGTCGATCTCGTCGAGTGAGCCGGCGATGTGCCGCACCCCGGCCTCACGCATGAACGCCCGCTGGTGGCTGTGCTCGAAGGTGCTCGGGTGGCCGATGAACGCCGCCCCGAGCTCCTGCGCCGCCTCGGCCACACGCGCCACGTCGTCGATGAAGAGGGCACGTTCGCAGCCGAGCCCGAAGACGTCCTGGGCGATCTGGCGGACTCCGGGCCGGAAGCCGTCGGTGCAGATGTACCCGGGTCCCTCGAAGTACTGCGCCAGACCCGCGAGGTGACGCTCGAAGTGGTCCCGCCCGAGCCCTCCGTAACAGACCAGGGGTGCGCCGGTGGAACGCAGGCGGTCCAGCAGGCGGCCCGCACCCTCCTGGAGGCGGAGGGGATGCTCCCGGAGGTACTCCTCGCGCTCCTGGAAATACGCCGCCACCACCTTCTCGGCCGGCTCCGGCATCCCCAGCGCCTCGGCGGCCTCGAGCTGGGTCTGGGAAAGCACCGCCCGCTCCAGCTCGCGGGTGTACGTGCCCCCCCGGCGGACCACGAACCGGTGGATCACCGGGCTGAAGGTGTCGTTCAGCAGCACGCCGTCGATGTTCACGGCGATCAGACGAATGTGCCGGAAGGCCATGGGAAACCGCCTCACGTCGGTCGCACGCCGGGAGCGTGCGAGGGCCGGGACGCCTGGGTGGCGAAGCCGAGTGTCTCGCTCGCAGAGCGCAAAGAATAAACCGGGTAGACGGTTTATTCAACGGCTATTGTTCCCCTGCCGGCACACCGCTGACGACGGGAACGGGGAAGCTGTTGAAGGAGCTCAGGAACAAGACCGCTCTGGTGACGGGGGCGGGGCGGGGCATCGGCCGGGCCATCGCCCGGCGGCTGGCCGCCGACGGCGCCCGCGTCGCCGTGCACTACGGCAGCGACGAGACCTCGGCCCGGCGCACCGTAGACCTGATCGCCGGCGCCGGCGGAGATGCCTTCTGCCTGCACGCGCCACTGGGCGTCCACGACGACGTCCGCACGCTGTACGAGCGTTTCGACGCGGGCATGGCCGGCGCGGAGCAGCCCGCCGAGCTGGACATCCTGGTCAACAACGCCGGATTCAACCTCCGCGGAGGTGTCGCCGACGTGACGCCCGAGGAGTTCGACCGGCTGGTCGCGGTGCACGCCAAAGCCCCCTTGTTCCTGGTGCAGCACGGTCTCGGGAGGCTGCGGAAGGGGGGCCGGGTCATCAACATCAGCTCGGCCGCCACCCGGCTGAACCACCCCTCCTCCCTGGCGTACTCCATGGCCAAGAGCGCGCTGGAGGCCCTGACCCGCTCCCTGGCCGCCGAGTTGGGAGAGCGCGGGATCACGGTGAACGCGGTGGCGCCGGGTTTCGTCAAGACGGACCTCAACAGGCACCGGTGGTCGGTGCCGGAGCGCGAAGCGGCCCACGCGGCGCGTTCCGTGCTCGGCCGCATGGGAGAACCCCAGGACATCGCGGACATCGTGGCCTTCCTCGCCTCGGACGGCTCCCGCTGGATCACGGGGCAGTGCATCGACGCCTCCGGCGGGACCGGCCTGTGAGGGCTCGTGCCCCACGACAGCCCGGCCGCGGCCCCGCCGAGCCCCGGACACCGGAGCCGCAGGCCAGGGGCTGCAGGACCGGGCGGCCGGAGGTGCGGCGGCCCGGGAGAGGGTTCCGCACCGGCTCTGCCGTCGTACGAGCTGCCCACGAGCGCACCCCGTCAGGTTGGACTCTCCTCGTGTCCCAAGGGAAGTGGGAGCGCTCGTGAACGTGTCCGATGCCCCTGACCACGCGAACCGTCCTGGAACAGTGCCGTGGGTGATCAGTGGCCGCACGCCCGAGGAGCTGCGGGAGCAGGCGGGACGGCTGGCGCGGTGGGCGCGGGACGGTGCCGGCGTCGACGTGCGCGGCGTCGCGGGGGCGTTGGTGTCCCGCTCGATGTCCGAGCACCGTGCCGTGGTGCTGGGGAGCGGTCCGGGGGCGTTGCCGGCCGGTCTGGGGCAGGTCGAGCGGGGTGTGCCGGGCGCCGGTGTGATCACGGGCGCGGCCACGGTGGCGGGCAAGGTGGCCCTGGTGTTTCCCGGGCAGGGCTCGCAATGGGTGGGCATGGGAAGGGAGTTGTATGCCTCCTCTCCCGTGTTCGCCGCCCGGATCGACGCGTGCGCCAGGGCGCTGGCCCCGTTCGTCGACTGGTCGTTGCCGGACGTGCTGTGCGGGGCGGCCGGGGCCGCGTCCTTGGACCGGGTGGATGTGGTGCAGCCGGCGCTGTGGGCGGTGATGGTGGCGCTGGCAGCGGTGTGGGAGTCCCTGGGTGTGCGCCCGGACGCCGTGGTGGGAGCTTCGAAGGGGGAGATCGCCGCCGCCGTGGTGGCCGGCGCGCTGTCGCTGGAGGACGGGGCGCGTGTGATGGCCCTGCGCAGTCAGGTGGTCCGTGAGCTGTCCGGCCGGGGCGGCATGCTCTCGGTCGCGGCTCCGGTGGCACGGGTGAGGCAGTGGTGCGCCGCCGACGGGGACCGGGCCGCGGTCGCCGCGGTCAACGGGCCGACAGCGGTCGTGGTGACCGGTGAACAGGCCGCGCTGGACGCGCTGGCGGCCAGGTGCGAGGCCGAGGGAGCGCGGGTCCGCCGGATCCCGGTGGACTACGCCTCGCACTCGCCGCAGGTCGACCAGGTCGCCGACCGGATCGGGCGGGAGCTCGCGGGGGTGTCGCCGAGGACCGCCTCGGTGCCCGTGTACTCCACGGTGGAGGCGGCCTGGGTGGACGGCGGCCGGCTGGACGCCGGGTACTGGGTGCGCAACGAGCGCCGGCCGGTGTGTTTCGACCAGGCCGTGCGCGGGCTCCTGGAGGAGGGGTACCGGTTCTTCGTCGAGTGCAGCCCGCACCCGGTGCTGACCATCGGGGTGGAGGAGACCGCCGCGGACACCGGGGTGACCGACGCGGTCGCGACCGGAACGCTGCGCCGGGGCGAGGGCGGCCTCGAGAGCGTTCTGACCTCCGCCGCCGAACTCTTCGTACGAGGTGCGGCCGTCGACTGGAGCGCCGTCACCGGCACCCCGGACACCCCGCTCGGTCTGCCCCAGGTCACGGCAGCGCCGCCACCGAGGTCACGCTGGCGCAGCACCCCTGGCATCGCCGCCCTCGAACTCGTACGGACCCAGGCCGCCGCCGTGCTGCGCCACGCCGCGCCGGAAGCGCTGGATGCCGGCCGCACCTTCCAGGACCTCGGCTTCGACTCCGCCATGGCGGTGGAACTCCGCCGTCGTCTGAACTCCGCCACCTCGCTGAACCTGCCGACGAGCGTGGTGTTCGACCACCCGACGCCACTGGCACTGGCGACGGAGATCGAGTCGAGGACGACGCACGGCGAGAGCTCCGTCGACGACGCCGCGGCACCGGAGCCCGCGGTGACACCACTGGAGGCGGACGACGCCATCGCCATCGTCGGCATGAGCTGCCGCCTGCCCGGAGGAATACGGTCGCCGCGGGATCTGTGGCGCCTGGTCACCGAAGGCACCGACGCCACGGGCAACCATCCGGCCGACCGCGGCTGGGGCACGGAAACGTACCGAGGCGGATTCCTCCACGACGCCGGTGCCTTCGACGCGGCGTTCTTCGGCATCTCGCCGCGTGAGGCGCTGGCGATGGACCCGCAGCAGCGGCTGCTCCTGGAGGGCTCGTGGGAGGCGCTGGAACACGCGGGCATCGACCCCCACGCGCTTCGGGGAAGCCGCAGCGGTGTCTTCGTCGGTGCCATGGCCGGCGACTACGCCCATGACCTCCACCAGACCCCGGAGAGCGCGACCGGCTACCTGCTGACCGGCAGGGCGGCGAGTGTGGCGTCGGGCCGGGTGGCGTACAGCCTGGGTCTTGAGGGGCCTGCGGTGTCGGTGGACACGGCGTGTTCGTCGTCGTTGGTGGCGTTGCATCTGGCGGTGGCCGCGTTGCGCAGGGGTGAGTGTTCGCTGGCGTTGGCGGGTGGGGTGACGGTGATGGCGACGCCGTCGACGTTCGTGGAGTTCGCCCGTCAGCGGGGTCTGGCTCCGGACGGGCGGTGCAAGGCGTTCGGGGCCGGCGCGGACGGGTTCGGTCCGGCCGAGGGTGTGGGTGTGCTGGTGGTGGAGCGGTTGTCGGACGCGGTGCGCAACGGGCATCGGGTGTGGGCGGTGGTGCGGGGTTCGGCGGTGAACCAGGACGGCGCGTCGAACGGGCTGACCGCCCCGAACGGTCCGGCGCAGCAGCGGGTGATCCGCCAGGCGCTGGCGGACGCCGGGGTGCCGGCGGCCGACGTGGACGTCGTGGAGGCACACGGCACGGGAACCACGCTCGGCGACCCGATCGAGGCGCAGGCGTTGCTGGCCACGTACGGAAAGCGGCCGGCCGGCCGGGAGCCTTTGTGGCTGGGGTCGTTGAAGTCGAACATCGGCCATACGCAGGCGGCCGCCGGGGTGGCGGGTGTCATCAAGATGGTGATGGCACTGCAGGAAGGCGTGCTTCCCCGGACCCTGCACGCCGAGCAGCGCTCGCCGCATGTCGACTGGTCCGCGGGCGCGGTGGAGCTGCTGACCGAGGCACGTGACTGGCCGGCAGTGGGCCGGGAGCGCCGGGCGGCGGTGTCGTCGTTCGGGATCAGCGGCACCAACGCGCACGTCGTCCTGGAACAGGCCCCGGAGCAACCGCAGTACCCGGACCCCCGGCCGGCTGCCGACCCGTCTCCCGCCCGCTCGGGTGTGGTGCCGTGGCTGGTCAGCGGCCACACACCCGAGGCGCTTGAGGCGCAGGCCGGCCGGCTCCTGGCCCACCTGAACGGGCAGCCGGACGCCGGCCCCGCAGACGTCGGGCACGCACTGGCGACCGGACGGGCGGCGCTGGAGTACCGAGCGGTGGTGGTGGGCGAAGACCGCCGGGAGCTGCTGGAGGGCCTGGCGGCTCTGGCCGAAGGCGGGACGGCGGCCCACCTCGCCCGGGGCCGGGCACGTGAAGGCGGACGGACCGCGTTCATGTTCACCGGACAAGGAGCTCAGCGGCTGGGCATGGGGCGGGAGCTGCACGCCGGGTTCCCGGCCTTCGCCCGCGCCTTCGACGCCGTGGCCGCCGAACTGGACCGTCATCTGGAGCCGTACGCGGGCAGGCCGCTGCGCGAGATCGCCTGGGGCGAGGACGCCCGCCTGCTGGATCGCACGGTCCACGCCCAAGCCGCGCTGTTCGCCTACGAAGTGGCGCTGTTCCGGCTGCTGGAATCGTGGGACGTCCGGCCGGACTTCGTGACCGGGCACTCGGTCGGCGAGGTGGCCGCCGCACACGTCGCCGGTGTGCTCTCCCTGCCGGACGCCGCCGCCCTGGTCGCCGCCCGGGGCAGGCTGATGGACGAACTGCCCGACGGCGGAGCGATGGTGGCGCTGCAGGCGGCCGAGGACGAGGTCCGGCCGATGCTCACCGGCCAGGTGGGCATCGCCGCCGTCAACGGCCCCGAAGCCGTGGTGCTGTCGGGCGACGAGGACGCCGTACGCGCAGTGGCCGGGCACTGGGAGGCGCGCGGACGCAGGACACGGAAGCTCTCGGTGAGCCACGCGTTCCACTCGCCTCTGATGCGCCCGATGCTCGACGCGTTCCGGCAAACGGCGGAGGGACTGACCTACCACGAGCCCTCACTGCCCATCGTCTCGAACCTGACCGGGACACCGCTCGCGGCGGCGCACGACGCGGCCGAGCACTGGGTGCGGCACATCAGCGAGCCGGTCCGGTTCGCCGACGGCGTGCGGTATCTGAGCGAGCAGGGCGTCACCTGCTTCGTGGAGCTGGGACCCGACGCCGTCCTGAGCGCCATGGCCCAGGACTGTCCCGGGACGAACGGCCGTCTGGTCGTACCGGCCGGCCGCCGGGACCGCCCCGAGCCCGTCGCGCTGAGCATGGCACTCGGCCGGCTGTACGCGGCGGGCACACCGGTCGACTGGCACGCCTTCTACGCCGGATCGGGTGCGAGCCGGACCGAACTGCCGACCTACGCCTTTCAGCACGAGCGGTTCTGGCTGTACCCGGCGTCCCCGGCCGCCGACGTCGAGTCGGCCGGCCTTGAGCAGGTGGTGCATCCGATGCTGGGGGCTGCCCTCGCGCTGGCCGACGGAGCCGTGCTGACCGGCCGGCTGTCCGCCGCGAACCCCCCGTGGACCGCGGCCGGCCGGACCGCGGGCGCTGCCGTGGTGCCGGCCGCGGGACTTGCGGAGATGGCCCTCCGGGCTGGTGTACAGGTCGGCTTCCCCCGGCTGGACGAGCTGCACGTGCAGGCCCCGCTGGTCGTTCCGGCCGACGGCCCGGTGGATGTCCAGGTCCGGGTGCAAGCGGGCGGCGCGCCCGGAAAGCGTCACCTGGAGGTGCTGGCCCGACGTGTGGGGCAGCAGACATGGGACCGGCACGCCGCGGGGATCCTGGCTCCGGCGCGGCCCGT
Organism: Saccharomonospora sp. NPDC046836; assembly: GCF_040645195.1. NCBI lineage: Bacteria > Bacillati > Actinomycetota > Actinomycetes > Pseudonocardiales > Pseudonocardiaceae > Saccharomonospora > Saccharomonospora sp. NPDC046836. The sequence goes on from NZ_JBEYXW010000046.1 coordinate 36,526, forward strand.
CCCGGACGAGCGGCTGGAGCAGTGGCCCCCGCCGGGCGCGGCCCCGGTGGAGCCCGCCGGGGAACTGGAGCACGGCCCGTCGTCCGGCGGACTGCGGGCGCTGTGGCGCGGAGCGTACGAGGGGGAGGTCTTCGCGCAGACATGCCTGTCCGGGGAAGCTGCCGAAGAAGCCGGCCGGTATCTGCTGCACCCGGGGCTTTTCGAGGCGCTGCTGCACGCCGCGTCCGCTGCTGAACTGCTGCCCGCCTGCGAGGGGGGAGCGCGGCTTCCCCTGTCCTTCTCCGGTGTGGAGATCAGCGCCAAGGGCGCCTGTGAGCTGCGGGTGCGGCTGACGGTGGTGGATGAGGACACGGTGTCCGTGTCGGCGTGGGACGCGGCCGGCGATCCGGTCATGGCCGCCGAGACGGTGACGTTGCGGCCGGTCCCGGACGCGTGGCGGCGGGCGGTTGCGCCGACGGGCCGCGACGTTCTGTTCCGGGTGGGGTGGGAGCCTCGGGAGTCCACCAGATCCACGGCAGTCCAGGCGGTGGACCCCGGGAACCGGCTGGTGGTGCCGGCCGCGGACGGTCTGGCCCAGGCACTGTCCGCCGCGGGTGTGGCGGCCGAGGAGCCACCGGCGGCTGCGATCGTCGAGGGACCGCTGCCGGAGCGGGTGCGGGCCGGCCTCGGGGCGGCGCTCGGCCTGGTGCAGTCGTGGTCGGCCGGCGAACGCCCCTCCGGCGGGCGGTTGGTGCTGGTGACACGAGGGGCGGTGGCCGCCCGGCCGGGAGAGGCCGTGGATCCGGTGCAGGCTGCCGTGTGGGGTCTGGTGCGCTCGGCGCAGACCGAACACCCCGGGACCCTGCAACTGGTCGACGTCGACGACGATCCGGTGTCGTGCGCGGCGGTCGCCGCGGCGATGCGCTCGCCGGAACCGCAGATCGCCCTGCGCGCCGGCGAACTCCACACGCCGCACCTCCTGCAAGCCGGAGCCCCCGGCGGGCACGGCGAGGGGCCGACCGCTGCCGGAACCGCGGCGGAGGACCGATGGCGCACGGCTTCGCTGCTCGTGACGGGCGCGGGCGGGGTCGTGGGCTCGGCACTGGCCCGTAACGCCGTGACGGCCCACGGTGTGGGCCATGTCGTGCTGCTCGGCCGCAGGGGGGAGCGGGCGGCCAGAACAGCCGCCCTGGCGGTGGAACTGCGGGAGCTGGGTGCCCGGGTCACCGTCGAGGCGTGCGACGCCGGCGACCGGGACCAACTGGCGGCAGTGATCGCGCGGATACCGCGGGAGTTTCCCCTGCGCGGGGTGGTGCACGCTGCCGGGGCGGCGGACGACGCCGTCGTCCAGGCGCTCACGCCGGAGCACCTGGAGGCGGTCCTGCGGGCGAAGGCCGATGCCGTGCACCATCTGGACGAGTTGACGCGCGGCCTGGACCTCGCATGGTTCGTGGCCTGCTCATCCGCCGCGGGATGGTGGGGCACGGCGGGGCAGGCGAACTACGCGGCCGCCAACCTCTGCGTCGACGCGCTGATCCAGCGCAGGCGGGCAGCCGGCTTCCCCGCCCTGTCGCTCGCCTGGGGACTGTGGGAGGAACGCAGCGAGATCAGCGGGAACTTGGGACCAACGGATCTGCGCCGCCTGGCCCGTACGGGAATCGTGCCGCTCTCCACCGCCGACGCGCTGGCGGCCTTCGACACCGCACTCGCCCACGACGAGCCCGTACTGCTGCCCGTCCACCTGGACACGCGGAACCTCACGGACAGCGCCAGGGCCCCCGTCACGCCGCTGCTGAAGAAGTACGCGCACGACGACGACCAGGCGAAGGCCGCCCCGCACAGGCCGGCCGGCAGCGCGCTCAGGGACCGCCTGGCGGCCATGACCGATCAGGAGCGGGAGCAGTCGCTGCAGCAGCTGATCCGGGCGCAGACGGCGGCAGCCCTGCACCACGGCACGCCGCATGCCGTGGCCCTCGACCGGGGCTTCCTGGACGCGGGACTGACCTCGCTCACCGCACTGGAACTGCGCAACCGGGTCGGGGAGATGCTCGGCCTCCAGCTGCCCTCGACCACGATCTTCGACCACCCCACTCCGGGTGCGCTGGCGGCCTACCTGTCCACCCGCCTCGCGCCGACCCGCGAGGACGTCCTCACCTCCCTCTACGGGGACATCGGCAAGATCGCCGAACGATTCGAAACCCTCGACGACAAGACCGTACGAACCCAATTGACCCAGCACCTCCAGGAACTGGTCAAGCAGTGGGGGAGCGGTGCGGGCGGCGACTCCGGACCGCAACCTGCGGGCGGTGACGACATCGCATCGGCGAGTGCCGATTCGATGTTCGATCTCATCGACAAGGAATTCGGCACGCTCTGACCGGAATTCAGGCAACGCTTTCATCCACACAATTCGAGGGGAATCAGGCATGAGTGAAAATGAGGAGAAGCTCCTCGAATACCTCAAGCGTGTGACGGCCGACCTGCGTCAGGCCAACCGCCGCCTGCAGGAGGTGGAAGAAGGCGACAGCGAGCCGATCGCGATTGTGGGGATGGGTTGTCGTTTTCCGGGGGGTGTGGGGTCTCCGGAGGCGTTGTGGGGTGTGGTGTCGGGTGGTGTGGATGTGGTGGGTGATTTTCCGGGGGATCGGGGTTGGGATCTGGCGGGGTTGTTCGACGGGGATCCGGACCGGGTGGGGAAGAGTTATGCGCGTGTGGGTGGGTTTTTGGATGATGTGGCGGGTTTTGATGCGGGGTTCTTCGGTGTTTCGCCGCGTGAGGCGTTGGTGATGGATCCGCAGCAGCGGTTGTTGTTGGAGGTGTCGTGGGAGGCGTTGGAGCGTTCGGGTGTTGATCCGCGGTCGTTGAAGGGGGCTGCGGGCGGGGTGTTCGTGGGGACGAACGGGCAG
>NZ_JBEYXW010000047.1:0-37958 GCF_040645195.1 Saccharomonospora sp. NPDC046836
ACCCGCTGGACGCCCCGGCCCGGCCCGCCTCCGTAAGCGAGGAGGACTGGCTTACAGAGGTTCGCAAGCGGCGCCTGCTGCTGCTGGCCGGCCTTGCCCGCACCGTGCTGAAGCGCGATCTGCTGCCGATGGAGCACACCGCCCTCGACCTGACCCTGGACCTGGTCGTCGCTGACGCCGCCGCCCGGGGCACGGTGCCGCTGCTCGGCGAGATCGCGCACGTACTCGGCTCCCCCGAGCGTCTTGACCAGGCCCTCGGCCACCAAGCGGGGCACCTCGGTTCGGCCGCCCAGGACCTCGCGCACGCCCTGCGGCGTCTCGTGCACGGCGATTTGAGCGGCATGTTCGACGCGCCGAGCACCGTGTCGTTCGACCCGAGCACACCGATGCTGTCCATCGACCTTTCCCGTCTCGGCGGCTCCGGTGACGACACGGCTTTGGTGCTCGCGATGACGTGTGCGAGCGCGTGGATGGAGTCAGCCTTGTCCGACCCCGACGGCGGACGTCGGTGGGTGATCTACGACGAGGCGTGGAGGTTGATGCGGCACGTCGGGCTGCTGGAGCGGATGCAGAGCCAGTGGAAGCTCTCCCGGGGGCTGGGCATCGCGAACCTGATGGTGATCCACCGGTTGTCGGACCTGCTCTCGGCGGGCGACGTCGGCTCGCGCGGCCGAGTCCTGGCCGAGGGCCTGCTGGCCGACTGTTCCACGCGCATCATCTACCGCCAGGAGCCCGACCAGCTCGCCGCCGCCGCGTCGCTGCTCGGCCTGACCGGCGTCGAGACCCAGGCTGTGTCCGCCCTGACCAAAGGCCGGGGACTGTGGAAGGTCGCCGGCCGCTCGTTCATCACCCAGCACATCCTTCATCCGGCCGAGCGGGAGCTGTTCGACACCGACGCCCGCATGGCGGCAAAACCCCGTGAGTTCACGAATACCGACGTCCTGATCCCCGTGAACCGAAGGGTGGTTGAGCGATGACGAGCCTAACCGAAGGGGTGACTTGGAGTCCCCGGGGCCCGATATCGGTTGAATGCCTCGCGGGCATCCGGGACGAACTCGGGGCGTCGGACGATCTCTTCGAGTTCGGGCTCGGTCAGCCAGTCGCACCAGGCGACTTCCCTGGGGTCGGGCTGAACCGGCCCTGTGATCACGACTTCATGAAGGCCCAGCCAGTAGGGGCTGATCACGCCGTCGCACAGGAACTTGAGTATGAAGCGGGGATCAGCGTGGACCCCGAGCTCCTCTGCCAGTTCTCTGGCCGCGGCCTCCTCGTACGTCTCGCCGACGTCGGCGGCGCCACCGAGCATCCAGTTGAGCTGTCCCGGGAAGCGGGAATCATCATCTGGGCGGCGGTGTACGAGGATCCGTCCGTCGCCGTCCCGGCAGACGATCGTCGCGATGCGGTGCAGCCAGCTCTGCCGAATCGCCTCTCCACGGTCGACGACCGCCACGACGTGGTCTTGCTCATCGACTCGCTCAACCAGTTCGCCCATGAGACCTACGATCGCAGGGGGCTCCCTGGGGATCACATTCGGGTGCCCGTCCTACCTCGCGCGGTGGGTGCCGGCCTCGCCGTCGGCCAAATCCGGGTGTTCGAGGGTGCTGGCGTACCGGAGTGCGGCGGTGATCGAGAGTCCGAAGAGATCACAGATGCGTCGGACGTCCCCGCCGGTGGCGTGGATCTCCTGCAGGATGCGGTCTTCCCGCAGAGCCTGCGGCTTCAACTGGGCTGCGATCCAGGGAAAGTTGCGGCTCACCGGGGTTGTTCGCGGTGCGGTCTTCCGGTTGATGAAGAGGTGCGCATTGAGCGTCGCTGGCCAGGTCTTCGATCGGTGGTCGAGGTAGGCGGCCAAGCGGGTCAGGACCGGACCGGCCAGAGGGATCGTTCGGTCCTGCAGGGTGAAGCGCCCGTCCTGGATGTCGGTCAGCTGCATCGCCGCCAGCTGCGGGCCGGTCACCGCGTGGAAGGCGACGAGGGAGACGGCCAGAGCCACGGCGGGGTCTGGCGAGTTGAGTGCCTTGCGGATGGCCTCGCTGTCCAACGGGAGGGGCACCGTGGCGTTGACGGGGGTGATGGGGAGTCCACGCGTCGGGTCAGTAAAGATCATCTTTCGGGCCTTGAGGACCCTGAACAGCGAGCGGAAGCCTTGCTCGGCGAAGTTGCGGTGCGCCCCATTTGCCGGGAGAGCAGCGACGAAGTCCTTGCGGCTAACCTCCGCCAGGGACTGGCGCCCCGATTCCGCCCACGTTCGCAGGATGGGGCTCATGCCCAGGATGTGCAGGTGCGCGGTCTGCGGGTGCCGTGCACGTCTTCGGGGAGTCTGTCGGCTGCCTTCGATCATGACGTCGAGCCACGTTTCAAGCTGGCTGACCATCGTCGGAGGCAGATCGACGGTGTGCTTGGCGAAATAGTGCCGTACGGCCAGCGTGCGGTCGTCGATGAGCATGTCGGCCGCGGCCAGGATCTCCAGGGTCGAGAGCGCGGTGCCGCCGATCCGTGGCAGTTCGAGGACGTCACTGGCGTGGATCTTCGCCCCGGGGGTGTCCTGGAGGGCGTGCAGAAGTTTGAGGGAGCGTTTGACCTCGTTGGTGAGCTTCTTGCTCCAGCCGTGCCGAGCGGCGTGGTCCCGCAGGACGGAATCGCAGTAGGCCAACATCTCAGTGTCGGGGACGGCGATGCGTCGCTTCAGGGCTCCCTGATTCGGCGGCATGCGGAACAACAGCAGTTGCCTCCAGAGCAACGGAGCGAACTGAACTACGTTGCGGCGGCGTTGAAGGGGCACGGCATCTGTCGGTTCGCCTTGCGAGCGATGCCGCTTGCCGCGCGGCACATAGGTGTGATGCAGGTTGGCCAGGTAGAGCTGCTGACCATTGCGACTCACCGCTGCAAGGTCGACCGCTCGGCCTGGTTCCTTCACGCGGCGGCCTTCCACACTGCACAGGCGACACGTGCCGGCATCGCCGATCGTGGTGTGGAAGCCGCACACCATGCATTCGGCCGTCGGATAGTGGGTCGCCCACCAGCGGCAGCTCCAGCAGTACCAGCTGTGGGCACGGTGGACACCCCAGGCCAGGCAGCTACGGCACGACCCGGGATGCATCGGGGCGCCGGGGTGGCAGGAGTCGCACTGACCCTGGCTGAAGTACCGGTCGTGGGAGCCGCAGCTTCGGCATGGAGGTGGCGCGACCGGACCTCCGGGCAGGCACTCGTAGCAGAACTCCATCCGCGGTTTGGTCCACGCGATCCGGTTGACCTGGCAGATCGCGCACTTCGGAGGCGGCGGGGTGCTCACAGGGGCGGTTCCGATCGAGGGCGTCCGAACCGTGGTGTAACCACCACGGGAGTGTCAGACGTGGCGGATGCTGCCTGCTGCGGCTGGGGGCGGCGGGCGGCGACCTTGTCGGGTTCTCGGATCAGCAGCGCGGTGGGGTCGCAGTCGAGGACGGCACAGATCACGTCCAGGTCATCGAGGCGGATCGTGGTCGGGGTGCCGGTCCACAGCGCCGACATCTTTCCCGCGCTGATCTCCAGTCCGGCCTCGGCAAGTTGGCGGCGCATGTCCGTGGACTTCCAGATGCCGCGCTCGGCTGCCTTCATCCGCAGATTCCAGCGCACGGGGTCACACCTCCATTCCGAATCGAGCTTCGAGCCGCTGATTGGCCTGTGTCCAAGCCCGTTCGATGTGCTCACTGCGCACGTGGATGTAGCGGGTCGTGGTGGACAGCCATTCGTGCCCGAGCAGCTCCTGAAGCGCCTTGAGATCCATGCCGTAGCCGTACAGAGAGGAGGCGCAGTAGTGCCGAAGAACGTGGGGAGTCAGGCGTCCCGCCCACGCCGGGAGCCACAGCTTCGTCTGGGCCGTGAGTGCCTGACGCAGGGCGTCGTCGCCGACCCGCGCGCACCGGTTAAGCAGCTCATCGTGACGCTCACTGGGCAGCATCGGCGCGTCCGGATCCGACCAGTCAGCCCCGAACTGATGGCGGACCTCTGCAAGCCACCAGTCGATCAACTGATCCGCGCCGTTGATGGCGGGGACCAGCCGGGGCTTGGGACCGCGACCTCTGCTGCCCTTGCCGAACCGGACATGCAGCTTCCCGAACTCACCCAGGTCAGGACGCCAGTCGCGGATGTCGAGCATGACCGTCTCGTTAATCCGCAGGCCCAGCCGTCGCCAGAGCGAGGCGGCGAAGTAGTTCCGGGCCGCAGGCAGGTACTTGCGCGTCTCGGGAATGCTCGCGCCCCACTGGCGGAAGAGCACATCGACTTCGGTGTCGGACGGAGGGATCCGCAGTTCCCCTGCCGCCCGGCCCGGAGGCCGGTTGAATTCGTCGATCGGCTGCTCGAGGACGTACCCCGTCAGCGCATGGATGTCGCCCTGGTAGCGACTGATCACGAAGTCGAAGAACTGTGCCACCGTACCGGCCTTGCCAGCACGGGTGTTGGCCGTGTTGCCCAGACGCCGGAGGCTCGCCAGGAACCGGTCCGCGTCGTCGCAGGTAGCCGTCCACAGCGGACCCGACAGGGTTCGCGCGAAGTCGATCACCACCGACCGACTACTCCCGATGTAGCCATCGGTCAGACCGGCAGCGGCCATCGCCAAGGCGTACTGGTCGACGATCTCCTGCTCGAAGACCTCAACCTCCTCAGCCGTACGCAGAGCTCGGGCCGAGGCCAGGTTGCGGACGACAGCAAGGGTCATCGGCCGCTCGGTTCACAGAACTGGCGCATACGTCAGAGATACAGCCAGGGCTTCAGGATTCCCGACGGAACGACAAATTCTTCATCCCGTCGAGTGAACCCCCGCCGGCCTGCACCTGCAGGTCACAACAACGTGCCCGCGGGAATCGAACCCGCGGGAGTAGAGACATAGCCCAACGACCAGCACAGCAGCGGGAATCGATCATGTCTGCTTCTTCTACTCCTCCCTCCTCCAGTGACAACCAGCCGTCGCAGGCCACCGACCCTTTGGCGTGGCGACGGCACCTCCCGGCACTGGCCTCGGCCGCCGCCGGGATCAACGAGGCGTCCAACGCCTGGGACGCGGTTTCGGACTCGCTCTGCGACGAGGACGGCTGGCCGCTGGACGACAGGATCTACGGGGACGGGAAGGTCAAGCGGGACGCCGAAGCGTGGAAGCACGCCGAGGTGTTCCTCGACCACGGACCCGAGGTGCTGGCCGGGGTCCGCGCCGCCGCCGACGGCCCCTACTACGTCGAGGGGCCGATCAGTGACGACCTCCGCCGGCTGCGCGGGATCGACACCACCCTGCTCCGGGCGCAGGAGCTGCGACACGAATGGGACGGCGTCATGGCCCTTATGGACGGTTCGCAGCCGAGCGTGCTCCACCTCTACCAGGAGCGTGCCGAGGAGCACCGCAACACCGAAGGCTGGCACTACTCACATGAACTGGGCTCCAAGGTGCGGCCTTGGTGCGCGTCGGTGAATACCTGGTCCACCGGGCGGACACCGAACGGCTGGCGCAGACCGAACGGGCGCGCGTCGCCCTGACCCGGTCCACTCACAACACCCCTGCCGTGCCGCCCACTTCACCCCCGTTCCCCCCGGCATCGCATCCGCCGACCCCCGGTCGCTCACGGTGACCCGTAGCACGGAGTCACGGCAGCACCATGCCGCCCGACAACCGGATCCTCATGGACTACCACACCCCTTCAAGCTCCACGCTCCCGGCGGCTCGCGCCGTCGGGCCGGGGCGTTCGGCAACGGAGAACCTCATGCACCACGAAAGCCTGCAAGCCCTCGCCGGGACCAGTGGCTGGGCCCCCGCCTCCTCGTCCGATCCGGGCCACTATCACGCCGCCCTCCGTTCCGCGCTCAGGCAGCGCGGCCTGGAGTGCACCATCGAGTACGGCCTCAGCGACTACATCGTCCACGCCGAGCTTCCCGACGGCAGTTCGCTGATCATCTCGCCCCCGCAGGAGCCGCCCTCCCAGACCCCCGAGCCCGCCGAGAGCTGGATGGCTACCCGCCACTGGTCCACCGAGCCTGCCGTGTACGAAGTGATCTACGACTCCGAGCCCGACGGTCCGCATGCGTACCACGGCGGCAGCGTGCCGGATCTCCTCACCGCCGTCGACGCCCGCCTGGACCAGCTTGGCGTACCGCCACGCCAGGAGCAGGAACCATCCGCCCAGGAGCGCGCCGGCAATGTACTCCCGCCCGCCTCCGCTCCATCTCGGGCGAGTATCGCTCTCACCCCTTCGCTGTCGGTCGGGCAACACGTGCTCCCGACCGGTCCGCAGATGGAGTCCCCCGCGCGTGCCGCGCCGCCGCCTGCGCGACCCTCACCCGCCCTCGGCCGCTGACCAACCACCGCCCAGGAGCCCTCCATGTACCGCACCGCCAGAACTGATCCGCCCGTCGCCCGCACCTGCAACCGCACCCGCCTCGGATGGATCTGCCATGCCCAGCCACTACGACGTGCTGCCCGACCTGGCCTTCGGCCACCACCCCCTCTACGGCATCGTCGCCGCGAACCCGAAGAACCTCGCGGCCAGCACCTGGATGCTCAAGGGATTCGACTTCCATCCCGTCCCCGACCAGCCGACGTTGTACGCGCTGGCCGACCAGAACCGTGACGGACAAGCCCGTACGACCCGAGCAGTCGCGCTGCTACGCCAGGCCGGATACCGGGTCGACGTGGACGCCGCACTCGACCCCGCGCTGGCGCCCGGCACGACACCCGTCCGCGACCGCGGTCCGCTCAGTGACCCCGATGTCGCCTTCGCCGATCACCCGCAGCTCGGCATCGTCGCAGCCCTCGATGACCGTGTCTCCGGCCTCAGCGGGCTGGCGCTGGTGGAGGACGGCTGGCGGCACAACTCGAGCCTGGACATCTACACGCTCCCCGCGACCACCGATCGCGTCGAGGCGCTGGGGAAAGTCGCCGACGCCACGGTGGCCCTGCACCGTTCGGGGCTCCAGGTCGCAGTACAGCCTCGCCTCGCTCAAGAGGTGACGGCTCGGCCCCGCCCTGCTGCCACGCCGACCGTCGACCGTGAGCGCGGCCACGTTCCCGCTCGTGCGTCTCCGATGAGCGCCGCCGCGCTCGCCGCCAGCCCGGCCCGTGCCGGTCTCCCGGGCAAGGCGCCGGTCCCCGCGTCCGCCGTCACCACAGCGGCGGTCCGGCCCGTTGACCCCCGCATCGCGTACTCCCGCGACCGCTGATCCAACTCCTTGAGGAGGCCCTCCCATGGCCGTGAAGACGATCTGGCCTATCGACCACATCTGCGGTCACCATGCCGACCGCGACCTGTCCGACCGACCGGCCGACCGCCGCGCCGGCTTCGCCGAATGGCTTGCCAGGCAGGTCTGCACCGACTGCTGGCGCGCCTCGAACGAGGGCGACCAGCAGGACAAGGCCGCCTGGCTCAAGGCGAAGCGCGCCGAGGAGCAGGCCGCGTCCGAAGCCTGGTCCGAGCAGTACCAGATGCCTCCCCTGGAGGGGACCGAGCGGGCCATTCCCTGGGGCGTGCGCTGCCGTCACCAGATTTTGGCCAACGCCTACACCGCACTGGTCACCGAAGGCACGACCAGCGAAGCGGAGTGGGCGGGGATCGAGGAGAGCGCTCGTGCGGTGACCCGCGCCGGGTGGTGGATAGAGCAGAGGTCGTCCGAGCCCGAGGACCTCACCGAACTGCTCCGAGCCGCCACCGGGGCCGACCGACCCACAGAGAACCCCTACTTCTGACCGACCGGGTGCCCTGCTGCGGCGAGGCACCCGGCTTACCGCCACCGCCACCGTGCGGCCTCTACCAGTGATCCTCGGCCGGGCCAAACCGCGGATTTGCCGGACGCTCTACCTACTGGCCCACCTCCAGCGGGTCCTTCCCTCCCCTCTGCCCCGGAGACTTCCGTGCCTACCTCGATCACCATCACGTCCGAGTTCAGCGGCAGCGTCGTCGCCAAGGGCGCGACCGATGACCTCTCCACGCAGCTCCTCCGCCACGCCGGTTTCAAGCAGATCGACGACTGGCACGGCCGACGCCATCGGCTCCCCACCACCACTCCCCTCGCCAACCGGGTCGCCATCGCCAGCCATGCGGCCGAGATGCTCCGAGCCGCTCGCTATGACGTCACCCTTCCGCCCTCTCTCGCCACGGCCCGGATGAGCCCTCCGGTGCATGCCCTCGGGCCCTACGCCGCCGGAGCCGAACTTCTCAGCATCACGGACCAGATCCGTGCGGCCGAAGACGGAGCCAGCCTTCAGCGGGCAGTTGACCACCTCCTTCACCCCGAGCACGGTGCGCTGGAGCGTGTCCGGGAGGCTCTGGAAGCGGCGGGAGAACAGGTCAACGACTTGGACGACGAAGCGTATGCGCTCGCTGACCGGTTCGGCTTCGCCTCGGAGTTCGTCAGCTCGGCCCAGTCCGAACTCGTCGATTCCGAGGCCGAGCTACGCCGCGTCGGCACCCCGTCAGCGAGTTACTCCGCAGCACGGACTGTCTGTGATCACCGTGGTGCCGCACTGGCCACTTCTCCTGCGGCGAACCAGGCCAAGGTCTCCTCGGCGTCCGGTTCCCAGACGGTGCCCCCCACCACGACGGGTCACCCGCCGCGCGCCTCAGCCCCCCGACGCTGACCCCGGCCGCTCTCTTCGCGGCCGCCAGTACGTCGCGCGCCCCCGCTCACCCCACGTCCAGGACCACTCACCCGAGGAGGCAGCATGCCCGAGTACTACTCCAGCATCGGTGAGGCCGTCGGTGCGGCCATGCAGCACAACATCCGGCTCGCCCACCGCAGCGTGGCACCCGGCTCTGACAAGCCGCTGCAGGTCCGGCACCTGCCCAGTGCTTCCGCCGATCCGTACTCCGTCCGCGGGATGATCTCTCGCCTCCACGAGGACGCCACGCCCGATGAAGTGGCCGGCATCATCGAGGAGGTCAACGGCGCACTGGTCGGGGCTCTGCCCGAGCTGACTGAACTCGTCGCCTCTGCCGCCGACTGGACTCGCACCCGTCTCGACTTCGACGACCCGCGCCACAACCCGGCTTTCGAGACGTGGACGCACCTGGCCGCCGCTTACGGAATGCTCCAGGACGTCCGTGAGCAGTTGGAGGTCGCCGAGGACGGTGTTGCTGCCTGTCCTGCGGAGCGCACAGACCCCCGGCACCACAAGATGGTCAACGTCCTGCGCAGGCGGAAGTTGCTCGGCGATGTCCTCGGCGCCGAAGCTGCTCCTGCGCCGTCTGCTCCCCGGAGTTTCGATTCAGATCGGCAGCGGGCCGCCCGCGCCTCCTCGCCGCGCGCCGGAACATCGCCGTCGCCTGGCAGTCCGCCGGCCACCGCACCGCCTCCGACCGCATGGCGTCCTGTCGGGCGATCTCGCTGAAACGCTCCGCTTCGCACTCCCAGGAGTATCCCCATGAGCTGCACGAGAGCCGAGCGCGCCCCGCCCCCGCCCGCTCGCACACCCAAGGAACCGCCGTGGCATCCCCGCGCACCAACGCGCCCTCGACCACCACCGGGTCAGACGCGCTCCTCTATCTCCTGTTCGGCATCCTCGGCGCCGCCATAACCTTCGGCTCCCTCGCCTGGCTGACCGGAAACCTCACCAATGTTCTCGTCGGGAGCGGGACATGGGCCCCCTTCCGCGTCACGGAAGCGCTGCTGCACCCGGAGGTGCTGTGGCCGTCCTTGAGCACCAGCATGCTGATGGTCGGCGCCCGCGTCGTCCCCGCCCTGTTCACCGTTGCCCTGGTCGTCACCGCTGCCGTGCTGTGGGTGCGCTGGCGTGCCGGGTCCAAGTCCGGCCTCGCCCGCAAGGCGGACCTGGCGCCGCTGCTGGACAAGGAGATCGTCGCCAAGGCGAAGAGCCTGCGCCCGCCCCTGGGCGGCCGGGAGAGTAAAAGAGGTCCTGCCCGCTGACCGCGGCATCCTGCTCGGCACCCTCGATCCCGGTCGTGCGGAGGTCCGCGCGTCCTGGGAGGACGTGATCGTCGCGATCATGGCCCCGCGTTCCGGCAAGACGTCCGGGCTGGCGATCCCCGCGATCCTCTCGGCACCGGGTCCGGTCCTGCTCACCAGTAACAAGGCTGCGAACGACGCCTTCACCGCTACGGTGGACGCTCGCGCCGAGATCGGCACGATCTGGACCCTCGATCCGCAGCAGATCGCCCATCACCCGCGCGAGATGTGGTGGGACATCCTCGCTGACGCCCGCGATCTCGCCGGGGCGAAGAGGTTGGCGGGGCACTTCGTGACCGCGAGCGTGGACGAGTCCAGCGGCTCCGACTTCTGGTCCACCGCCGCGAGCAACACCCTCGGTGCCCTCTTCCTCGCCGCCGCGTCCCACCGGCGGCCGATCACCGACGTCCTGGCCTGGCTCGCGATGCCGGCCGACCGCACCCCGGTGGACCTCCTCACCGACGCCGGCCACCACGCGGTCGCCGCCCAGCTCCAGGGCACCGTCTCCGGCGCGACCGAAACGCGCGATGGCATCTACGAGACAGCGAGGCAGTACGCGAGCTGCCTGCTCGACCCGGCCGTCGCCGCCTGGGTCACCCCGAACGAGGACCTCCCTGAGTTTCAGCCGTTGGCCTTCGCCACCTCCCGCGACACCCTGTACCTGCTGAGCAAGGACGGCGGCGGCAGCGCGAGCGCGATCATCGCGGCGGCGGCCGACGCCGTGATGCGCGCGGCCGTGATCGTCGCCGAGCGCTCCGGCGGACGACTCGACCCGCCCGCCCTGTGCGTCCTCGACGAGGCGGCGAACGTGTGCCGCATCTCGGATCTCCCCGACCTGTACTCGCACCTGGGCAGCCGGGGCGTCATCCCGATGACGATCTTGCAGTCGTACCGTCAGGGCCAGCGGTGCTGGGGCGAGGTAGGCATGGACGCTCTGTACTCCGCCGCCACCGTCAAGATCATCGGATCAGGCATCGACGATGCCGACTTCGCCGACCGCCTCAGCAGGCAGGTCGGTGACCACGATGTCCAGACCACCTCGGTGTCGAGGAGCGAGGGCGGCAAGTCCACCTCGGTAAGCATGCGCACCGAGCGGATCCTGCCGCCGGACGCCATCCGTGCCTTGCCCAAGGGCAAGGTGCTGCTGCTGGCCACCGGTATCCGGGTCGCCATGCTCAACCTCAAGCCCTGGTACAAGGAGCCCTCCGCCAAGGTGATCGGGCCGGACGCCGCTCGCGCCACGAAGGCGATCACCGAGCGGGCCCTCGCGAAGAGCATCGGCCAGGACGACCTGGGGCTGTCGGCATGAGCGCGCCCACACCGCGTCCCCGACGGTTGGCCCACTCTCCGGTCATTCTGCGGGGCGGCCAGTGGTGGCTGGATGGCGGAGCCGGCTCGGTCCCAGCCTCCGATCCCGCCTTCACCGCCGTCCTGGACGACTTCGCCCAAGCGATGGCCGCTGCGGACCGGGCAGTCGCCAACCTCCGTATCCAGCAGGTCGAGCCCTCCACTCCTGACCCAGGAGGCCGTCTGTGGACCCGCTAACGAGCGCCGAGCAGGCGGTCCTCGGCGCCGTGTTCCTCGACCCCGACCAGCTCACGCACCTGGAGTGGCTCGCCCCTGACCACTTCTATCGACCCGTCCACCAGGCGCTGTTCGGCGCGCTCCGCAAGCTCCGCAACGACGGCCACCCCGCACTCTCGACTCACGGTCCGTTGCCGCTGTCGTGGGTGACCGACGCGGTCGACGAGGCCGGACTGCACGTGCGAGGGCTTACCGCGGCGTACGCCCACACCGTGATCCAGGCGTGTCCCCGAACCGAGCACGCCCGGGTGTACGGCCGCATGGTGCTGGAGGGGGCGATTCACCGCACCGTCGCCCAGCACGCGATCCGTCTCCACCAGGCGGCGCGGGCCGACGCCACCCAGGGGGAGGTCGAGGAAGCGCTGCACACGGCGGACGTCCTGACCGGCGTGCTCACCGATCTAGCGCGGCGCTGGGGCACCGATCCACGTCCGGTCCCACCCGCCACTGCGCACGGTGCCGCCGCAGACGTCCCGCCGTTGGCGCAATCCGACCAGGTCACCGAGGACGAGCGGTTCCTCCTGGCCGTCCTCACCGAACAGCCGGGGGCCATGGAGGAGGTGGTGGCCTGGCTACGGCCGGGAGACTTCGCCGACCCGACCCACGGGCAGCTCTACCGGTGCCTGGGCGCACTGCACCACCGCGGCGAACCCATCGACCGGATCACCCTGCTCTGGGAGGCCCAGCGGCGCGGCCTCCTGGCCGACGGCTCCCTGTCGAGCGAGCAACTGACCGCCGTCTGCGAGGGCATGATCCCTGGCACCGCCGACTGGTTCGGGAACCGGGTAGTGCGCTCCTCCCTCACCCGCACCGCAGCCGCCTCCGCGCGTGCCATCCGGGCTCTGGCCCAGGACGAGGTCCTGGGCCCCGGCCGGCTGATCAACCACGCCCTGCACGCGCTCGGCCCGCTCGACGAGGTGCGCACCCGCTGGGAGACCGCGAATGGCTACTCCGCCCCAACCCGAACAGCCCCCACTGCACCACCCGCCGGACGGGCCCATGCCGCTCTCGCTCGCAGCACGTCTCATCTCGGCTCATCCAACAGCAGCACCCGGCTCGGACCGTCTCCTCACACGCCGGATGACCACATCCCGCTTCCGATGCCACGTCCGTTCACGCCTGGCCGGCCCTCCCGCACCTAGAAGCCCGTTACGACTCCTTGGAGACGATCATGTCCCAGCTCCCTCACCCGAACAACTACCTGCATCGCACGGCACAGCAGTTGGAGGATCTCGCCAGTGAGGTTCCTCAAGCGGCCGACCAGTGCCAGCAGCCGGACCCTCACGCGACCCTCCGACTGGCTGGCCACATCGCGGAAGCGGCACAGCACATCACCGCCTTCGCGCAGCAAGGGATACAAGAAACGAGCCGAGCATCGGAGGCTCTCGCCGCCGCCCTGGAAAATACAGGGGAGGCACTCTCCGCCCTGGGCAACGCCAGCCACCTACTCATCCAGCTCACCGACCCAGACGGATGCGATCCCGGCTTCCGCGAGATCGCGTCCGAAGGATTGGACAACACGCTCCGATACTCACGAACGAATCTGCAACACGCGGCGACCGACCTGCGCACAGCAGCCCGCGCCGCAGAAGTACAAGTCCGGTCCAATGCCGCGCTGCTGCGGACCACGACAGATCTGCAGCCCTCCGACTCCTCATCGCTTCCCCAAGCACCGTTGTCCTCCTTCCGCCGACTTCTCGGACGACGCTGATGCCGCACACCATCGGCTCGGTGTGCTCCGGGTACGGCGGCCTTGACCTGGGCGTGCAGGCCGCCCTCGGCGGCACGCTCGCCTGGCACGCGGAGGTCGATCCGAACGCCTCGCGCATCCTGGCCCGCCACTGGCCCGGCGTCCCCAACCTGGGCGACATCACGACCGTCGACTGGTCCACCGTGCCCCGGGTGTGCGTCCTGACGGCCGGCTTTCCCTGTCAAAGACGTCTCGGTCGCCGGCCGCCGGGCCGGACTCAACGCCCAGACCCGCTCCGGGCTCTGGCTGCACGTCGCCCGTGCGGTCGAGGCCCTCCGACCCTGCCTGGTTGTGATCGAGAATGTGCGCGGCCTCCTCACCTCCCCCGCCGGTTCCCCTGGCGACGTGGAACTCTGTCCGTGGTGTCTGGGAGACACCGCAGGTCAGCCTGCTCTGCGGGCACTCGGTGCCGTACTCGGATCCCTGGCCGACCTCGGGTACGACGCGAAGTGGATCGTGCTTCGCGCCTCCGACGTCGGAGCCCCGCACCGCCGCGAGCGGACCTTCCTCGCCGCATGGCCCGCCGGGCACCCTGCTGAAGACGCCGACCAGCAACATCGGGAAGAACGGCGGCTCGCAGCATCCGTCGAAGCGGAAGAGCGGGGGGGCACGGCCCGAACCTGGCCGACGAGGTCGAGTGGCTGCTGCTGCCGACCCCGAAGGCGTCGGACGGGATCAAGGGTTCGCCGAACCAGCGGCACGGCAATGGCGACATGACCCTGCCCAGTGCGGCGGCGTCTCTGTTGCCCACGCCGAGGGCCAGCGATACGGGCACCCCGGGCCGCCGACCCGGGAAGGGATGCTGTTGGTTAATCCAGGCCCTTGCGTGACGTCGGCCCCCGAGACCCGTTGGTCTCTCGGGGGCCGACGTTGTCGTTTGGGGAGGGTGTCTGTGTCGATGCGGTCGGGTGGGTCGGGCGAGATCCCGGTGGAGACAGTGCGGGTGGCGCTGGCCGCGTTCCCGAAGGGCAGTCTGGCGATCCGGGTCCGTGACGAGCTTGGGGTCATGTTCCAGGACGGGGATTTTGCGGCGCTGTTCGGTGTGCGCGGCAGGCCGGCGTGGTCGCCGGGTCGGCTGGCGCTGGTGTTGGTGCTGCAGTTCGTGGAAGGGCTGACCGACCGGCAGGCCGCGGAGGCGGTGCGGGCCCGTATCGACTGGAAATACGCGCTCGGGTTGGAACTCACGGACACGGGATTCGACTACTCGGTGCTGTCGGAGTTCCGGGACCGGCTGGTCGGCGCGGACGGGGGTCGGGAACTCCTGGACGGGGTGCTGTCGGCAGCCCGGCGACATGGGCTGATCACTGCCGGAGCAAGCGCGCGGACCGACTCCACGCATGTGCTGTCCGCGGTTCGTGAGATCAACCAGCTGGAGCTGGTCACCGAGACCTTGCGCGCGGCGCTGAACGCGGCGGCCCGCGTCGAGCCCGGCTGGGTCGGCGAGAACGCCAGAGCCGACTGGTTCAAGCATTATGCGACCCGTGCTGAGGAGTCCCGTTTTCCCAAGGCTCGCGTCCAACGGGATCAGGTATACCGGCGGATCGGCGACGACGGAACGCTTTTGCTGCGGATGGCCTGGGCCGACGACGCCCCACCACGGCTGCGGTCCCTGCCGGAGCTGGAGGTCCTGCGGCAGGTGTGGGTCCAGCACTTCCACCTGATCGATGGCGAGGTGGCGCGTCGTGGCCCAAAAGACCGGCCGCCGGGTGCGACGCGCCTGGTCAGCCCGTATGACACCGAGGCCCGCGGCGGGGCCAAGGGGGAGGTGCGCTGGGACGGCTACAAGGTCCACGTGACCGAGACCTGTGATCCGGACACGGTGCATCTGATCACGAACGTGAGCACCACCGTCGCCACGGTGACGGATGCCCAGATGGCTGCTGTCGTCCACGCCGGCCTGGCCGAGCGGGACCTGCTGCCCGGCGAGCACTGGGTGGACACCGGCTATGCCAACGCCGGTGCCGTGGTCGCCGCACGGCGTGACCATGGCGTCGCCCTGCACGGGCCGATGCGGCCGACGACCGCTCCGCATGCCCGCACCGCCTACGCGCAGGAAGCCTTCGCCATCGACTGGGACAATCAACGTGTGACCTGCCCCTCCGGGGTGGCCAGCACCCAGTGGCACCAGCGCCGCTCCAAGACCGGACATCCGACCGTCCGGGTCCGGTTCTCCCCGGCCGACTGCCGGTCGTGCCCCGCACTGCGGGAGTGCGTCAACTCGCCCAGAGCCGAGCGCCGGGAGATCAACCTGCGTCCCCGCGAGGAGTACGAAGCCCTCCAACACGCCCGCGCACTCCAGCAGGGCGACGAGTGGAAGGCCCGATACAAGATCCGTGCCGGTGTCGAGGGAACGATCTCTCAAGGAGTCCGTGCCTGCGACCTACGCCGGTCCCGCTACCGGGGCATGGCGAAGACAAGCCTCCAGCACCAACTCACCGGCGCGGCGATCAACCTCATCCGCATCGACGCCTGGCTCACCGGCACACTCCACGCTCGAACCCGAGCGAGCCACCTGACAGCACTTCGCCCCGCCGCATAGCGACGGGGCGAAGCAAACGGGCCCGGATTAACCAACAGCATCCCGGGAAGGGATGGCGGCCTCCCTTGTCGGCGGTGGTCCTGCCCCTCTGGGCGGAGGAGACGCCGGGGGCAGGGGCGGGGAACGGCGATGGGGAGCGTACGGATCCGCCATCACCCGATGGGAGAGGCTCACCCGTCCTGCCCCGGCTCCCACGGACGCGGCCGGTCGGCTCCGCTCGGACTTCGTGGAGTGGATGCAGGGCCTCGACGCCGGCTGGGTCACCGCGACTCCGGGGGTCGGCCGTCCAGCGCAGCTCACCGCGCTCGGCAACGGTGTCGTCCCACAACAGGCTGCGCGCGCCTTGCATTTGCTGGCACCGCCCTTTCCCCACTGTCCCCACCGCGCCGACCCGTAGCGCTCCACTACCGCGTTCTTCCGGCCGGACCAAACCGCTGTTTCTCCGGATCCTCTCGGGCATGTCGCCGTCTCACAGATGGAGCACACCCACATGGCCGACAACAGCCCGACCTCCCCCGGCCCCGAGCCGTACCGCGTCCCCGACGCAGACCTTGACGACCTCGCCAGCACCCTCGCCAAGACCATGGCCGAGGTCAGGCAGCATGGCGTCATCCTTGACCGCCTCGGCTCCGAGCCCGAATCCGTCGCCGGCCAGTCGACGGACGGCGCTCCGGAAGCCGAGGCGGCTGACGGCAAGAAGACCGACGGCCCCGCCTCGGTGTTCATCCTCGCCCTGGGCGGCGAGGCGTACGCCGTCGAACTCGCTGCCCTCAGCGACTGGGTGCACCACCTCTTCTTGCCGGTGTACGGCCGGGAGATCAGCACGAGCCGTCCCTGGTGCGCGCACTGGCACGAACACCCCGAGGCCGTCGCCCGGCTCCACGCACTCTGGCTCGCTTGGCAGCAGTTCACCGACACGGAGGCCGGCCTGTCCGGTCCGTCGACCTGGCACCGCGACCATCTGGACCAGACCCTGGCGCACCTACGTGCACCCGACGGACCCTTCGCGGCCTGCACGACCAGCGCAACTCGCCCCAACCACCGGGTGCTGGCCACCCCGGCGCCCGAGCAGGCGGCGGCGTGATCGACACCCTCGACTTCGACCTCGACGACCTCTCGCCGACCGACGATGCCTCCGAGGAGGCGATGGAGGCTCTCCGTGCTGGCGACTTGACGGTGCTGTCCCAACACCACACCACGCCCGCCGGTTCGCACAGCTTCGTCCTCGCCCACGACCGATCGGTCACGTGGGGGATCCCCGGCGAGCCGCAGCTCGTTGCGATCGCGGTCGCTCGGGATCTGCGGCAGTCCACGTTCACGTTCGAGACGAGCCACCACGCCACGGTGTCCTACGCCCAGAACTGGCTGGCAGAACGCGACTGCCCCCTCGAACAGCTCGCACTTCGCGGTGGCGACTTCATCGAGCCCGCCGACGACCTCACCGTCCAGGTGGAACACCAGATCCAGAAGTCGGGCACCCGCTACGAGGTCCTCTACACCTACACCTCGGACTACGACCCCAGCGAGGCGTGGACACTCGTCCGCGACTCCCAGGCCACCCAGGCACCGGTTCGCCTCTTCTACGAGAAGTGGAACCACGATGCCGCCACGTACACGATGCGCGAGGGCGCCTTCCCCGACATCGCCGTCGCCCAGACCTGGCTCGACAAGCGCAGCGAACCGCTGCCCGAGCCTCCGGAGTACAGCGACCACAACGGTGCTGTCCGATCCCGCGTCGCCCTCTCCCGGTCAGCCGGCACCTCTCCGACACCGCACGCCCGTCTCCACGCGCCCCGCGCGACAGCGGCGGCACCGTTCCCGCGCCCGGTCCAGGGGAGGCTGCTGTGAGCCGCGCCCGCTTCGGCTTCGCCGCGCACCCTGACGCCATCGTGGACCTGCGAGAGCTTCCCGATGGAATACGCGACTTGGCTTTGCTGGAGCTTCAGAACCTGGTCCACGGAAGCGACGACTGCCTGCCGTTGAAGGGCCGTCTCGCCGGCTTCCACAAGGTGTACGTCGACCCGGATGTCGCCTACCGGCTGGTCATCCAGTTCCGGCAGGCCCCACCGACCTCGACTCACAAGCGCGAGATCTACCTCGTAGCCGCTGGCAACCGTAAGGACTACGCGGTCTACCGCGCGGCCCACCTGCGTACCGGCCCCCAGCAAGAGGTCGGACCGGACTCCGCCACGGAGGCCCGCGTGCAGGCCGCCCGGTCTCGCTCGACGCTCACCGCCGAACGTCCGACAGCGGGCCGCGCGACTGCCCCGTCAATAGCGCCGCCCTCGGCCACTGCCCCCCGAAAGGCCGCCCAGCGATGACCAACGACCGTACTGCGCTGACCCGTTCAGAGCTGGCGGATCTCCTCACCGAGGCCGCTCAGAACGTCGGCGGCATCCCTGCCGCCGAGTACCCGACGGCTGCCGCCCGCTCCTACCTGCATCCCGTCTTGGGTCCGCTGGCCGCTGGGCCCCGCGTGATCACCGGGCTGAACGACCGGTTCGAGGGCTTCGTGGCCGCCGAGCCACGCCCCGCTGGTTCGGCGGGCCTGTTCGCTCTGGCCTCCTACGCCTCCGCGCTGGGGTGGCTCACCGAGTCGTTCGCCGAGCTGACCTCCTCGGTCGACGAGATCTGTACCCGCGTGGGCATCCCTACGGAGCCTTGCGCCCCGATCGTCGCCGCGTCCGGCGGAACCGAGCGGGACGACGAGTTCGGCTTCGCGTTCAGCGCGCTTGAGTTGGAGGCGGTCCGCAACGCAGCCGAAGCCGCCGGTCTCGCGCCGGACGACTACGTCGAGGTTCTCTCCCAGTCGCTGCTCGCCGCCGCCCGGATCACCGACGCCTGCATGGAGATCTCCAGCGGTCTGCTCGATGACGCCGATCTCCTCCGCGAAGCGAGCGACCGCCCACGGCTCGGCGACGACCCCGGGAGCCTGCCGGCTCTGGTCCGCTCTCTGCTCGCCCGGATGGAGGGGACGGAGTGAACCCGTACGACGCAGACACACACCCTGGGCCTTATCTCGTCGTCGAAGTGCTTGGTGTCGGGGATGTCAGCGTGCCCGCCCTCGCGCATGGTCCGGGGGAGCCGCTGCACCAGGCCGCTACGCGCGTCATCGAAGCCGCAGCGGCGTTGGACGAGCGACACGAGAGCGTGCTCGACGCGGTACAGCGGGCTCAGCGGCTGCTCGAAGGCGTCGGTCGCGATGAACTCGGCCGAACCCAGGTGTCGCACGTGCTGCTGCGGACCGCACTCCCTGAACTCGGAGACGTTCTGGCGCAGCAAGGCCGAGCCTACAGCCAGCTCGTCGAGTCCCTGTCCGACTACCGGCGGCTTCTTTCCGCGCCTGAGCCTGCTCAACGCGTGACCACCAAGAGCCGCGGGCAGGGCCAGAAGACGAGGCCCGACCGGGACGACGACTGGGCCGTCGCCGGGGAGCGCGGGCTGGTAGCCCTCGAAGCCGTTGCGGCCGGAGGCGTTCGCTTTCGCCGCAACGCGATCGGCGAGGACCCGTACATCTCGCGGGAGAAGGCCCAGCGGCAGGAACCGGCGGTCTTCCCGCAGACCGTGCAGAGGCTGATCGCCGACGGGCTGCTGCATCGGGACACCACCGAGAACGTGTATCGGCCCGGCCAGCTCCTCTCGCTCACTTCGCAAGGCGAAGCCGCCCTGCGTGCTGGTCGCGCGACGATGTCACGGGTGTCCGCCGCCCTCGGCCGCACCACCACGCAGACGAAGTCAGGCGCGCTCGCCGACTCAGCCGCCGTGCTCGTCGCCAGGACCTCCCTCGCGGCCCCCCGCTCCCGCTGACCCCCTCCCGACAAGGACGCCACCATGCCCACCCCCGGCCTGCCTCCCACCTTCTCCATCGCTTCCATCGATGCCCAACGCGTCGAGGAGGCTCTCGCCCGGATCGGGCCCAAGTGGACCACCTGGACCGCGATGACCCTGGCCCAGGTGAACGGCCCCATACGCATCCGCGATGTTGCTGCGCAGCTGCCCTTCGTGAGCGAGCAGTTCGTCGGCAAACGGCTGGCCACGATGCACGCTGACGGACTGGTGATCCGCGATGACGACCGGCGGGGAGCGCCGTACCGACTCAGGGCGCTCGGCACGTCTCTGGCCCCCGTACTCCGCACGGTGTCGGACTGGTCCCGCACCCACCTGACACAGGAGCCGATGGCCGAAGCCGAGCGTGTCGAGGATGCGCTGCGCCGCCTGCACCTTCGGCACTCGACTGCCGTGATGCAGGCCCTCGACTCGGCTGACGGCCCGATGCGGTTCGTTCACATTGCCGAGGCGGCCCGCCTGGACAACGGCCTCGCGCGGCAGCGACTCCTCCGGCTTCAGGCCGATGACCTGGTCGCGCGGACGGGCTCCCGGCACGGAGACCCTTACGTGCTCACCGATGCCGGCCAGGCGTTGGGGGCCGTCTACGCGAGTGTCGAGCACTGGAGCCAGCCCTTCGCGCTGCGAAGTGGAACAGCGGCACCGCATCCGGCAGGGCAGCAATGCGCACCCACGTCGGCATTCCGCTGGGGGCGGGGACCGACAGCGCCGGGACCGCGGTGGCCCTACGGCGAAGCGCCGCCGCGTCCAACGTCATGTTCAGCCACGCGCCGCAGCCGGAACCGCGGGTACCCGCAGCCGTGACCGATCAGTCGGCACCGGGCCGGGGCCGGTGACGGGAGTGAGAACTAGAGCCCACTCGCCGCCACGGCATCCGCGTGCGCTCCAGCGGCTCTCGCCGCTGCTCACGCGGATCCGTTCTCTTCCTTCGCTTCCGGAGCACTCGACCATGTACGCCCCTGATGACCCGAACCGATACCAAGAGGTGCTGGTCAGCCCCATGTATCTGGCTGGTTCCAACGGGACCGGTGAGGCTGGTTTCGCACCCGTCGCCCACTGGCCACACCAGTACCTCGATGAGGGCCCCTGCCAGCTCCTCGTAACCTCTCCCGACCAACGGATTCGGATCGGCTGGTTCGGCGACGACTTCGAACTGTGGAAGATCAGCGCAGCCGAGGACGCCTTCTCGGCGCCTCGCTGGACAGCAACGTTCAACCACGTCACCCCGGCCGAGATGGTCGCCGGCCTCACCACCGCACTGGTCCAGGACTACGACGAAGCGATCGCTACCGACACCCCCGGCCGCTTCTTGACAGGGCCAACCGTCCCTTGGAGGGACACCGTCCGGCCGCTGACCGATGCCGGCTGGAACCTTGACGGAGCTGCTGAACTCGGCACCGTCGAGATCATCGCTCCTGACGACCAAGCGGGCATCCATATCGATCGGCGCGGCTTCGGCTCCGACCGCAGGACCGTCGAGCTGTGGGCTGGCCCGCCGGGCTGGGGCACTCGTGCCGAAGCGACCTTTACGGCCCGCACCCCGCCCCATTTGATCGCCGCAACCGCCGCTGTGATGGCCAAGTCGACCCCGGTGGTCCGCGAACGCCACCAAATCGACCGGCGTATGCAGAACCTGGTCACGATGACCCCTGTCGCTTCGGTCACGCCGATCGCCGAGGCTCAGGTCTCCCGTGCTCCGACTCCGCTGGACGTACGGCGCACCGCGGTCACCCAGGCCGTGCACCGTGCCGCGCGGGCACCACGCACAGCAGCCGACCTCCGGGTGATGGCCGCCCAGAGCCGCTCCACGGGTGCGGCGCAGAAACGGACGGGCCACCCCGCGCCCGCGACCTCTGCCCGGCTGCCGGCCAGCTTGCCGGCGTCACGGCGCGGGCGCTGACTCCCACCCCAAGCCGCACTCCACCCGCAACCGTCCCTGCACAACAGGAGTTCCACCATGCCCACCACCACCATGCTCGACCATGCCACAGCCGTGATCGAGAACGCCTGGGGCCAGCCCATCGAAGCTCTTGAGGTCCTCGGGGTCCGCCGCTCCAGCGAGGACCCGCTCCTGCGCTGCGCCATGCACACCCGGACGGCCCTGGCCATCACGGACATATCCGTCCACCAGGACCGTTTTCACGCCCTGTCCCGGCATGGGTACGTGCCTGACTTCTACGAACTCGACCGGATCACCGACACGGCGGTCAGCCTCCGCGTCGCCACGCAGAGAGTCGTGCGTACCTCCAGGCGAACAGGCGCGTGGTGGAGGCTCGTGAGGCCGCCGCACCCGAGGTTGAGGCGCCAACGGTTCGGCTGGCACAGGCCGCTGTCGCCCGCTCCGGGCAGACGCGGCACGCCCCGGGGGCCGTGCCCGAACCGCCCTCTCCGGCGG
Organism: Saccharomonospora sp. NPDC046836; assembly: GCF_040645195.1. NCBI lineage: Bacteria > Bacillati > Actinomycetota > Actinomycetes > Pseudonocardiales > Pseudonocardiaceae > Saccharomonospora > Saccharomonospora sp. NPDC046836. The sequence goes on from NZ_JBEYXW010000047.1 coordinate 22,039, forward strand.
CTGCCGTCGGGCCCCGGCGCCCGCAACGGGGTTCCGACGTTGAGCAGTTAGCTCTGATTCTCGTCGCGGTGGCCCTCTTCGGCGCGAGGGCCCACCGTGCGGGCCAGCTCCTCCATCGTCAGCTCCACGCGCCGGCCTTCGGCGACCCGGCGCTCCACCGTCTCCTCGTCCGGCCACTGGTCGGGCTGTGCGCCGACTCCCCACTGGCCGTCGGCGACCATCGCGATGTCGCCCACGGTCCACCGCCGCCCGGCCGCGCGGATCTTGCGCTCCAACCCGGCGCCGTCCCAGGGTCCGCTCGTCTCGGCCATCGCTGTCCCCCTTCTCTCGCCTGCGGCCCGTCACCGCAACCCATGTAGGACAACCCCGGCGGCCTGTCCATTCCCCGGTCTCCCGTGACCTGCCGACGACCCCCAGTTCGCCCACGGCAGACGTCCTTGCCGGGAAACGACTACGCACTTCGGCATGCCGCATGCCAACGTACGGGTGTCGGGAAAACCGCAGGTCAACGAAGGGATTCATCTAACCGTGAGCACCTCTGCCACCCTCCTTCCGGTCGTTGTCCGCCCCACGGCGGATGCTCTCCACTGGCTCTCCGCCGACCACGGTGCGGGCCCGGTGCTCGATCTCCTGGACGCACTCGGGTGGGCGATCGTCGACACCCCCGAGGCCAACGTCCACGCGACCAGCCCCGACGGCTGCGTCTACGTCGGCTGGCTCCCCGAGGACCCGTCGGCCTGGCAGCGCAACATCGTCTGGCACGTCCGGGTGCAGCCCCCCGATGGCGACGCATGGGTCCAGGAGTTCGGTCTCCACACCCCCTCCGAGGCCGTTGCCGGATTCCTCGCCGCCCTGGTCACCAACTCCTCGTGCTGACTGCTGGTCAGGCTCCGCTCATACATCCACCGACGGCTCGACGACTCCCCGTCGTCGGGCCGACCAGCCCCGTCAATGTCCACCGTTCACGGAGACTCCCTTGCCCCAGTACCTGACCGTCGGCCACCTGCTCCGCCAGCTCCAGGAACTCGACCCCAACCTGCCGGTCCGTCTCGCCGTCAACCCCGACTTCCCCTTCGCTCACTTCGTGGGGGCCGAGGTCGTCGTCCGCGATGGCAAGGCGTACATCGCCGACGACGGCCAGGAGGACTACCTCCCGGTGGGGGCGCGCGACGCCCTCACCTGGGCCTGATCGCTTCCCTACCATCACGGAGGCTTCCCATCTCGTCACTCTCGCGCCCCGCACCCCGCCTCGCACTGCACACTGTCGCGGCGCGCCCCATGCCGCACGGCGTGCACAGCGCGCTTCTCCAGCGCATCTCCACCCGCCCCGACGGTCCCCTCGACATCACCTGGCTCGCCGCCGAGACTTCCAGACTCCCCCTCGGGCGCATTCGACTGCGCTGGGAGCCCGCATCGCGCAGCGGCTGGGACGTCACGACGCACCTGGGGCTGACCACTGCCGAGGTTCTCCTCGGTTCCTGGCCCGCCTCCCCGGACGACTGGCCGCGCCTAGTCCGTCCGACCCTGTACGAGGTGACCGGCCTGTGCGCCGCCCTCTCTTTCGCGACCGACGCCCTCGACCTCTCCAACCGTCTCGCCGGAGTCTGATTAGCCACCGAACGCGTAGGCCGCTGACCTGTACCGCGGCTGGGGCTCGTCAGTGATGTCCTACGGCGTGCTGACTGTGATCGACGCTGATGAGCTTGCCACTGACTCTCAGCCGCTCCCACGCCTCTGTGGCATCGAAATCGTTGTACATGTCCGGCGACGCTATCGGCTGAGGGGCAGGGCTGCTCCTGGAATGACAAGACCGCATGCTGTAGGGAACTCCAGGCCTGGATCCCGGAGGGACCTTCCCCGCTACGAGGCAGCACTCTCCGGCGGCTCAGGCACCCACCCGCTGAGCGCTCAACGAGGCGGGAGCGATGCAAGATGAGACCGCACGTGCCGGCTGAAGTGTGCTGCGCAACGCGTGTCTCTCACGAGTGCAGCCAGGTTGTGCCATACGGTCTGGCGAATATCCCTGGGCGTTGTCCGATGATGGCGTGCCAGGGTCTGCTCCACGGCGGCGACGTTGCCGGGCAGTGGCTGAGCGGAGCTGCGGTCGCCGAAGGGGTGGTCGGTCTCGGTCAGCACACGATCGAGCGGGATGGTCTGCAGCAGAGCCGTTTTGCGTGCGGCGGAGACGTTGACGGAGAAGTAACAGCCCAGGCGGACGGCACGGGCGGTCTGTTCCGGGGCGCCGAGCCACCAGTGGAGGACCATGCCAGGGACCGGGGCACGTTCGAGTTCGTCGAGCACCTGCTTGCAGGCGCCGTAGCTGTGGATGCTGGCGATGCGCGGGGTGCGCTCCAGAACGCCGAGCACACTGCGGAGAGTGGTCTGCTGGCGCTCGAGCGGGACGCGGCTCTTGCCGTCGAGTCCGATCTCGCTGACCAGGGGCGTGTGGGCGATCAGCTGGGTGAAGGTGTCGGGGTCGAATGCGGTGTGGCTGCGGGCGAGTCCGGGATGAGCGCCGACTCCCCAGATGATCCGGTCGTCGTGCCGCTGGACGGCCTCAGTGGCCTCGGTCAGGGAGCGGGTGGCGGCGAAGATGACGGCGCCCAGGCCTGCGAGGTCGTCGGCCGGGACGCTGGTGTCGATGTGTGCGTGCAGGTCCAGCGGCGGCAGTGCGCTCGTCCTCATGGGTACAGCAACTCCAGTTCTGCGACGCCCCGCGTGCACAGGTCGTAGGCCTGGCGGGTGGAGTAGTCGGAGGGCAGGTTCAGGGTCGTGATGTCGGCCGGGCGCAGCCCGCGAGCGAGGAAGGTGCGCAGGGAGGGTTCGACCGACTTGCCGGTCAGGTAGGCGCTGAGGTTCTCGGCGTGGCGGGTGTGAAGGTAGTCGGTCCTGTCCTCCATCTGGGCGGCGCGGAAGGAGGCGCGGCGCAGCAGGCAGCCGAAGCACACGCCGCAGTGGGTGCGTACGGGGATGCGGTGGGTGCGGTGTCCGGTGTGGGCGCAGGAGTGGGTGTTGCTGAGCAGCCGGGTGGCTGCGGCAGGGCCGACCAGTTCGGCGGCCCGCGTGAACATTTCGCCTTTGGTGTGGGCGGCGAAGGGGTTGTGGATGTGTGCGTGGGCTCCGGCGTCGTGCGCGATGGCTGCCAGGGTCTGCAGGAAGAGTGGGTGGGTGGTGCGGGTGGATACGGCGCCGCGCTGGTCGGCGGTGAGCGGCACGTTGAGGGAAGCGAAGCCGTTCTCCGGGATCCACAGCGGGACCTCTTCCACTGCTGCGGCCGCCAGGCCGAGGGCGAGGAAGAGCAGGGAGCGGGTGCGGGTGGAGTACTCGTTGGGCAGTTTCGTGCCGGTGGGCTGATGGCTTTTGCGGGAGAAGCGCAGGGCCTGGTGGGGCTGTGAGGGGCCGTCGATGAGGTGGGCAATGGTGTCGGCGACAGTTCGCTGGATGGGGGCGAGGGTGGTGGCGCCGACATGGGAGAGCAGCAGATGCTGCTCGGGGGCGAGGTCGTGGCGGGAGTGCAGGGCGCCGACGGCAGAGTCGGCGCCGCCGCTGAGCAGGACCACGCGCCGGATCCCGGGGTGTGGTGTGTCGTGAACGGCTTCGTGCGGGGCACCGGCGGTGTGGAAGCGGATTGACCATCGGTCTCCGGACAGGAAAGCCAGGAGGGCTTCGAGGCGTTCGCGCACCGCGGTCCAACGGGCCGGGTCGTAGACAGGGACGTCCAGTTCGAAGGTGCGCTGGTTCCAGTTGGAGCGGGCGGCGCGGCGGGGGGCGGTACGGTCGGCGGCGTAGACCAGGGTGGCCAGGCGGACCAGTTCGATATTGGGTTCGGGGACGGGGCCCAGGGCTCCCAGGGACGGTCCGAGGGTGGAGACGAAAGAGCCGCCGGCCCCGGCGGGCCACCAGAACGCGGTGGTGTCGTCAGGCATGGGGTGGGTGGTGTCTGCGTCCAAGCGCAGGATGTAGGCGGGCATCAGGGCTCCATCCAGATGGACCGCATCGCGGTGATGCCCTCTTCGACGGCCTGGGTGATCTCGGTGGTGCTGGGGCCAGTGGTCGTGAGGAAGGCGCGGTCCGCCAAGGCGCGTGCGGTCTCACGCAGTTGGCGTTCGCCGTTGGCAGTGGCCCAGGCAGGGCGGGAGCCGTCGTTCATCGTCGCCGCGGTCTCGCTGATGACCGCCTCGAAGATGATCAGTGCCAGGGTTTCCCGGACGACTTCGTCGGGGCTGGGGGGTGTGCTGTCGCTGCCGGCTTCCAGGACCCATTGGGCCACTTCGCTGGCGACGAAGCGGCGTTCTTGGTCTTCGATGGTGCCGTCGGCGAGTGGCCCGCAGGCCGCGTCCACGATCCGGCGGGTCCAGTCGATCGGGTCGTCGGCGGCGGCCTGCAGTTGTGCGTAGTCGAGGCCGAGTTCCTGCAGAGCCTGCGCGTTGCCGGTGCGGTAGGCGTAGGCCGCGGCCGCGGCGCGGCCTGCGGTGCGTGAGGACCGGGCGATGCTGCGCTGTGCCCCTCCCCCGCTACGGCCTCCTCCGGCTCCCGCACCTCCGCCGCCGGGGCCGTCGGCGTGGCCGCCGGAGGGGCGGAACAGACCGAGGGCAGGGATCAACTGATCGGTGTTGAGCTGGGGTGAGGGCGCGCCGGGGCCGGAGCCGGCCAGAACGTCGAGCCACTGGGTGACGTTGTGCTGCAGTTGTTTGCTGGCCGGTGTGCCGTTTCCGGTGTAGGAGCCTTTGGTGCCCATCAGCGGCCGCTTCCTGTGCCCAGGGCGTGGTCGAGGGTGCGCCCGATCTGGTCCTGGCCGGCCGGGACATGGCTCTTCCAGTGCTCCAGCACACCGCGGAAGACGGGGACGGCGGACGGGAGAACCAGGATGGTGGCCGGTTGCAATTCTCGGGCAGGAATGGACTGCAGGAGGCGGGTGGCCCGCTCGGCGCTGGCCGGGTAGGCAGTGGTGATGCGAACCAGGCTGCGTACGGCTGCGGTCTGTTCGGTAGGCCGGTCTCGGCCGGCCCGGCCGAGGTATTCGACCAGGCTCAGGGCGTCGTCCTCGCCGAGCGCGGTGATGTCGGCTTCGGTGACCCGGCGCTGGTCGAAGCGCACGCTGGACAGCAGGTTGGCCGCGATGTCGCGCAGCCGGCCGGGCAGTCCGGCGTCGAGGAGCTGCTCGCCGGTGAACGCGGCTGCCAGGTAGAGGTAGGGGGCCAGGTCCACGGGGCCGAGGTCGGGGGGAAGTTTGGCCCATCGGATCAGGTCGTCGTCGAAGGTGACCGGCTCGCTCTCGCCTTCGTCCGGCGTCGGTTGCTGTCCCGGGGAAGGGGAAGCGGCGTCGCCGGGAGCGGGGTCGGCGGCAATGTGGTGTTCGGGGGCGGGCCGGCCGGCGGTTGTCTCCAGTTTGGCCATGCGGGAGCGCAGTTCGCCGCGGGCCAGCCACCCCAGGACGGTGGCGAAGGCGTTGGGCAGCAGCTTCTCCAGAACCATGAGCTTGGCCACGATGTCCGGCTCGAGTTCGATGCCGCGATGGCCGGCGACGGACTGGCGCACCCGCAGGTCGTTGAGGAAGCGCTTGATGCGGCGGGGGCTGCCTTGGAGCTTCTCGTAGAGGATGGGTGTCATCCGTGAGGCAAAGGCCATTTCGGCGAAGATGTCGTTGCCGTTCACGGCCTCGGCCAGGTCGTCCAGCAGGCCCTTCTCGAGCCGCAGGTGTACGCAGGCCTCGATGTAGGGGGTGAGTTCCTCGACGGTCAGGCGCTGAGAGAGCTGCAGCAGGACGAGGAATGCCTCGGTGTCGAAGCGGCTCAGGGTGGGCAGCGGCACCGTGGTCTGCACGATCTTGTGCAGGTAGAGGCTGGCCGGTTCCTCGAAGTATCTCTCTTGTGCTGACTGTTGTCCGCTGCCGGGGTCGGGGAAGCGGGCTCGCAGGGCGTCGGCAACCCGGTGCTCGTCGGCGGCGACGACGAAGGCCATCTTCGGCACGGCCAGGAACAGCCGGATGGTCTCCAGCGTGTCCACGACCGTGTCGGGCAGGCAGCGGTCGAGATCGTCGACCAGCACGACCACGCGCCTGAGGTGGCTGAGTTCGGCGGACTCCATCAGTGTGCGGAAATCACTGCGGAAGTCGCCGAGTCCGCGTGAGGGCGGGTCGCCTGCGTCGGCATCATCGTTGCCGGGCTCGGTGTTGATCAGGCTGGTGAGGTCGTCGACGGAGGGCAGCTGCAGGGTCAGGGACGTCTTGGCCGCCACTTGCAGGGCCTTGGCCCAGTCGACTCGCTGGCGCAGCTTGGTCAGCATCGTCCGGGCGCGGCTGACGCGGCCCTCTGGCTGTTCCTTCTTGGCGAGCTCGGCGGCGACGGCGCTGAGCACCTCGCCGATCAGGGTTTCCTTGGCGCCCACACCGGGGTCGTAGCGCCACGGGTCTGTGCTGATCACGAGAATGGTCGTGTCCGTTGCGGGCGGCTTGGGGGCGAGTTCGTCCTCGATGAGGCGGAGCACGGTGGTCTTGCCGCTCCCCCAGGCGCCCGAGACTCCGACGGTCACCGGGTCAAGGGCGTCGTCGAGGACGGCCTGGACCACGGTTTTGGCCACCGCGTCAAAAGACAGAAGATCCAGGTGGGTCGGCTCGTCCGACCACAGCTGTGCAGACATATTGCTCTTGCCCATCCCCAGGGCCTGTGACCATCTCGTCTCAGGCGGTACCCGCACCAGCACTGCGCATACGGGTACTCCCGAGTGTGCAGCAAACACCCACAATAGTGCTCGTTTCATCCTCAACAACAGGCACAGGTGCATCCGTTGCGGCCGCCGACGTGGCCGACGCCGACCCGGGGCGGGCGGCGGATGACTGCATCCTCGGTCTGCCCGTGCCGACGAGATTCTGCCATTGCGGGCGTGAAGCCGGGCGCGTGCCACAGCCGAGAGAGTAGCCGCCAGCCCGCACCCAGTACGCCAATGCGTCGATCAATTACCGCCGCGGATGCTCGCGTGGGCACTCACCCGGCATCGCGGGCGGCACCAGCGGTTCGAGCACCGCCCACTCGACATCAGAAAGATCCGTAGGATCCCCCCCGCCGTTCGGCCACACGCGCCTCCCCATGGTGCAGGGCCTGCTAGCTCGCCTGCCCTTACCGGGACTTAGCAGATACCTACTAACTCCATTGCTGTTACGTTCCGTTACGCGACAACGTTCAAGGTGCAGCGCCAGTCTGTCGGCAAAACGGCACGGTGGGTTAGGCGCCACTGTCACCCCGGTGGCGCCTCCAGCCCGTTACCTGCCTACTCCAGGTAGATGCCGGCGAATACCCCATCGAACCCGAGCGCGGCCAAGCCCGCCTCGACACTCGGGTAGGTCGTCCCGTGCGGGCCGCCGACCAGGGCGTCGAAGTCGGCGCGGCTGATCTCGGGCTCGAGCCACTGGTTGCCGCACCGGCAGCGGACCCAGACGTTGCGCCCGTGGTTGATGAGCAGCCAGTCGCGTCGGGCACGGCAGGCGGAGCACATCACGGGGATGCCCCCGACGGCGAGTTCGCGTGAGTGGCCGACGCAGCGAATCGCCCCGGGTCCGTCGGCCGGCCGCATCTCCGCCTGGAGCTGCAGCAAGGGGTCGGTACCAGTGAGAAGGACGGGCAGCGCGGGTGCCGGCTCCGTGGTGCGGGTGGTGGTTCTGAGCACGAGCGTCATCTCCCGGTCGTCGGTCCTGTTTTCATCCGTAACAGCCGGTGGAACCGGCTGTCCATACCTTTCGCAGCGTCCGCTCGGTTAGTGACCGGCTGCCGGTTCGACCTGGTCAGCGACGTGGCGAGCGGCGGTTGGGGTCTTGCATGGTCCCGAGCGGCGCGGTTGCCGTCGCGTTCCGTTCACCGGTGCGGCTGCTCGACGTCTTGGCCTGGCGGGTGGCGGCCTGCGGACGACGGGCACCGTCACCCGGGTGTGCCGGGAGCTGGGCGATGCGCCGCAGGCGCCAGACCAGGACGTCGCTCACGTCATCGGCGCTTTCGAGTTCGCGCATGTCGATGGCCTGGCGCAGGAGGGCTTCGGAGTCGTGGCCCGCCCGCTCGGCCTGGGCGAGGGTGGCGACCAAGGCGTCGCTCCTCGCTTCCATGCCCCCTGCCCGTACGGCCTTCTCCGGCAGGACGGCGCGAAGGGTGGCTTCGTGCGTGCGGCGCTGGGCTTCTGGAAGGGCCCGACCTTCGTCGTGCAGCGCTCGCATCGGGGTGGCGGCGGCCTGCCGGTAGGCGGTGCGCAGGTGCGCGGCGGCTTGTCGGGAGGCGTGGGCCTGCTGGGCGTGTCCGCGGGCGGAGTGCCAGCGGGCGGCGGCGAGGGTGACGAGGACGAGGGTGGAGACGAGCATGGCGGTGGTGCCGCCGTCCTCGCCTCGGCCGAGCGCCCCGCCGGCCTGGACGATGCCCCGGGCGGCTGAGCGGAGAGCCCAGGTGTCGGCGCGTTCGGTGCGGACATGACTGCGGGTCGCCCGCTCGAAGGCGCGAGCTGCGGCGGCCAGCTCGGCGCGGGTGGTGGCCGGTGAGGTCTGGGCCACCGCGTCGAGGAGTTCTCCGACGCCGACGAGCTGGGCGGCGGCCTCGCCGTCCTCGTCGCGTTCCAGGAGCGTGGCCGAGCGCTCGGCGATGACGGTGGCGTTGCGTCGTTGACGGGCGGGCGGTGACCAGTTCGTCCGGTCAGCGGCGACCGCGGGCGTGCTCGGCGCGGCGGCCCCGTCGGTCAGGCGTAGGCGGATCTTCGGCAGGGAGAGGTCGGGGGCCAGTTTGGAGCCGGGGTACCAGACCGGTTCGCCGTGGCGGTTGCGGTCGCCGGGCAGGGCCACGTTGTAGCCGAGCGCGTCACCGGACGGAGCGTGCCGCAGCTTCACCCGTACCCCCGCCTCTCGGAGCCGCGTGAAGAACTCCTCCTCCGAGTCCGCTCCCGCCACGGCTCGACGAACGGCCTCACGGAGCGTCTCGCGCGAGGTCTCCGGGCGGCCGGTGCGCTCGGCCTTGAACTTCTCGGCGCTGCTGGGATTCTTCGCTGCGGTTCCGTCGCCGGCGTTCAGGTGCCGCAGGCCCATCTCCTTCTCGATGCGACGGCATTCGGCCTGAGCCTTGTTGAAGTCGTAGTTCAGGCGCGGGTTGCGCAGGTCGCCGCGTACGAGTGTGGCGACGATGTGGATGTGGTCCTCCGCGTGGCGGACGGCGATCCACCGGCAGCCGTCGGGGTCTCCGGCCGGGGCGATGCCGGTGGCGTGGACGATGCGCTGGGCGACGGCGTTCCACTCCTCGTCGTCCAGCCGCCGGTCCCCCGGGGCGGTGCGGACCGAGCAGTGCCAGACGTGCTTGGCGGGCGCGCGGTCGCTGGCCTGCTTGACCCGCAGGTCCAGGGCGGCGGTGAGCCGGGCGAGGGTGACCTTCGGGTCGGGGTCGAGGCCGGTGTCGCGGCCGGGGTCGGGGGCGAAGCCGTCCCAGGAGCCGACAAGGTGTGCGTCAGTGTGCTCCTCGCGCCGTCCGGGGCCGTACAGGTAGACGAGGAGGCCGTGGGTGCGGGAGCCGCGTCCGATGTCGGGAACCATCACAGCCGCCGGGTCACCAGGTCATTCGCCGCGTCATCGACGCGGGCGAGAAGTCCGGTCAGCGCGCCCAGCGCGTGTTCGAGTTCACCGGCGCGCGGCTGGCCACCACTGTTGAGGACGAAGGCGATCTGGTTGATGTTGTTGCCGATCCGGGCCAGCGCGGTGCGTAGAGCGGCGAGTTCGTCGATGGCGGTGTCGAGCTGGTCGTTGCTGTGCATGGCGGCGCGTCCGCGGGCGGCGCTCAGGCCGGCGGTGGCGAGGAAGCGGGCGACGGTAACGCCGCGCTGGGTGGCGGCGTCGGTGATCTCGGCTTTCTCGGTGTCGGAGAGGCGGGTGGTCGTCTTGCGGGCGCGCTCGCTCGGGTTGCGGCTACGGCGGCGCGGGGTGCGGTCGGGAAAGGCGGGCGTGCTCGGGCTCGGCTGCTCGCGGTCGGCAGGGTCACCTGCTTCTCCCCCGGTGACCGGCGCCCCCTGGTGTCGGTTGCCCGGCTGGTCCCCGTGCGCCCTCGCTCGGGGACCAGCCGGGCTTCCCTCGCCCTCCTGGGCGGGGGCAGGTGCGTACGACGGGCCGTAGGACCGTCGTACGCGATAGCTTGCTCCGCCAGGAGCCGTGATGGGGTCACGCTGCTGTCCAGCGGGGGTGGCCACCGGGTCGTTGGTGTTCACCGACTCGTCTCCGGGTCCTGCTGCTGGATTTCGCGGACGAGTTCCTCGATCCAGTCCATGGCCAGGACCGGGTGGTGCAGGGTCCAGGGGCGGTCGTGCTGCTCTCGTTGCACGATCCAGGTGGTGTCGGGGCCGGACCGGGCGCGGTGGAGGTGTCCATGCTGGTGCAGGACGGTCAGCCAGGAGTCGACTTCGGCGGGTGTGGCCGGGTGAGTGCGCATCGGGTGCTCTCCGCTTCTGCTGTGGCGGGATATCTCGGAGACATGCGGAGCGGGTGACCGGCCGGGGTAACCGGCTTGGTCACCCGCTCCGTGGAGGTTCGGTCAGGGCCGGGAGGAGGTGACCGGCTGGCGGTGCTGCTCGCGCAGCTGCGCCATCAGCGCGGTCAGGGTGTCGCTGGACAGCGGGATCTGCTGACCTCGGATCGCCTGGGCGACCACCTTGCGGGTCAGTTTGTCCTCGGCCCTGACCGCCGACCGGGCGATCTTCAGCAGTTTCTCGGTGTCCGGGTCAGGACGCCGGTCACCGGTCGGCCGGGCGGCCCGGTCAGTGACCGGCGGCGAGGTGACCGGCGGGGCAGTGACCGCCGCCGGGCTGCCCTGGTCATCACCGACCGGGGCCGCGCTGTCGGGGCGGTCAGCGACCGTCCGCCCCTTGTCCGTCTGTCCCTGCAGGTCAGGGGCACCGTGGCTCCGGTCGCGGTGGTCGGTGGCCGACTGGCCGCTGTCCGCCGGGGTCGAGTCTCCGGTCAGTGACTGGGTGGCGGTGTCTTCGTCGGTCAGGGGCGGCGGCAGCCGGTCGGTCGGAGAGGTGACTGGCTGACCGGACTTGACCTGACCGGCCGCTGGCCGCTGCTGACCGGCTCGGTTGGTCCGGGTGACCTCGATGGCGTCGCCCCGGTCGGTCTGACCGAGGTGGCCGGGCTGACCGCGGTTCTGCCGGTCAGTGTCCTTGACCGGGCCCCGGGCGATGAGGATGTAGAGGTGGACCGCTCCGGCCAGTGCGAGCGGGGCGATGGTGGAGAGCACCGCGACCACCGCGTCACCGAGCCGGAGTCCGGTGCCGGCGACCGTGTCCTGGTTGATGCGGACCGCGTGGAGCGCGTTGGCCCAGATGCTGGCTGCGGTGGCCGTGCCGAAGAGCGTCCAGACGTAGAGCCGGGCGCGCAGGGGTGCGCTGCGCAGAACCAGGAGGGCTCGGATGCCGTAGGCGATGAACCCGTCGATCACCAGGGGGAAGAGGTAGGTGAGGAAGCCCCGGATGTGGATGGCGACGGCCATCTGCTGCAGGGCGTCGTACGACAGCGCGCATCCCGCGCCCCCGAGGGCGACGACGGCCGCACGGTCCCACCCGGATATGTGCGCCGTCTTCGGCGCGCTCGCGGTGTTCATGCCGCCGTCCCGAAGTCGTCGCGGATCAGGCGCTCGCCGCTGGTCTCGGGGGGCGGAGTGTTCGTGGTGGGCTGGTTGAGGGTTCGGTTGCGCTCGGCTCGGCGGATCTCGCGGTAGCGCTTTTTGGCGTGCTCTTCGGTGACCTTCATAAGCCAGGCCAGGCGCTGCTCGGTCACCCCGTGGCGGTAGGCCGCGTGCTCGACCGCGCGGCGCTCCGCATGGGTGAGGTGCACGTCGCGCCCGGCGATGGTGGCGTTGACGCGGCTGTAGTCGAGGCGGCTGGCGAGCTTCTCGTGCAGCGGCCCGCGCTCCTCCTCCGTCAGTCCGCCCCGGATCCCGTCGGTGTCGCCCCCTTCGAGAGCGGCGTCCAGGCAGGTGCGGCGGACCGGGCACTGGCCGCACAGGGCCTTGGCCGTGGCGATCTTGGCGGTCTCATCGGGTTCGGGGAAGAAGACTTCGGGGTCCACCGGGTTGTACTCGGTGCTCTGGCAGACGGCGTCGGCCTGCCAGGTGTGGTCGCCGAGCTGACGGTGGTGGGCGGGGCCGTTCATCGTGCTGGTCATGCGGGGTGCTCCGATCGCTCTCCGCGCGCAGGGCGTCGGCGGAGAGGTGCGCTGGCGGTAGGCGCCCGGGACGGCGCTGCGGGGGCGCGGTCCGGCGGGGTGGCCTGTGGAGGGTCAGGCGGCGGCGCTGTGGCGTCTCCGGTCGACGGCCTCGAACTCGACTCGGGTAGTCATCTGCGCGAGCCTGCTGGCGACGCGGTCGCCGAGGTAGGAGCGCAGGTCCTTGATCGCCAGGTTGGTGGTGATCAGCGTGGGGAGTTCGTAGTTGTACCGCCGGTTGACCAGCCGGTACGTCACTTCCTCGACCCACTCGCTGGCCTTGGCCGCGCCGAGGTCGTCGATGATCAGCAGCGGGCAGCGGCTGACGGCTGCCAGCTCTCGCTCGCTGTCGACCCCGGGCCGGGGTCGGAGATCGGCGTAGAGGTCGGCTGCGGTGGTGGCGCGCCAGCGAACACCGACGCCGCTCTGCACCAGCGCTCGGACCGCACCGTACGCCTGGTGTGTCTTGCCCGCGCCGACGACTCCGGCCATCAGCAGGCTGGGCCCGGTGGTGACCTGTCGTCGGGCTCCTCGGCTGGGGGCGACGGCCGCCTCGGTGACCTTCCCGACCCAGTCCAGGACCATGGGGTGATCGGCGACAGCCGCCTGGTAGCGCGGGGGCATCCCGGTCAGGAGGGCGTCGAGCGGGGAGACCGGCTCGGCGTCGTCGGGGAGCGTGGCGTCGGCCGGGTCGATGTTGCGGGCGGCCAGGATCCTCGCCATGCGCTCCAGGATGGCTTCGTTGCTGAGGAGCTGCGGTTCGCGGCGGCGGGTGTGCATCACAGCTCCTCGGCGTAGGCGGCAGAAGCGTTGGCCGGGTTGGTCCACGCCTGGTGGGCGGGCACGTTAGGCCGGATTCCCGGCCGTGCCAAACCGCAGGGGCGAGCGTTCATCGCCTCGTTGACCATGCTGGTCAGCACGCTCGGGTGCTTCGGATTGGCCGCGAAGTTCGCCAGCCCGGCTCGGATGTGCTCCGGTGCGATGCCCTCGTCCAGGAGCTTCTTGGTGATCCGCCCGAGGTGCCCGATCACGTCGCTCGGGGGGCGCTGGTCGCACCCGGCGACGTACTCCCCGACGAGGTCCTTGGCGGAGATGCCGGCTGCGGGCGCTGTGCGCCCCGTAGGGACAAGAGATCCAGGATCCAGGATCCTAGATCCAGGCGCCGAGCCTTCGGGGAGGCTTCGGGGAAGGCTCGGGGAGCCTTCGGAGACAACCCTCTGACCTGCACTTTTAACGTCGGCCCGCTCGGGTGCGCTGATGGCTCCGTCGGCAGCCTCCTGCCGGTAAGCGGCTGGCCCGTCTGCCTGGTCCGGCACCGTCGAGGCGCGTACGGCAGGCAGATCGAGGGCTCGGTGTGCCCTCCCCGAGGTCTCGGCGAGTCCTCGGGGAGTGGTGGGCGAGCCCTCCGCCCTCCGGGTGCAGGAGCCCTTGCACGGTGCGCACCGGTCGGCAGCCTGGTGCTGTGGGCACGAGGGCAGGCGCGACTGGCTCGGCTTGTCGATCTTCTGGTGCTCGGACCAGGTCACGATGTGGAGGTAGCGGCGGCCGTCGCATCCCGTGTACCGGCAGATCAGTCCGGCGTTCGCGAGCTGGTGGAGGTCGTCCTCGACGTGGACCGAGGTGTGCTCGGCACGCAGGGGCCAGAGGAGCCCTGCGATGATCGCGGCGTTGTCCCGGTGGCGGCCGTGGTCGTCTGCCTGGGTAAGCAGGCCGAAGAAGGTCCTCTCGGCCGCTACGGTCACTTCGGCGAGTGATTCGGAGGTGAACGCCTCCGGCTTGACGGTTCGGATCCGGGCCATGTCAGCGGCCCCGCTCGGCGGCGACCAGGGCACTGCGGGTGAGGGTGGCGTCGGCGAGGCGGAAGGTGTGCGGGCGCATCCAGTCCACCTCTGGCCAGACCCGCAGGATCCAGCGGGCTGCGACCCTGGCGGTGGGGCGACCCAGCTCTACGGTCCTCCCGGCCTCGTCCTTGACGACGGCATGGAGGTGAGGCCACGTCTGTGTCGGGTCGGTGAGACTGACCCGGATGGTGGCCGCGCCCGGGATCATGTCGGCGAGCTGGGCGGCGAGGCGGCGTGGACGGACGTCGTCCGCGCAGGCCGGGCTTCCGCTCGGCGTGGCGAGCATGCGATACTCCGTTGTTCGTAGGAGCGCGGTGCGACGGTCTCGTGCAAGAAGCCCTGCCGCCCGCGTGATGTGCAATTGGCGCCCTTCGGGGTGCCAGCCCGGCGCCTGGGGAGTTGGTAGCTCCTCGGCGCCGGTTTCAGTTCCGGACCAGGTCACGGGTCGTATGCCGGCATCCGTCCCGCCTCCTTTCCGCTGGTCATCGGCCCTTCTCCGGGGCCCTGCCCGGCGTGGGACGACGAACATACGTAGACCCCGCGGACAAGTCCATCCCGTTGCCGAAAAGATCGTTTGCGGTCGGCTCACCCGGTGTCGGCTGGTTTCGCGCAGGCGATGTCGACATGGATCCGCGCCGCCTAGACGCAGTCCAGGCGCTTGCTGCGCGAGCAGTCATGACAGAGGAATAGGCATAGGGGTTCCCAGAGGCTGGCATCGTAGAATCGGCCCTGATCAACAGGTGCGGTACGGAAACGTACGTCAGTTTCGAAAATGCATCAACCCTGGCTTACAGTTGACCCCGACACCGAGCCCATCGCCACCACGCAGCAGGAGTGCCAGTGCCCCCTCGTCAGTTCGACGGCAGCCTCGTGCGGGCTGTCCGCCGGCGCAGGGACATGCACCAGAGGCAGCTGGGCGAGCTGGTGGGCGTCAGCGGCGCCACCGTCGCACGATGGGAATCCGGGAAGGATTTCCCCAAGGGCGAGAAGCTGCCGGCGATCGCAACAGCGCTCGACGAGCCGCTCGACGAACTGTTCCCTCATGAGGGACCTCCGGACCTACAGCTTCTGCGGTGCGACGCCGGCCTAAGCGTGGCAGAGGCGACCGAAATCATCGGGGCCAGCCGGGGGCCGGTGGGCAATGCCGAGTCCGGGCGGCGCAGGCTCAACGCCAGCTATGTGAAGCCGCTGGCGGTGGCGTACGGGGTGACCGAGGAGGAGCTGCTCGCGGCGCAGGATCGGTCGTTCGGCATTCGCACCACCTCCCCGCGTGACGATCAAGAAGCCGCGCCTCGCACAGTCGGAGAAAAGATCAACTTTCTCCTGCAGTACGGCTCCACCGGCGAGAAGGCACTCTCCGACGCGGAGATTGCGCAGCTCGTCAATCAGCATGCGCCGACGGCAGCCGTCACCGCCGAGGGCATCGGCGAACTGCGCGAAGGTACGGCAACCGAGGCATCGGATGAGGTGCGCGCCGGCCTGGCCCACGCCTTCCAGGTTCCCCCCTGGCTGTTCGGCGATGACGCCGAGCTGAGCCCCATGATCCAGGAGTTCCTGGAGGCTGTCCGTTTCATCAGCTCGATCCAACAGGGACAGGTCCTCGGCCTGGCGGCACGCGGCAGCGAGATCTTGTCCTTGAAGACGATGGCCGACATCAACAGACTCGTGGGAGAACTGAGGCACAAATTGTCCGGGGTTCAGGACAAGGAGTGACCCCGCCGGTATAGGCGGGGTCAGATCGCTGGCGGCGCTACTGCCTTGCAGGCGTGTCCGAGGACCCGTGACCGCCTTTCGGGCGTCAGGGGTAGGTCAGGAAGGAGAGGGAGGGATGTCACTCGTACCGGGTGGCGGAGTCGTGGCGCCGGTGTGCG
>NZ_JBEYXW010000048.1:0-37299 GCF_040645195.1 Saccharomonospora sp. NPDC046836
GCGGCCGCGCGGAGATCATGGCGGGCCGGGGTGCGCTGCTCGATTCCTTCCGTATCTTCGGCCATGATCTCGCCGACTACGACGCCTTGTTCGAGCCGCCGCCCAGGCCGCCCAGGAAGTCGCCCGCGTCTACCGCCAGGACCAGGCCGCCATGGACGAGGGCGGCGTCGCCCAGGCATCCGCCGCCGTCCACCACGACTGACCGAAAGGGACACCTCCATGCCCGAACTGACCCCCCGGTCCGCCCCCGCCCCCGCTTCCGCCGCCCCTCGCGGCGCCAGCACCTTGAAGGGCGCAGGGGGCGGGCTCCGTCGCACCTCGGCCGTCTGGGACGACAACCGGTACGCCGCCGTCCAGCAGCGCCTCAAGGACCTCGCGGCCACCATGGACGCCATCAGCGACTCCCTGCAGCACTCCGCCAAGCGCATGAAGCAGAACGGCGAGGAGGCCGCCTCCACAGCCGCCGCCATCGCCCGCGCCGACCTCGACAGCGTCTTCGTCGAGCTCACCGAGGAGACCAGCTCCGCACTCGCCACCGCCCACAAGGCGACGAAGAAAACCGCGCGCAGCAGCCAGAGCCTGGCCGAGAAGGCGCACCAGGCCCAGACCCTCCACCAGCGCATGTACCAGCCCCTCGACCAGGTCCGCTCCGGCCGTCGGCACCGCACCCCCAAGCCCGGCTTCTTCAACCGCTGACCCCCACCCCAGGAGGGCCGGCCCCGCCAGCGGGACCGGCCCTCCTGCCCGACCCCAAGGAGAACTTCCGGTGTCCATCCGCCCCACGCCCCGCAGCGTCGTCCTGGAGCGCCTCGCCTACACCGCGGCCGCGCCCCTGCTGGCCGCCGCCCCGAACCTGGCCCCCGACGGCCCCCTCAACGTCGGCCTGCTGCTGGCCGGCGCGGTCGGCGTCGGCGGCGCCGTCGCCGCCGTGGCCGCGGACGAGGGCACCGGCCGCAAGCTCATGCGCAACTCCCCGCTCGTCACCGCCCTCGCCGTCGACATCACCGCGATGACGACCACCGGCTGGGGCATCGACGCGTGCCTGGCGGCCGGCTGGCTGGCCTGCGGCTGGCTCATCGCCCCCCTCTCCCGCCACCGCCGCCGCCTGGCCCCCGCCCTCGCCGCCCCCACCCCGCCGCCGGCCCTCACCGCCGCCGAGCCCGAGGACATCGAGGCGGAGAGCGTGGAGGAGCCGGCCTCCCCGCACCCCGACGACCACCCCGACCCGTTCACCCGGGGTGTCCGGAGCATGTGGGAGCGGGCGGGGCTCCCAGGCCGGACGCTGGTCATCACCACCGACCGCCACGAGGGCTACGACATCGACTGCACCCTGCTGGTGCGCGCGCTGGAAGAGGGCCGCCCGATCAGCGGCCTGACCAAGGCTCAGGTCGCCGCCGCCGTCGGCGTCGACGAGACCGACGTGCACCTGGCCCCCGTGCAGCGCCAGAGCGACGGCCGGCAGGGCGGGCCGGGCTGGCTGGAGGTCCGCATCACCCCCGAGGCCGCCGCCCGGCGCCGCAAGGCGCCCACCACCCGCGAATGGTGGGACGACCACATCGCCACCGGGCCCGTCCCCGGCTCCTCCTTCGTCCAAAAGGTCCGCGACGAGGACCGCAAGGTCACCCACTACGTCGCCCAGGTCCCCGAGGAGCTGGGCGAGGCCCGCGTCGACCAGCACGCCCTGGCCGCCGTCCTGAAGACGAAGTACGACGAGGGCCGCCTGTTCGTCACCACCGACGGCAACCAGGTCCTGGTCTCCCTGTGGGACACCTCGCCCCTGGCCCAGACCTTCCCCGCCACCCGCGAGCTGCTGACCCCCGACAAGGACGGACGGTGGGTCACCGGCTACCTCGGTAACGGGCAGCCGGCCCGCAACCGCGTCTACACCGACCGGGGAGCCGCGCACGGCCTGTTCGTCGCCCCCTCCGGCGGCGGCAAGACCCAGCTGATGGCCCTGCACATCGCCGCCGACGCCCTCTTCGGCGCCGTCGTCATGCTCGCCACCGAAGCCCCCGACGAGAAAACCCTCGCCCTGGGCGAACACACCGCCCGCTACGGCGTCGGCGCCCTCTACATGGTCCGGCTCCTGCGCACGATGGCCGCGCTGATGGAGATCCGCGGCGAGATGCTCTGGGACGACGGCCAGATCCACGAATGGGACCCCACCCGGCCCGGCTGCCCCTACTCACCCTTCTCCGGCTACCTCGACGAGTTCCTCTCCGCCGCCCGCCACCCCCTGTACGGAGACGAGATCATGGACCTCGCCGAGACCGTCTCCGTCAAGGGCCGCAAGTACGCCGTCGGCATCAAGGTCGCCGGCCAGTCCATCTACGTCCAGGACGGCTTCACCCAGCTCCTGTGCGAGAACCTCCGCGAGAACTGCATCCCCGTCGTCCTCAAGGTCGCCCCCAAGAAGGTCAACGAGATGTTCAAGACCCTCGGGATCGCCGGGGAGAACATCCCCGACCCCCTCCCCCGCTCCTTCTCCACCTCCGAGGCCGGCCGCATCGAGCGCGTCATGCGCGGCGAACCCGAGCCCCCCGCCGACTCCAACACCGGCGGCGCCGGCTGGATCGTCGAAGGCAAGCACCCCGAAGTCCTGCGCACCCTCTTCATGGACTTCAAGCAGAGCCTCGACCCGTACTTCCCCGACACCATCACGCCCCTGACCGACCACGAGATCACCGAACTCGACGCCCGCGGCCTGTGGTTCGACTGGACCCAGCCCCCACGCCCCGGCGAATTCGGCGACATCGAGGACGACGAGGACAGCGACGAAGACCGGCCCCCAAGCAACCGCGGCAGCCGGGCCGGCCTCTCCTCGCCCCGCGAGGCCCTGGACGCCATCAAACGCCTCAGCAACGCCTGACCCACCCCGCCCCATCCGCCAGGCGCTGCCGGACCCCTCCGGCAGCGCCTGTCCGGCATGCCCTCAAAACCCCGTACGGAGCCCCCAGTGGAACCCCTCCCCCAGCCCACCGCCCACCTGCCGCTGACCGACCGCGAAGCCGCCGCCGAGGCCGAACGCATCCTCGCCGCCGCCTACCAGCCCAGCCACCCCGCCCCCACCGCGACCCACTACCGCGACGACACCCCCCTGCCCACCCACGGCCCCACCCCGCCCGTCCCCCAGCCCGACCACCGCATCGTCCCCGCCTGGGCCGCCGGCACCGCCGTCGCCTCCATCGGCGTCGGCGCCGGCTCGGTCGGCCTCGGCTGCTGCGCCTGGCTGGTCCTCCAGGGCCTCGCCTCCGTCACCCTCTACGGCGTCCTGATGGTCACCCTCCCCTTCGCAGGCGCCGCGATGCTCACCACCGCGATCGGCTGCGCGGTCAGCAAGGCCCGCAAGGCCGGCCCGACGTCGGTCTACAAGGGCCCGGTCACCCAGAAGACCGAGATCCAGGTGAACAGCAGCACGCGCGGCATGTTCTTCGCCCGCACTCGCAACGACATCCGCTGAGCACCCGGCACCCCGCGTCGCACTCGAACCCCGCCCACCCGGCCGGGAGTCGAGTACGGCGCAGGCCGCCCCGAGCAGCCCGCACGATTTCCGGTACGCAGCGTGACCTCCTCGAAGGAGTAGCCCACCGTGGCTGACCACCCCACGAACATCCCTGGCCGGCGCCGTTCGGACACTGCGTCCGCGTCGGCTCGCCCGCTTGACCATCAGCAGTTGACGGGCCATCGCGCTCCACTGCGCTACCCCGGCCTGGGTGCCGGCAGTTCTCTGCTCCCGGCCTGCCGCGAGCATGGCCGCCCGGGTCTTCCCGTACAGCGGCTCCGCTTCGGTAGTCGATGCGGAAAGCCCGTCTGGCAGGAATACTTCCAGTTCCCCTCCGGGCGCCTGGACCCAGAGGAGCCGCTGCGGGCGGGAGCAGCGTGGGGGCTGAAAGAGGAGACCGGCGTCACCGTCGTACCCGTTACCTGAAGGAGACATCCCATGGGCCAGTCCGGCGCCCAGGGCACCACGTGCCCCATCTGCGGCGAGAGAACGTTCATCTCGCCCAACTGGAAGAAGATGTACATCCACACCCCGTCCGGCCAGACGGAGAACTGCTGGGCATCGGGCCTGACAGCCAGCGGAATCCTCCGCACCCGCGAGGCCAAGCAGGTGAAGCTCGCCCGCGAGCTGAGCGGATCTCTCACACCCATGGCCATGCCCGTCTGGTTTCCGCGCTGGGACGGCGAAACCTACCCCACCATCGCCCTCTTTGCCCGCCGTCGCATGGCCTACTGGCTCCCCGAGACCAACAAGGTGCTCCACGAAGAGAAGATCCAGGATCTACTCGGCAAGCAGGTCCGCCCCAGGTGGGAATCGGAGCATGCCTGCTGGACCATGGCCGACGTCCACTTCATCGACCTCGCAGACGAGCTTCTTCGGCGCTACCCGAACCTGTCGATCGGCCGCGAGTACAACGAGAACGAAAAGTGCTACTGGCAGTGCCAGCGCGCCCAGGGCTGGCGGTGCACCTGCTCCTGCCAGGCCCGCAACCACGCCGGGGGAAGCTGGATGGACCCCTGGAACGTCCTGTCCGAGGACAACAGCATTATCGACCAGGTCACCTGGACCTGGATGGCTGTCGAGCTGAAGACGCCCGAAGCCCACTGACACCCGCGGTACCCCCAATACCTTTTTGGTGGCTCCGCAATGGGGCTCCCGGCCTCCGGGCCCAGCATGACTCCCCCCTTGTTAACCATGATACGGGGGGTGGTGTCACCGGGCCCGGAGGCACTGACAGACCGCTGATTAGGGGCATGCCCACCAGCCTGTTCGCAGGTCGGGAGGCTCTTCGTAATGTGGATGTGGCGATCGGTGCCGTGGACAGCCGGGTGGAGCACGACCGGAGGACGCACGTGATCGAAACCGGCGACATCGACGTCTTCCTCGGCCTGGACGTCGGCAAGGGCGAACACCACGCCGCCGCCGTCCCCCCGGCTGGGAAGAAGGCGTTCGACAAGCGGCTGCCCAACACCGAGCCCAAGCTCAGGGAGCTGTTCGCGAAACTCCAGGCCAAGCACGGAACGGTGCTGGTCGTGGTCGACCAGCCGGCCTCGATCGGCGCCCTGCCGCTGGCGGTGGCCCGGGACATGGGCTGTCCCGTCGCCTACCTGCCCGGCCTGACGATGCACCGAATCGCCGACCTCTACCCCGGCGAGGCCAAGACCGACGGATGGCTTGGCGAAGCCGAAGGCCTCCGTGTCAGCCTCGAAGCCGCACGCAAGAAGCTGACCGACCTGGATCGAACCCGAAACCAGAACACAGCCCGGATCGCCGATCTCGGAATCCCGCAGATCAGGAAACCTTGACACACGCGAGGCGCGGCCCACTTCACGCTGCGCCTCGCGTCCAGAGCACGATCATGGTGCCTCGAATGCCACCTGAGCTCTGGGGCCGAAGACCGGAGCGTGGTCTCAGGCGAGAAGCGCGGACAGCCGGGCCGCTTGCCGCTCGGCCGTTCCTGGCGGATTACGAGGGCGTTCAGGGTCGTCGAAGGACAGCAGGAACAACCACACGAGTGCCAGCAACCTGCGGACCTCCGGAAGCCGAACACGTTCGGCAGCATTCAATTCGAACTGGCCCAAGAACGCCTCAACATCGAGAGGCTGGTCGATCCAGCTGGCAACGTGCTCGGTGATCTCTGCCAGTTCGAAAGAACGGTCGCTGAGACCAGAGTCCTCGAAGTCGACGACCCGCACGCGCGAGCCGTCCCAGAGATAGTTGGCGAGATTACCGTCGCCGGGACCGAAGACCAGAGGGACATTCGGCTGGTCGACACGGTCCATCTCCGAGTGGGCCAGCCATGCAAGGCCGCGGTCCATGGCATCGCCCACCTCACTGCTGACTCGTGGACGAGCTTGCGGCGCCCAAGCACGAATCTGGGCGATGAGTGCGTGCTGGCGACCGGGCCTGACAGGGATTTCGCTCAGGATGTCCGCAGGCACGGCCGCATAGAGCTCACTTGCCGCAGCAGCCAGGGCCTTCAGCTGTTGAGCGCTGAGCGACTGTCCTCGAAGCGGCTCACCTGGCAGGCGCGACATCACCACGACCGGCTCTTCGGCCACAAGGTCCGCGCTTTGCGGCACAGGGGCCAAGTCCGGTGCATACGCAGCGAGCAGGGTCAGCGCACGCCACTCCCGCTCGCTCCCCTCACGCCTCTCGCGCCGAAACCTCTTGATCACACTGCCGGGCTGGAGGTCGACAGCGTGAGTACTCCACGGAACGGAAGTCATGAAAGGCGATCTTGCCATCAGTCACACAAGCCTCGGCGCCGTAGTCCGGGAAAACCACTTCAAGGCTGTGAACGACACGGCCCGCCACGCGGCGGGGGACGCCGTCCTCGCCGCGTTCGGTACCCGACTCACCGCGTGGGCCGGCCCCCGCGTCGCCGCCGGCCGCCTCGGCGGCGACGAGTTCGCAGTGGTCCTGAGGCTTCCCGCCGACCGCCGCCAGCAGCGCCTCAACCAGCTAGTCCGGATGCTGCATACCCCGGTCACCCTGGACGACGGCCGCACCCTCGACGTCGCCGCCTCGGTCGGCGCCGCAACACCCGACGTCGTCGGCACCCGCGACCTGACCGCCCTGCAGCGGACGGCCGACGCCGCGCTGTACGACGGCAAGCACTCCGGCCGTGCCCACCTCGCCACCACCGCCCACACCTCGCTCCCGTCCGTCAACGGGCGCCGGAGCGGGCGTCCGGGCACGGCGCATGGGGGCGAGCGGCATGAGCACCGGAGCCCTTCCGCCGGCGGGCGACTGGATCCGCGGCATCAGCATCAAGCAGCCCAGGGCGGCCTGCATTCTGCACGGCGACAAGCGGATCGAGAACCGGCCCCGCCCGTGGCCCTGGCGCGGCTGGATGCTCCTGCACACCAGCCAGCAGACCGACCGAGCCGCCCTGCGCCTGCCGCCGGTCGCCCGCACGATCCGGGGCAGCGAGCTGCCCACCGGCGCCGTTATCGGTGTCGCCCGGCTGACCGGCTGCCACCAGGACCCGGACAGCGCGCCACCCTGCGGGCCGTGGTCGGAGCCCGGCCGGTGGCACCTCGAGCTCGACGACGTCCAGGAGCTCGCCCTGCCGATCCCCGCCCGCGGACACCTCGGGCCCTGGAAGCCCACCGCGGACCTGGTCGACCAAGTCCTCCAGCAGCTCCCCGACCTACGCCCGTGACCTGCCGAAGCCGCCCCGGACCCGCACCGCCCGAGCCCCCGCCGCGCCCGCCCCACTCCCGGACCGGCACCACGGGGCGCTCGCC
Source organism: Saccharomonospora sp. NPDC046836 (assembly GCF_040645195.1). Classification (NCBI taxonomy): domain Bacteria; kingdom Bacillati; phylum Actinomycetota; class Actinomycetes; order Pseudonocardiales; family Pseudonocardiaceae; genus Saccharomonospora; species Saccharomonospora sp. NPDC046836. The sequence goes on from NZ_JBEYXW010000048.1 coordinate 7,255, forward strand.
GACCGGCCCAAGGGCGGCACAGACCAGGAACACGGCTGAACATCCTCTCCCTCCGGACGGAGGCCCATGAGCATCAGTACCAACCGCGACCGCGAAGCTGTCGATCGTGCGCTCGCCTACCTGGAGCCCCCGGCCTCGTCGCTGTGGCACCGGCACGGCCCGCAGCAGACCAGGCCACTCACCGCCGCGCAGCAACGCCGCAACCGCGAACTCCTGGCCCACGCGCAGCACTCCCCCCGCTCCCGCTCTACCAAGCCCGCCGCCTGATTGTCACCCCGGCACGACACGGCCCATGCAGCCCGGCCCCCGGAGGAGATCCCGACATGCAGCAGAGGACCAAGGCGCTCGACACAGGCGAACACGGGCCCGCTCCCCTGCCGGTGGGCCGCTTCCTACCCACCACCGCGGAGAGCCTGTCGGCGGAGAGCTACGCGGGCGTGCCGGTGGTCGAGCTGGACGGCGGCGACCTCGTCATCCTCATCACTGACCCGGACCGCGCCGCGCAGGCGTTGGCGGCCTACGCCCAGGCGTACGACCTGTCCCTGGACGACCGGGCCCTGGCCAGGCTGCGGTCCCGCTGGGTCACCTTCGAGCGGCAGCCAGAAGGTGACTGGCTCTTGGACGACGCCGAGCCGACCGACGACCTGGCCACCCGCGTCCACTACCTGCTCGGCTGACCCCCGGTCGCAAGTAGCGGCGGCACCCACACCGCCCGCCCCGGGGCCCCGTCGCTGCCTGCCTTCCCCCGACTCTCCTCACCGTCGCCAGAGCGCCGCCCGCCCGATCCGGCCGGGCGGTCGCTCTGTGGCGTCTCCACCCCTTCGAGACTGGAGATCCTCGTGCCTGATGTGTTCATCGACTCCTTCGGCGCCCGCTGGCAGGACCCGCCGCCGCCCCGCAGCCGCGCCGCCGTCCTTGGCATCAACCTCACCAACACCCTGCTGAACCCGCCCGACGACCCGGCCCTCGCCAGCACCGTCGCCCGCCAGACTGCATAGGACGCAGGCGTACGCGACTACGTCCTCAACACCCCCGGCGCCGCCCGGATCGTCAACGACGCCGTGCATGAACTCGCCGCGCTGCGGGCTGCCGCGCAGGGCCGTCCCGTCCAGCTCTTGGTGAACTGCTGGTAGGGACGCCACCGCGCACCCGCAATCGCCGACGCCATCGGCCGGCGGCGGCGGGAGGCCGGCGCCCAGGTGCAGGTGACCCACCACCACATCAACCGGCCGCCGGTCCCCCGAAAACATCCGCGCCCCGACTGCCCGTTCTGACGGCACATCTCCACACTCCCCCTCCCCAGCGACACCTCGGTCGCCGCACCCGTGCCCAGCACGCACACCAGCGCGTACTGCTGACGCTGCGGACGGGCCATGCGCCACCCCACACCGTCCGGCCTCGGACCCGTATGCGAGCGACAGCAGCGGCAACGCACCGTCCGAGCCACCATGCCCGCCCCGCGCCCGGATGACGTACTGCCCGGCCAGACCGAACTGGCGCCCACCGATCACCAACCCACCCTCTGGTCTCTCTGAAAGGACCACCCGGTGACCACCCAGCCCACCCTCGCCGCCCCCGGCCTTGACCGGCACATGGTGGAGGTCTACGCGGAGCGGCAGCGTCAGATCGCCCGCTTCGGCGACCAATACCACCCCGACGGCACCGGCAGCGCCACCGACCGCAAGCGCGCCGACGAGGCCCGCCGCCACTGCGACCACACCACCCGCACCGGACGGCTCACCTGGAACGACATGCTCACCGAGGAGGTGTGTGAGGCGTTGGCCGAGTCCGACCCGGACCTGCTGCGTACTGAGCTGGTGCAGGTGGCTGCTGTCGCACTGGCGTGGATCTCCGACCTCGACAGCCGCACCGAAGGGCTGGCCCGATGACCGCCCTCACCCGCGACTGCCCGTTCTGCCTCATCATCGACGGTCAGGCGCCCGCCACGATCGTCCACGACTGGCCTGACGCCGTCGCGATCGTGCCGCTCGGCCCGGTCGTCGACGGCCACACACTGGTCATCCCCAAGACCCACGTCAGCGACTTCGCGGACAACCCCGATGTGACCGGGGCGACCGCACGCCGGGCGGCGCAGCTCTGCCGTGACCTGGACCTGGTGCACGCCAACCTCATCACCAGCCGAGGTCGCGAGGCGACGCAATCGGTGACGCATCTTCACCTGCACCTAGTTCCTCGTCGCAACGGGGACGCCCTCGCGCTCCCGTGGGATCCGCGAGGCGAGGGCTCTGTACGTCCCGAGGGAAAGGTCACCAGATGACCACCAGGTGGGCCCTACAAGGCATGACCTGCGCATAGATGCGATCGGCGACCTCCGTGATCGGAAAGTCCGGCTTTCCTCGGGCGCGGTCGTATGCGCGCTTGGCCCGGCACCTCCTGCAGATCGATTGTGGAGGTGCCGGGCCACCTTGCGTTTCAGGTCGCTCGGCGAGTCGCCCGCGCGAACCGGACGCCGACGGCTTCGCTGTCCTGGTGGTCACCACGAACGTTTCCAGCCGGGAACGGCCGCGTCGGGCGCCCAGCCGCAGCCCCACATCGAGGGTGCTTGGTCAGCCGGTGTTGCGCCACCAGGCGGGAGACATGCTGAGGCTCCAGACTTCACCTGTCTGCTGGGGCCCCTCCGGCGTGCGGACGAAGATCCGTACGCCGGACTCGGTCACCCGGTGGCGGCGGATGTCCTCGGACGTGCCGGCCGCATCTGGCTCGGGTTCCACCGAGTACCCCAGCCTGGCGATGGCGGCGGCCAGCTGCTCGAATCGGACCGTGGGTGCGAACTCGCCGTAGGTGTCGCGCAGGGGTGCTGGTACGTCGGATTCGGTGTCCTGGGTGAGACGGTGTACCTGCAGGCTCACTCCGAAGCACGGCCAGGCGTCGTTGTCCTTCTGGAACGACAGCTCCACGAGTCCGTAGTCACGGCGCAGCAGGTCTGCGTCCTGGGTGTCGAGGTAGTCGGTGCCGAGCGCGGCTTCCCATTGGGCGGGCTGCGCTCCGATGCCCACTCCCAATACCTCACCGTGGGTGGCGACGTGGGCGTAGAAATCCAGGTCAGAGGTCACATCTTCTCCATCGCCTTGATGAGGGCCTGCAGTTCGTCGGTGCGGTCGTTGCTGAAGCGCCATTGCGGGGTGCGGCCCTCCTTCATGGCTTTGGCGCTGGACTCGAAGACCTCCTTGGCGGCCTTGGTCACCCTGATCATGTCCGCGCGGGTCTTGGGGTCGGACTTGATGGTGGCAATGACCGCGTCGACCTGCTTTTGGGTGGCGGTGCCTTTCCTGAGCCGGATCGACTCGCCACGGATGCCGCCCTTGCCGTCGGGGCGTAGTGCGACCTCCATGCCGTCCTTCATGTTGACGTGTGCGCCCTTGGTGACCCAGTCCTGGTCGACCTGCCCGACGTGGTCGATCTCGAGGCTGCACTTGTTCTTCTTGGCATTGTGGACGAGGAGGGGGGTGGTTCCGGCGAGCACGTGGTAGGTGTGCGCGTTGGCGACGGTGAGGTTGTAGACCGTCTGTTCGGCGGTGCGTGTTGAGACCGCGGTGACGGTGGCGTCCGTGCCGGTGGGCGTGTGCAGACGTGTTCCGGGAGTGAGGTCGACGGCGTCGGTCCATATGCCTGTGTCCGGGACCCAGAACGGGTGGTGGTCTGTTGCTGTGATGGTGTCGGTCTGGTTTCCGGCGGGGCCGTCGGTGTCGATGACCAGTGTGGTGAGGCGTTTCTGCCCGGTGCCTGTGATCAGGTCGGTGACGGGTTCGGCGCGGGTGTGGCCGGTTGTGGGGTCGGTGGCCAGTACGTGGTCGCCCTTGCGTATCTGCTCGATCGGGATGCTGTCCGCGTCGCCTGTGAGGACCAGGGTGCCGGGCGGGAAACTGTTGTCGGTGACGTTGCCGGCGAGGCATGCGGTCTTGCGGGCGTTGCGGATGTCGTCGGCGTTGAGGGCCTTCTCGCCGGCCTTCAACCAGCGCATCACCACCAGCGCCCCGGTCGCGCGGTCGAACCCGGTGAGTTCGTCGCCGGTGGCCAGATCCGTGCCGGTGACGGCTTCGATGATGCCCTTGCCGTCGCCGATGCCGGGCAGCAGGTCCAGCAGCAGTCCCATGCGGCGCTGTTGCTCGGCGTCGTCGAGAGCTGAGGTGCCGGAGCTCCAGGTGTCCTTGAGATGCGAGAAGTCGAAGTCGATGCCGGGCAGTTCGTTGAGCTTCTCAGCGCCCTTCTTGATGTCAGGCACGTGAGTGTTGAGCTTGTCCATGCCCTTGTTGGCCTGGTCGATGCCCCGGTTCATTTCGTCCAGGCCCTTGTTGGCCTGCCCGATCCCCCGGTTCATCTGGTCCAGGGCGCCGTTGACGTCGCCCAGCGAGGCGTTCATGTCGTCGAGGGCGTGACTCATCTGGCTGAGGCCGGCATTGATCGTGTCGAGATCCTCGCCCATGCCCTTGAGGCCAGTCCTGATGCTCTTGGCCGCGTCCTGGAAATCTGGATCGCCGATGAGCTCGGCCAGCGCGATGATGACCTGAAGGAAGGCGACGGTGACTTCGGCAAGGGCGATGACCGTCTGGATGGTCTCGTTGACCTTCGCGAGCCGGTTGTCGATGTCCGCTCGGGCGGCGTTCCAGGCGGCGTGGATCCGCTTCTCTGCCTGGGCCCGCAGGGTGGGGTCTGTGATCGAGGAGGGGTCTTGCTTGACCGCTTCCTTCAGCTCCTTGAACCCGGCAAGCTCCTTGCGCAGGCCGGCGAAGTGCTGAGTGTTGTCCTTGTGCAGGTGGTGGATGGCGTAGGCGGCGACGCCCACGCCTACACCGACGCGGAGCCCCTTGTCGGCGAACTCCCGGTAGCAGGAAGGTCTCTCAAGTAGTGGCTTTGCGCCGCAGCCGGAGTACTTCCTCGCTGCTTTGACGAGCTCCTCGAGTTTCTCGGCGGCGATGGCGGCCGTCTGACGGTTCTCTATCCCTTGGGCTGCGGAAGCGGTCTTCTCCCCCAGCCCCAGGCCGAACATGACGGCCAAGGCCATGACAAACGCGACTGTGTGCCGCGTCATGCGGTGGTACATATACGTCCTACGTCAAGGGCCCCCAGCCGAACCCATAGTTGGCTGCGGTGCCCAGAGTCCTCGGACGAGAACTCCCCCTGAAATTACCAAGCGGTAGCTTATGTCAGGTTCGTCGTCGTCAAACCCTGACAGAGCGCTCGCACTGCCCGGCCGCCGCGCCCTGCCCCCGGCTGCTTTCGGCGTCTAGCTCAGCAGCCACCACCTGTGCCCCCTCCGGAGGGAAGCCGGCCTTACCCCCGACTGGTACGAGGCCTGCCGCTTGGAGAGCCTCTCTGTGCGGCAGATCCGGCCCCACCATGTGAAAAGGGGGACACCTCACCGATCCGGGCACCTGCCTTCGCCGGAGTACCGCAGGCCGGATCGCTGGTGTGTCGCCCTCCCCGCCGGCGCCTCTGGGGAGCGAGGTATGAACCACAGGCCTGAGTGAGGCGGTGTACGAGACCACGCCCGTACACCCGCCAACCCCCTGCTGTACGGCGAGGCGAAGCAGGACACCGCTTCCCACTTCTCGGTGAGGAGCTGCGCGATCTGCCGCAGGATCCCTCTGAGTTCGGCGTGATGGGTCGACGGTAGCCCACAGCCGAGGGCTCTATTACGCCGTAATAATCGTCCGGCTTCCGGGGAGGGGCGGGCGGACCCTCGCCACCGGGGCTGCCCTTCGGTGAAGCGGGAGCGGACGCGGTGAGCGGCCAAGAACAAGGTCAAACTGTGCTTCACCCCGACCTACGCCTCCTGGGCCAACCCATCGAGGCCCACTTCGGACCGCTGCGGCAGTTCACCCTGGCCAACTCGAACCATCCCAACCACACGGTCCAAACCCGGGCCCTCCACGCCTACCTGTGCTGGCGCAACCAGAACCCCCGCCACCCCGACGTCATTGCAGCCCAACGACGTGAACGAGCCCGCCTCCGCAGTGAGAAGGGTGTCCGCTGGGGAGGGCGTCCCACCACGATGGCGGCCTGAATGACTACACCTGCTCCTGATACACCCTGATCTCGGTCGGCTTGAGTCTGTGGATCGTTGCCCAGGCTGCTCGTTCGGTCAGTCCTTGAGCCCACTCTTCGAGATCGTCTCCGGCATCGTGGAAGAACCACGAGTCGAAGCTTCCGAGGGCCTCCAGGGCGAGTGCGAGTCCGTATCTGAGCTCGCAGTGGACCTGTAGATGACGGTCGTGATCACCGTTGCTGTCGGAGATCTCGAACTGCCGGGTCAGCGTGAAGGCCGGAGGACCGTCGAACGCGTGGGTCCCGTACTGGAACAGAAGGCCGTCAGCGTCGGGTGTGTCCGAGACGTCGAACAGCCGTCGGCCGAATCGGAGGAAGGCAAGCCAGAGGTCCTCCGTGACCAGATCGTCAAGCGCTCGCTGCTCTGACCCTAGTTCGCCCTCTACCAGTCCCACGGCCTCGTCCACCGGCGGTCTCCGCGTGGTGAACCTTCCCGGTCACAGCACTAGTAGACGGAGACGCGGCTGCCCGCAAGGTCGCAGCCTGGCCCCTCTCAGTGACCGAATCGTCTGTGTGGTGGTGGGACCGGGGTTTCGTCGTCCTGCTGGCGATGTGAGAGGCGGACAAGGCCCACACACGTACGAGGCGGCTCCCGCCATCCGAGCCCTGAGTCGGACGACGGGAACCGCCATTTCGTTGAGGAGAGACTGCCTGCGCGCTCACTTCTCGGTGAGCAGATTGGCGACCTGCTGCAGGATCCCTCCGAGTTCGGCGCGATGGGCCGGTGGTAGCCCGCGGCCGAGGTCGGCGACGACTTGTTCTACGCCGCTGCTGACCATGAAGTACCGGTGGAGCATGGTGCTCCGCTCGTCGTCACTCAAGTGCTCGCGCACCGCGTCCATCAAGCCGGCTCCCCCGAGCTGAACGAGCAGTGTTCCAAGCGACTCCGGACCTGCTGCGCGCTGGGCCGGTGAGGCTTCGGCCTCCGACGTCCGGCTGGGGGCCAGGCCGTCGCCGTGGGTTCCTGAGATCGCGGTTGTCCCCTCGGGCGACGGCTCTATTACGCCGTAATAATCTTCCGGCTTCCGGGGGGCGGGCGGGCCCTCGCCTCCGGGGCTGCCCTTCGACGAAGCGGGAGCGGACACGGTGGGCGGCGAGTCCTTCTTGCGTGCCTTCGCCTTCTTCTCCTTCAGACGCGCTAGGTGCGCTGCCTGTTCCTCGGGCTTCCTGTTGCCTACCTGGCGCAGAAGTTCAGCGGGCTCCTCCCCCGCCGTGAGCTTCTCCTGCAGCTCCGGGGTCAGCCCAAGGAGCGCGAGGCGCTGGGAGACCCACCCCTGGGAGCGGTGCAGGCGGGCTGCGAGGGCTTGCTGGGTGCCGACGACCTGGAGGAGTTGCTGCAGGGCGCGAGCTTCGTCGAGGGGGTCGAGATCCTTGCGGTGGATGTTCGCGACGAGGGCGGACTCCAGGACCTCGTCGGCGTTGGCGCCGAGGTCTTCGTCGACGGTCACCTTGATCTCGGTCAGCCCCGCGTCCCGTGCGGCCGCGAGGCGGGAGTTCCCGTCGATGACGACGTACTTGGAGCCCTCGTCCAGGTTGTCGGCGTGATCAGGGTTGGCTTCGAGGTAGGCGACCCGCGACATGATGGTGATGGCCTGCTTCTGGCCGTGGTCGCGGAGGCTGGCGCCGAGTTCGGAGAGGTCGCCGAGGGCGGTGCGGGGGTTGGCCGGGTTGAGGCTGATCAGGCCGACGGGGAGCTTGACCGGGGGAGGGGCTCCCTCGGTGGGGGCCTTGGTGGCGTTGCTGATCGCCTGGCGGCGGGCGCTGACGGTCTGGGTCTGGGCGAAGGAGGAGCCGGCGCCGAGCCGGGCTGCCTTGCTGGTCATGCGATCTCCCGGGCGAGGGCGCGCAGTGCGAGGGACTGGGGGCACTGGGGGGCGTAGGCGAGGAGGGGCTGCTTCACGCGGACGGCCTCCTTCTGCTCCTTGAGGTCGCCGACGAGGCCGACGACGCGGGGGTCCCTTATGGCCATCCAGCTGTCGAGGGAGGAGGTGGCGATGTAGCCGCGGCGCGCGTCGTAGTGGTTGACGACGATGCCGAGGTAGTCGAGCTCGAGGTGCATGTCGGAGCGGAGGTCGTCGATCTGGTTGGTGAGGAGGCCGTAGGCGTCGGCTGAGCTGTCTTCGGCCTGGACGACGACGAGGATGCCGGAGTTGCCGAGGGGCTCTGTGTCACGGCGTCGGCCGTAGTAGGCGGCGGCGTCCATGCTGAGGCCGAGGCTCGGCGGGCAGTCGACGATGATGACGTCGTAGTCGGACTCGATGGGGGAGAGGGCGCGTTCGAGTGCGGCTTCGCGGGCCCTGACGCCGGAGAGCTTGACGTCGAGGAGGAAGGCGTCGGTGCAGGAGGGCAGGAGGTGGAGCCGGTCGTCGAACCGGTCGTCCTCGACCGCGACGACGAGGTCCTCGAGCTTGCCCTTCGCTTCGCCGGCCATGTGCTTGGTCAGGCTGTCTCCGTCCAGGTGGAGGAGTTCGTGCCCGAGTTGCTTGGTGAGGTGGCCTTGGGGGTCGAAGTCCACGAGGAGCACGCGCAGTCCGGGCCCGGGCAGCTGCTCGACTGCGGTGACGTCTGCGGCAGGGTCGGTGGACGTCCGTGCGACGGCGAAGTGCTTGGAGATGGCGACCGGGTAGAGCTGCTCGGGGCTCTCGGCGAGCGCCTGGCCCACCCCGGCGGTGACGGCGGTCTTGCCGACGCCGCCCTTCTGGTTGCAGACCACGAAGCGCTTGACGATGGCCGGTCGTTGGACGCCCGGCGCTGGATTGTTCTGCAGCCACGTGGAGACGGACTGGGCCAGCCCTTGGACCAGGGGGACACCACGGGCTCGGCATGCGGACTTGAAGTTGTCCCACTGGCCTGCCGGTAGCCAGGTGGAGAAGGCTTTGGCCCCGGCGGTGTCGATGCTGGGCAGGTTGGAGCCCAGCCCACTCCACGCCGAGATGCCCGCTTCCACTGCGTCCTGGATGTCGAGGTTGTGCTGTGCCGTACGGACCTTGAGTTCTTGCTGTAGGGGGGCCGGCAGCTTCGAGACGATCTTCTCCCGGTCTCCGGGAGGGGGCGGTGTCGATGACATGAGAGACACCTTACTAACTCCCAGGCTTGATCTGGCGTCATGGGAGTTACCTAAGGAAGGTGTCGACGTATTACGCCGTAATAAAGCTCAGGGGTCAGGGCCGGGGTCGGGGAGTGGGGGAGTGGAGGTCCCCACGTTCCTGACCGGTCGCAGTGAACGTCGAGCGGCGGTCACCGAAGGTGGGGGACCACTCGGTTCTCTGGCCGAAGGTTGAGTGATCGTTCAGGTCTGGTTCTCTGAAATCGCTGGGGAGCCCGCTACGACAGTCATCAAGTCCCGGCGGGACGCCGCCCACTGAGGGAGATCCTCACTTGATGGTTGTGGTGGGCATGCCCAAAGACCTCGCCGCTGAAGTGGGTACCGAGCTGGGGCGGTTGAGCGCCATGAGGCATCGCCGTGATCTCGGCCAGACCGATCGCGTCTGGGACACCGGCGATACGCAGGAAGACGCCGAAGGGCTGACGACCGACGACTTCGCCGGTCACCTGGGTCCCCACAGGAAGAGCCTCACACGTTGCCGGCCATGCGGCCTGGGCCCTATCGCTGCCCTTAACGCCGTTGTCTGGCCAGGAGTACTCATCCATCCCGGAGATCCTCCCTTCAGCGCCCTTGGACGAGCGAACGGGACGACCGCAGAAACGCTCAACCTTCACTGCGACAGGTCGCCTTCAGCGTGACGCCTCCCGCTTCGCCCCTCTCAAGCTGACCTGCTCTGGCCGCAGGCCCCCGCTCGATCATGCAGCCACCCGACCTCCGGTATCCGGCCCCGGGTGAAGGCGCCGGTCTGGGGGCGATGGTGCCTCAAACGACGCGTCCGGCCGGGCGCGCTGCAGTGCGCGTGCCTCATGTCGTCAAGCGCACGAGCCTCCGACGCGGGACAGGCCCCGCCCGCATGCCCGGTCAGCCACAAGACCACCCAACCGAGTCAGCGATCTCGGGCTCATACCCACCGAGATCGATAGCAACGCTCAAATGGTGCTTCGTTAGGTTCTGCGTCTACTCCGGTTGGACCTCCAGTTGGGAACCGGGTGGATGACCGAGTCGACCATCCAGGCTTCGGTGCGAAGCGACCCCGTTCACACGCTGGCACCTCGTCACCTGTGGCTCACCCACCTCACGACGCCCTCGCCGCGGCTGGTAGCCAGGCACTGGCCCTGCGCCGTGGCCGTAGGCTCGCCGGGTCCTGGCCTGGCGTGCATCTCCAGAGCCGCGAAGCGCGGTAGAGGACACACCTCGCCGCGTTTTGTCCGCCCTGAGCGCGCGTCAGCGCCCGTAACCGCTTCCCGAAGAGGATCTGCCGATGGCTTCGACCACCCACCACCGCACCCACGTCCTGCGCCTCGCATGTGCCCTCCTCATGTGCACCGTCGCAGCGGGCGCTCTGGCCGGCTGCGGCTCCGACACACCCAAGAAGAAGACGGCCTCTTCGCCCTCGGCCACTGCCTCCTCGACGCCGTCCAGCGATCCGGACCAGGCAGCGAAGGACAAGGTCCTCGCCGCGTACACGAACATGCGCGAGATCCAGATCAAGATGGCCGCGGACGGAGATCTGCACACCGAGGAACTGGCCAAGTACGCCAGGGGCGATGCCGCCACCGACCTTAAGAAGTCGGTCCTGCGCAACGAGTCGATGGGCATCAAGTTCACCGGCCGCCCGGAGATGAAGCCCCAGGTCACCGCCGTGAACACCGAAGGCAAGACCGCAACGGTCACCGACTGCTTCGACGCGACCAGCTGGAAGCCCGTTTACAAGGACTCCGGCAAGAAGCTCAAGCTCCCCGAGCAGCGCCTGAAGTACCCCGTCACGTCCCAAGCCACGCTGGAGGGCGACACATGGTTCGTCATGAAGGTCACAGCCGACCGCACAAAGGGCTGCTGATCCGTTCCGCCCGCGTAGTGGGTGTCCTTGCCCTGCTGAGCGCCGATCCGATGTCCCCTCGCCTGCGGGGCAACGAACAGTCTGCTGACCACGGCGGTCATACCCCGCGTCGCCCCGTTCCGCTCGCTCCACAACATCGGGGCCAGATCGCCCTCGCCGCCTTGAGACAAACTGACATGCCCGACCAGGCCGCCTTCGAATTCGGCAACCCAGGAGCCCAGCAGGGGACCGCGTGACAGCCACTCGCCGGGCCGATCCGGCCAGTTCACCGGATAGCCGTCGCGCGCATGGACCTCCGCCAGGACCCGCGCACGCACTCCTCAACATCGCCATCAGCCCTCTGCCGGACCCAGCGGCTCGGCCTCTCATCCGGCACCCCGGAGCACTCGATGTTCACTCCGGCATAGAAACACAGGCCACAGAGTCACAACCAGCCACTTTCGATACAGGCCCTAGAAGAGAGCTGAAGGCCCCGAGGCAACCTTGCACCGAGCCGTCCAGCGGATCGTGATTACCGAGCACGGTCTCTCGAGGTCGTCGCCCCAGAGGTGCTGCCCTTCGGTAACATGCAGACGGAGCCAACCGCACGAGCCAACGAGGCTGAGGACTGGGCAGTCCCAGACACTGGCCTCGGTCTCCCGCTTGGGAGAACGCGAGGTGGAGGTTGGGGAGCTCGCCATCGAGACCGGCCCCTCCTCCGCCCGGATCCGGGCCCACCCGGACGACCCACCACACGAGCCTGACGGCACGTCACAACCAGCCGCGGTTCAGGCATCCTGCGCCTGACCCGGAGGCTTGTGCCGAACATGCGGCTGCTGCTGACGGCGGATGCTGTCGGCAGGCAGGGCTCTTCGGTGAGGTACAGTTGATCTTGAGGTTGCCCGGCTGCTTCGACGGCGTGGTGCCCGTGCGTTGGTGGTCCAAGGAAAGACGCCCCGCTTCCTGCGGGGAGATGCAGGTGCAAGGCCTGCCCAGCGCTCCACAAGAAGGGGGTTCGTTCCTGTCGTCACAGGAACGAACCCCCTTCTTTCTGTGTCGGATGCATCTCCGCATGTGGGGGTCGACGGGGTGAGGCATGCCAGCTTCCCCATTCTCGGAGAGCATCCCCGAAGGTGCGGGTGCGGGTGCGGCCGGTCTGCTCCAAAGGCAACCGCCACGCTGGCGGCCTTCGCGTTCCCGGCCTTGAGCCGCGCATTGTGATCTTCGACCTCCTCGGAGAGTCACCGCTGCCGTTCCGTGACTGTGACATGACTGCGTTCGGCGGGCTGCTGCGGGGCTTGGCCGCCTCCGGAAGGCAACCGCCTGCGCAGGGTACTCAGGGGCGGCCCAGGGCGCGGTAGGTCCATCCGGCGGCCTGCCAGCGGGCGGGGTTCAGGGTGCCCCGGCCGTCGATGACGCGGGTGGCGAGGTCGGCCGGGTCGATGCGGGTGGTGGACCCTGAATTGGCCTGATCCGCACACGGAGAAGACCCGGAAACGGTAGGACAGACGCGAGCCAACAGGACAAGGGGGAGAAGACGTGATCGAAGCCCTACGGGTGCTGCTGCTGTTCATGGTGGGTGCAGGGATCTGGGCGGCCTGGCGGCGCAGCCTGTTCCCCGGGACATGGGCCCACACTTTCCACACGGCATACGCCGAAGAGCGCGCCTTGCTCACCCAGGCGCGCAGCAGACTGCGCACGGTGGACAGGGACCAGCGCCAGGCGGAGACGGAGGCAGCCGCGCAGGTCAAGGCGGAACGCGAAAAGCACGAACAGCGGCTCGACAAGCTGGAGCGCGACGTTGCGCTCCTATACGATCCCGGCCACGGCACAGAACTGGGACGTCTCGGAGACCTCGTCCTGTACGAGCACGCGGTCGCGGCCTCACTGGAAAGCCGGCTGCTCCCACTGCACGGACTGCGCGCCCGCTTCGACCGCGGGGACCGCGTTCACTCGCTGTATCTGACCAAGCCTGACGGCGGCGGTGACCGGGCGAAGTTCCCTCACCGTCCTGATCCCACAGCAGGCCCGGAGAACAGCGTTCGGCTCTTCGACGAGGAAGAGGTCCGAGACTTCGAGATGAAGATCAACGATGCCGCGGCGGAAGAGAGAATGTTCCGGGCAGGCCTGGCGGAACAGCTCACCGGAAAACGTGAAGAACTGGCCGAAGCGCGCAAGGACACCACCCGGCTGAAGGCCGCCGAACAGACTCAGGCGGACGTGAAGAACCGCAACCGCACCGACCCCCGCCGCCAAGAAGCCCTCGCCAACCTGGCAGCCGCGCGCAGCCGATGGCAGGACCTCACCGCGCGCCAGCCGCCGAGGTAGCCCAACGGCCGTGCCGCACGACTCAAGCAACTGCAGGGATTTCCTCAAAGCCTGTGATCTGCCTGAGAGCCCCGTGGAAGCCCTGGGAGACCACCTGAGCCGGGCGCGGCGCGTCGAGAAGCAAGAGTACGCGTCGGTTCGACCGCAACCGGCCGGTGGAGCGACCTAACGAGCTCGTGCACGGTAGGCGGTGAGACGTCGAGCCTGGATGGTTGATCATGGTCAGGTGGTGGGGAACGCAACGCGTGCGGTGATCATCAGCAATCGGCGGATCACGGGCCTGACTGCCGGCGTGATTGCTGAACTCGTCGAGGAGATCGGCCCGGTGTGGCAGGAGCGTCACCAGGCGAGGCTTGCCGCTCGATCGCGTAAGCGGGCGGTGGGCGCCGGCGCGAAGCACCGGCTGGTGTTCGTCGACCGGCTCCTGGCCACGCTCGTCCATCTTCGTCATGGGGCCACCCATGACGTGCTGGCCTGCTGGTTCGGAGTGGACCGCTCCACCATCACCCGGGCCGTCGGTGAGGTGCGGCCCCTGCTCGCCGAGCGAGGGTGCACCGTCAGCCCTGACGTGCGGCTGCGGTCTTTGGCCGAGGTCATCGACCATCTCGGCTCGAGCGGGACGACCGGCATCGTCGACGGTACCGAGATCCGGGTTCGCCGCCCGGCCGCCGGACGCAAGGACCGCGACAAGTTCATCTCCGGCAAGAACAAGCAGAACGCCGTCAAGTCCATGGTCGTCACAGACGGCGAAGGCCACGTGCTCTGGTGCAGCCCAGCACGGCCTGCAAGCTGCGCGGACATCACCCAAGCCCGCCAGTTAGGGCTGGTCAGGCTCCTGGCCGACGGGCCCCCGGTGGAGATCCTCGCCGATGCCGGCTACCAGGGCCTGGGCGCACAGACCGGTGGCCGGGTGGTGACGCCACCGCACCGCAAGTTCAAGAAGAACGCCCCGGGCTGGTACGAGGAGATGCACGAACGCCAGCGCAAGGCACATTCCTCACGCCGTATCCGGGTCGAGCACGGCATCGCCCATCTGAAGAACTGGCGGGCCCTGGCCCGTCATCTCGGCCGCCGCGAGCATATGAGCGACACCATCCAAGCCGTCGCTGGCCTGCTGTCCCACCAGCAGACCGTGGACCTGAAGCCGACACGGCAGACGTGAACCCAGGTCGCACCGAGGCTCGCGACGTCTCACCGCTTACCGTGCACGAGCTCGTAAGGGCTGTCCCGTAAGTGATCTTGCTCTGCGATGATCTTGACCGTGTCAGGCGTGATCACGGCGTCCGAGCCGTCATGGATAGCTCCGTTCACCGGTCTGAGTCCCCGCATCTTCGGCAGGTTGGTGACCGCGCTGCGTCGCGAGAGTGCCGACTCCCCGGGTCTGGGCCGGCCGTGGAAGCTGTCATTGGAAGACCGGATGCTGCTGGTCGCCGCGTATTGGCGGACGAACTTGACGATGCGGCAACTGGCCCTGTTGTTCGGGGTCTCGAAGTCGACGGTGGGCCGGGTGGTCGACGACCTTGGCCCGAGGTTTGCGCTGCGCCCTCGTCGGCGGTTGGCCAAGGACGCGGTGCTGATCGTGGACGGCACCTTGGTCCCCCCCGGGACCACACCGTGGCCGAGCAGTCGAAGAACTATCGCTATTCCACCAACCATCAGGTGGTCATCGACGCCGACACCCGCCTGGTCGTGGTGGTCGGTCGACCGTTGCCCGGCAACCGCAACGACTGCAAGGCATGGGCACTGTCCGGAGCCGAGGACGCGGTCGGCCGTACCACCGTGATCGCGGACGGCGGCTCCCGCGGCACCGGCCTGATCATCCCGCACCGCCGAGAACCCGGCCAGACCGAGCTACCAGCCTGGAAGGAAGCCCACAACACCCCCCACCGCAAAGTCCGTGCCCGAGTCGAGCACACCTTCGCCCGCATGAAGACCTGGAAGATCCTCCGCGACTGTCGTCTGAAAGGCGACGGCGTCCACCACGCCATGCTCGGCATCGCCTGCTTTCACAACCTTGCCCTGACCGGATAGCAGATCTATGCCTACCGGACCGCGTCTGCGACCGCGTTTGGGGTCTCAGTGCGCAGTGCTGGCGTGGTGGGAAATCCGGTTGACCCGATGTGGATGATGAAGGCGTGATCTCCAAGGAGCGTGCCGTCGAACGGGTGGAGTCGTTGCTGGCCACGATGCGGCTGGCACACGAGCTGGTCGTCCACGAGGTGAAGGAGCACGCGTTGGGCTGGCTCGTCTTCTGGAACTCGGCGGAGTACGCCCGCACACGCGATTTGCGCGGTCTCCTCGTCGGCGGCGGCCCCTACCTGGTGGACCGGTACGACGGGAGCGTCCACCACATCCCTGTCACCACGTGGGTGGGCGAGGACTGGGAGGAGCTCTACCTCCGGCAGATCAAGGGCGTGCGGGCGCACGACCCCCTGGCCGCTTCCGTGCTTGCGCTGATGAACTCAGCCGGGACGGTGGCCGCGATGCAACACCTCCGCAAGCAGGCTCCGCGCTTGAGCCTGCAGGAGGCGAGGACCTACGTCATGGCCGTCAGAAACGGAGCCGAGCCGCCACACGAACTGGCGGACCTCACCAGGGAAGAAGTGGTCTGCCCACCTCTGGCGATCGAAACAGTGGCCGGCCCGGACCGCCTGTAGTCCGCTTGTGAGGGCGAGGCCCAGATCGTGTGGCTACGGCAGACCTCAAACGCAGCCTGAGATTACTTGCGGGACAGCCGGGCCTTGACCCCGAATCCTGAACACGGGTTATGCGGCTTGTGCCAGCGTAGTTGGGGTGTAGTGGAGGGCGTTCTCGAAGGCGACCGGTGATCGTTGTCCGAGGCGGAGTGTCGCGGCGGGTGTTGTAGCGGTTCAGCCATCGGGAGGTGTCGAGTCGGGCCTCGCGCTCGGTCGGCCAGCTCTTTCGTCCTTGCAGGGTCTCGCGTTTGAAGGTCGCGTTGAAGGACTCGGCGAGTGCGTTGTCCGCGCTGGACCCGATCGCGCTCATGCTCCGCTGAACCCCTGCTGACCTGCAGGCTTCGGCGAAACCCCTGCTCGTGTACTGGGCTCCGTGGTCGGTGTGCATGATCGATCCGGCGAGACTGCCGCAGGTTCGGATCGCCGCGGCCAGGGCGTCGGTGACGAGGTCCGCGCGCATGTGGTCGGCGATCGCCCAGCCACACGGCGGGAGGCGAGATCAATGACGGTCGCCAGGTAACAGAACTTCCCGCCATGGAGGGGCAGGTAGGTGATGTCACCGACGTACTTCGTGTTCGGCCTGTCCGCGGTGAAGTCGCGGCCGATCAGGTCCGGCGCCTTGGCCGCGGCCGGGTCGGGAGGTGCCGTCCGATTCCTGGTGCACCGCCCGTATCCGGGCAACCAGGCTGCCGACGCGAAGCTCGCCACCCGGATACAGGCCGTGCACCGGGAGTCGGACGGCACCTACGGGGCCCCGAGGCTCACGGCCGGGTGCACCGCGGCATCGGCGGGGGCGCGGAGGAGGAGGGCCTCGTCGATGATGACGACGCAGGTGGCACGCGGGCTGAGCTTGAGGAGGCGGGCCCGGTCGACGCGCCGGAGGATGTGGTCCGCGTTGGCGGCCAGGGACCGTTCCGGGTAGGCGGCGCCGGCGAGGGCCCGGGCGTACTCCGGGGTCTGCACGGGCGCCGGGAAGTGGTGGAGGGCGTAGGTGTGGAGGTGGGAGGAGGTCCGCTCGACGCCGGTGGCCCGGGCGAGCCAGCCCGGCAGCGCGTCGGCCACCTGGTACTGCCCCTCGCCTGTCTGGTCCTGCCCAAGCAGCTCGGCGGCCGCGCGTTGTTCGTCGTCCGGGACCGGGTAGTGGGCGAGGAGGCGCGCGATCTGGTTCTTGCGCGGCGAGTGGAGACCGCGCTCGATCCGGCCGATGGAGTGGCTGTCGACGCCGAGGCGGTGGGCGACAGCAGCGATGGAGGCGCCCGCGTCGATGCGCAGGTGACGCAGGCGGGCGCCGAGGGCGCGGCCCAGCGCGGTGGCCCGGGCGGCGTCGGTGGTGAAGTCGGACACGGGAAGGCGTTCCTCGGGCGGGTTGACGGGGACTTGGCGGGTTGGCTGCCGGGGCGCGGCGGCCGTGCGGGCACCGCGCCCCTGCCAAGGCGCGGTGCCCTCGGTTCCCGGGCCGCGGCACGAAGGGAGGGGGCGGCCCGGGATGGTCTAGGGGTGGTGGCTGGTGATCACCGTGCAGCCGAACAGCTGGCGCACGAGGGAGATTGCGATGAGGTAGCGGCAGTCGTCGCTGATGAGGGGGACGAAGGTGTCGGCCTTGGGCTGGCTGGTCTGTCCGGGGCGGGGGTGGAGCGTGCCGCGGTATCCGACGACGGGTGCTTCGTGGACGCGCAGGACGACGTGGCCGGCGCGAAGGGAGGGGCAGGTGCTGAGGACACGGCCGAGGCAGGTCTCGCAGATGGGGGGCACCTCGGTGTTGACGCCCTCCCAGGTGGGCTCGGGGGTGGGGGCGGCGAGGGCCCACGGTATGCCGTCGTCGTTCCGCCCGGGCGGGCGGCCGCACTCTGCGCACCACAGGTGTTCCATGGCGTCGCGCTGCCGGCCGGGGTGGAGCGGGTCGCCGTGCACGGGCGGGCCGGCGGCGGGTCCGGTCGCCTGCCACAGGACGCTGTCGATGTCCCGCATCACGGCGTTGTGAAAGGAGTCGGTGTAGCGGACGCCGTCGTCGTCGACCGCGATGGCGAGGGGCAGCGGTGTCTCTCCGGCGCGCCGGGCGGCGTACGTCATCTCCGCAGCCCTTCCTGGCGGCCGGTGTCTTCCTCGTTCTCCGCGCGGGCCACGGCAGTCACGAGCGCGGCGAACGCGCCCAGCAGCGCCAGGGCGATCGTGCCGCCGATGCCCAGGCCGAGGACCAGGGCGGTCTTCGTGCTACCGGGCATGGCGGTGGACCTCGCGTAGTTCCAGGTTCCCGGCGAGGGCGAGGGCGGCGTCCGGGGGGATGGCGGTCTCGTATGTGGCGGTGGTGTATGCGCCTGCGGGGGTGGCGTCGGTGACCGCTTTCACGCCGGCTTCGGCCAGGAGCTGGTCGACGGCGGCCGCGAGAGCGGAGACGACGCCCTGGTCGCCGTCGGCGAGGTAGTCCGCGGCCGCGATGCAGCTCTCCTGCGACCAGCCGTGGCTGGTCGCCACCTGGACGGCGCAGGCGCGCTGATGCCGAGGAGGAAGAAGGGAGAGGAGGCCCTGGGTGTCGAGGGCGCCGATCCGGATCTTCTCCGTGGGCCGGGCCTCGGTGGGGACGGTCAGCCCCACGGTGCGCAGAGCGACCTGGAGACAGAGCAGCGCGCGGCCGGTTTCGTCCAGGTGGGTGTAGGCGAGCTGCGCGAGCCGCGCGTCATCGCCTGCGGGAACGGTGAGTTCGACCGTGGACGCCTCCCGGTCCATCGGCCGCAGCTTCGCCCGTGGAATCTCGGTGGTGAGCTGCCTGCTCAGCTCCTCGCCGGGACTGTCGGAGTCACCGACTCCGAACAGGGCCCGCAGCAGGCTCCGCGTTCCGGCGCGGACCCTGGTGGACTGGGCGTCACCGGCGCAGCTCTGGAGGCCGTCGGGCGGGAGGGACGCCGGCAGAACGTCCGTGGCGGTCATCGGCTTCATGTACGGGATTCCTGTCAGCGCGTGGTGCGGGGGAGAGGGCGGTGCGGCGCGACGACCTGGCCACCGGGCCCGAGACGTCCGGAGTCGGCGAAGCTGAAGACGCCGTTACAGCGGCGTTCCCACCCCTGCTCGTCGTGGACGATCAGCAGCTCTGCGGCCTCGGCGTCGGGGGCGGCCGGGTCCGGGTAACAGGGCCTGTGCGGGCACCGCCAGCCCGGCCCGTACACCGCCTCGCACATCGCCCGGTACTGCTCGGCCAGCAGCTCGGCGCCCTCCTCGGGGGGCCCGGCGGCTTTGCGGATCTCCTTCAGCCAGCCGAGGACGTCGGGCCGCGAGACATCGGCGATCTCGCGGACCGACGGCCCGATGTCGTGCGCCAGGACCGCCCGCCCCCTGTGGCGGTGGTAGAGCGTGACCCCGTCAGCGTCCGGCGAGGCTTCACTCCCGGCAGGGAAGAGGTGGATGCCCAGTTTGCCGAGCGTGATCAGGTGCCGCAGGTAGTCGATCTGCCGCAGGAGGAGCAGCCGCTGCTCCGGCTCGGGCCTGGGCAGGTAGTGCGACGGGTCGCCGGTCTCCTCGTGCAGGGAAAACGCGTGGGCGATGGTCGCGGGGTGGGCGTACCAGTGGACGACGCCGACCGGCTGGTGGGTGCGCATCGGCCAGGGCGAGGCGACGCGCGAGCGCGCCCAGGTGTGGTACTCCGGCTGGCGGATCATCGGCGGCGGGACCGTCAGCCTCACCACCTCGATCGTGGGGGAGGCGGTGTCCAGGTCCCGCACCTCGGCCAGGCTGAGCGTCGTCTTCACCGCAGGCAGGGGACGGTTGGAGCCGGGGCCGAACGGAACAGTGAGGGCCATGGGTTACTCCGGGGAGACGCTGTTGAGGTGGCTTTGGAGCATGACCGCGCCGGTGAAGTCGGGAAGGGCGGCGCGTTCGAACTCGGTGAAGGCGCCGGCGGCGGTGATGCGGGACGCCGGGGACACGGCGGTGACCTTGTGGAGGCGGTCGTAGACCAGGAGCGGGTCCGCGTCGCCCGGCTCGTAGTAGGCCGTGAGCCCTTCGAGGTGCCTGGCGCTGGCGGTCGGCTCGGGCACCAGGTGGAAGACCAGCCGCTCACGGCGTATCTGCCCGATCATGAACCTGAGCTGGCCGGCGATCATGTACCGGTCGGCGTCCGTACCCGGCGCCAGGCAGCCGCGCTTGAGAACCGACACCGGCGCGTACCAGTGCACCACCGCCTCCGGGGCCTCGTACACACGGTCGGCGGGGGGCGTCCGGTTCATCCGGTGCGCGGCCCAGGACCGGAAGTCGGGCAGGCACATCGCGGGCGGGGGCAGACAGACCTGCACGGTGTCGATCCGCACCGCGTTGCGTTCCACGCGCTGCACGGCCGGCCACGGCACCGGCTGGTCGACGGCGATCAGGCCGGTGGCGCTCACGAGGCCGTCCCCTGCTCCCCGGGCTCGGCCGAGGGCGCCGCGGCCGACAGCAGCGTCGTGGTGAGCCGGTCAGCCTGTTCGACCGTCAGCTGGACGTGGAGCCCCCCGAGGGGGTGTCGGCTGATCTCGACCCGGTCGGGTTCCGTGGCCGCGACGATGTGCGGGAGGAGGTGCATGCGCCCGGGCGGGATGTCCACGGTGACGATGTCCGGGCCGTACGAGGTGACGCTGACGTCGGCCTCTTCCGCACCTCCCACCGGCGCAAGGGCGTCGAGAGCGTCGCGGAGACGCAGCGCGGCGGCCTGCGCGTCGGTGAGCGCGGCCAGCACACGGCGCGCCAGGGCCCGGGCGGCGTCGCTGCGCAGGGTGCAGGTCAGCCACGGCACGCCGCCGCGGTCCCAGGCCATCACACGCACCACGGCGACCGGCTCCACACCCAGCAGCTCCAGCAGCACCTCGGGAGAGGTCTCCACCGGGGCCCGGACGTACGCGGCCAGCGCGGTCCGGTCGAACCGCGCCACGACCGTCGCCGTGCCGAAACTGCGCATGTCGCCGTTGCCGAGGCGGGCAGCCCTCAGAGCCCTGCCGAGGAGAAAGAGGGGCGGGAAGTCCATGGGGGAGTGGGCCTTTCGAGTTGGGACTCCCGGCCCGCCGGGGACGCTCCGACGGGGGGACGGAGGCGGTCGACCCGGGGGCCGGGAGGATCAGGAGGGGCTGATGCTGATCAGCCCGCTGGCGGCGACGCGGTCGTGAGGCGGCGGCGGCCCGTACTCGGTGAGCAGCCCCCGCAGCGGCCCCGGCGGCACCCGCTGCGCGGCGGCGAAGGGCCGCGCCCAGTAGGGGCCGGGGCCCGAATCGGCGCCCCGGCCGGGCAGCTGCACCGCGTACGGGGCACCGACGCACAGCGCCGCCGGGTGCCAGGACCAGCCGGCGGCGGTACCGGGCGGCACGCACCACAGCAGCAGGCCCGGCTCGGGCAGCCGGACCACGCCGGCCGTGACGCCCTGGACCTCGTCCATCGCGCGCAGAGCCCGGGCGGCGGCCATGCCGTCACAGGTGACAACCAGGTCGAACGTCCCGCCGAGGGGAAGTGCGGCCCGCGCCTCCCCGCCCGCCTTCTCCGTCGCCAGCAGAGCGCGGATCAGCGTGAGCAGGTGCCGGTCCTCCCGCTCCTCGGACGCCGGCTGGTCGGCGGTGAACGCGGCAGCGGCTCCGGCGTCGGCCATCAGCGCGGTCACATCAACCGCCAGTCGACCGGCGGGTGCTGAAGGAAAAAACCGGGCCCTTCGAGCTGGTCGAGGCGGGCCTCGTACGCGGCGGGCGTGTCCACGACGCTCTGCGGGGAGAGCGCCACGATGCCGTGGGCGAGACCGCGCCTGCACCGGCGCAGCGCCTCTTCGAGCTGGTCCCTGGAGCGGGGCTGGTCCCACAGGTTGCCGACGACCCTGAACCGGCCCTCGGACCACATCCGCAGGTGGGCCAGCGTCCTGGTCGGCCGGTTCAGCGTGCTCTCGACGCTGGCCTGGGCGTAGAGAATGACCGGCGGGCGCGCGAACTGGCCCGCACGGTTCTCGTACAGCCGGGTCCGGCGCCGACGCAGGTGCCAGTGCTCGACGGGCCCGCACTCGCTCCAGCTCTGCGGGCCGATCCTCTCCGCCACAGCGGCCGGCCGGGTCAGCACCGGCGCCGCAGGCGACGGAACCGGCAGCCGGGGCTTCCAGCCATCACCAGGCCCGGCGTCGGCCTCACCGTCGACCAGCTTGACCCGTGCTCCGCTCAGGAGCGCGTCGACCAACTGCTCGTCCGCGTCCGACAGCGTGGGCGGCTCGTACAGCGGGACGGCGTCACTGGCCGAGTGACGGCACCCGGGCCATTGGAACTGCTGCGGTGCCATCACCGTCCGACCCCCAGGGCTGGCCAGACGGCGACGAGCGCCCTGGAGCCGGCCTCGAAGGAGCTGGTGTCCAGCTCGCGGACGACCGCGCGTGCGTTCCTCCGGACGGCGCTGGTCTGGTTCGTGGGCGCGGTGGGGGAGTCGCTGACAAAGCGAGTGCGTCCATCTCGGCTATCGCGACGACGGATCGCACGAGATAGGGCCAGGGGGAGACGCATGACACAACTCCTGAAGGGATAAGGCCAAGTGGGGAGAGCTACGCCTGAAGAAGCCGACGGCAGACCAGTAGGCTGGGTGATTCGGCCGCTACGTTGAGCGAACCCTGAAAAGCTGTCAGGAGGTAGGTCCGCGGGGCCGCCAAGGCCGCCAAAGGCGCCAAAGATCATTTCGGAACAGAGGGGTAGCCATGGCCCGTGAGCGCAACCTTGCTCTCGCCGCGCTCCTGCGCGAAGCAGGCTGGTCTCAGCCTCAAGCGGCGGCCGCGGTTGGCCGAGTGGCTGCGGAAAGTGGTGTGCGTGAGCTGGAGAACATCTCCCGCTCTCACATCTCCATGTGGGTTCTGGGCACGAACCCGAGCGGGCGAGCGCCCCATATCCTGCGCGAGACGTTGTCCCGCAGGCTCGGCCGCCCACTCACCCTGGCCGACCTCGGGTTAAGGGAAGAAGCAGCCTCCGCCGATCCCAGCCCGGACTGGACCGTCGATCCTCTGACTGCGCTGGCCGAGATGGGAAGCGACGACCTGGACATGCACCGACGCAAACTGCTGGCGACCGCCGCCTACTCCGCCGCCGGCCTCGCCGTGCCCACGACCGCCTGGTGGTCAGCCGCTCCAGCCAGAGCAGCCAGCCGTACGCCGGTCTCCGCCCGGCTGGTGACCCAGGCGGATATCGACGATGTCCGCGGCCTCACGAGCTTCTACTCGGCGCGCGATCAGCAGCGCGGAGGAGCCGACGGACGCACGGCCCTGGCCGGTCACCTTCGCGACGAAGCAGGGCCCCTCCTCGGCAGGCGCTTCCGCACGGAACAGCAGCGCAGAGACGCGTACTCCGCCGTCGCCGAGATGACGTACCTGGCCGGCTGGATGGCCTTCGACGCCTCCGAGCACCGCACGGCCCAGCGATACCTCATCGCCGCCACCCACATCGCGGCAGAAGCCGGAGATGGCCCCCTCGCCGGCCACATCCTCCGAGCGCTCGCGCACCAAGCAGTTGATCTTGGGCACCCCCGAAAGGCGCTCGCACTGGCCGACGCCTCCATGTCCCGTGACCGCTACGGGCAGGCCAGCCAGCGCGAGAAGGCTCTACTGGCGATCGTTCACGCACGGGCGCTCGCCGCCGATGGCGACCGGCCCGGCACCATCGCGGCCATCAATCGAGCCGAACGGGACCTCGCGCGAGCTGACGGCGAGGCGGCACCGAGCCGCGTGGACTTCTTCCAAGAAGCCTCCCTTGCCCACGAGACCGCCTGCGCCTTGCGGGACATGGGGCAATCGGTCGACGCGGAGATCCACTTCCGCCGCAGCGTTGCCACGCGCCGGAAGCAGCAGTACGCCCGCACCCACAGCGTCACCCTCGGGTACCTCGGCGCCGTCCAGGTCGAACAGGGCCGTCTTGACGAAGCGTGTGCCACCTGGCGCAGGGCTCTCGACGCCATGACCGGAGTCCATTCGGGCCGCGCTCGGGACGTCATCGTCCGAATGCAGAGTGACCTTTCGCCCGTCCGGCAGCGCGGAGGTCGTCACGTAGTCGAACTGGACCGCCGGGCGAGGGAGATGCTCCGGGCCATAGGCTGACTCCGGCGCCGGCCCGATGCTTCTCGGGCCGGCTACCGGACAGCGCTTCCGAAGGAGAGGGCCGAACGCCATGGTGACAATCGAGGTTGAACCCGTCGCAACCGTGGTCGGGGGGCATCTTCACGTTCAGGACGACTACCAGGCGGGCGTCAAGTCGATCATCAGGATCAACGAGAAGTACCCCCTTGAGACACTGCAAGGGATCGAGGAGTTCTCCCACCTGCTGGTGCTGTGGCACTTCCACCTGGCACGGCCGGAGGATATTCAACTGCACGCACGTAGCCCCCGAGGAAACGCGCGGTGGCCGGCGACCGGGACGTTCGTCCACTGCAACCACCGCAGGCCCAATCAACTTGGGACCAGCACCCCGGAACTGCTGGACGTGGATGGCCGGGATCTCCTGGTGACGGGCCTGGACGCCGTCGACGGGACGCCCATCGTGGACGTGAAGCCGTACATGCTTCAGTTCGCTCCTCCCCCTGAGAAGGTCCGTCAGCCAGCGTGGCCAGGTGAGATGCTGGCCGATTACTGGCGGGACGCATCGGAGCGCCCGTAGGCCGGGTGGCGCCCGTGGCGCCGAAATCACTTGGTGGATCTCGGCGGCGGGGTCTACGGCCAACCGTGCTCGGTGAGCTGCTCGCCGCCCTTGAGGTAGCCGAGCAGTCCGGCCTCGGGGTAGGCGATGATGTCTTCGGGCAGCTCGTGTACGGACCACCATCGTAGGTCGAGGCACTTCTCGGGCTCGCGGTTGACCGGCTCGCCCTTCCACGTGGTGGCCAGGAAGAACAAGCCGATGCGCTCGGTCTCGTCGTTCTGCTTGTGGTGCACGACGTGCACGAGCCGCAGATGCTCGGGGTCGACTTCGACGCCGGTCTCTTCGCTCAGCTCGCGCGCTGCACCGACGGTGAGCGGCTCGCCGGCGTCCAGCTTGCCCGAGGGGGCGTGCCAGCGGCCGTATCCGTACGAGCCCCCGCGTTGCGACAGCAGCACCTTGTCGCCGTCACGCAGAATCACGTGCGTGTCGATCACGGGGGTCGCGGGTGATGGGGTCATGTGTTCACCGTGGGGTCGTCGGGTGTGGTGGGGCTGCTGACGCTACCCCTGGGAGCAGGAACGGCGTCGGCGATCCGCTTCGCTACATCCTCAGGGGTGGACATCGTGGAGTCGAGCACGAGCACCTTGACGCCGAGGGTCATCAGGGTCTGCGCGGCGTTCCTGTAGAGGTCGACCTCGCGGGCAGGGCCCGACGGGTCGTCGTGGAATCGGTGACGCTTCCCGCGCTCGGCGATCCGGGCGGCTGCGGTTGAGGGGTCGGCCGTGAGGATCACGGTCAGGTCGGGCAGCAGGATGTGCCGGTTCAGCGCGAGCAGGAACGGCTCGGGGACGCCGTCGAGCTGTTGGAGGACGAGACTCGATGCGAGGTAGCGGTCGCACAGGACGGTGTTGCCGACCGTGAGCCTGGGGATGAGCTCGGTGTCGATGTGCTCGTACCGGTTCGCCGCGACGAGACAGGCGAGGGCACGGCCACGGAAGTGGTTTGCGTTGGCGCGGATGAACTCGCCGAGGTCGCTCGTCGAGGGCTCCGTCGTCGACCACACGCTGTCGCCCCGGTCGGCAAGCAGGCGGCGAAGCTCAGCGACCGTGGTCGACTTCCCGACGCCGCACGGCCCGTCGATAGCGACGAACGCCCCCGTGTACTCGGTCACGAAAGGACCCCCGAGCGGTTCCGGTCGTGCTGCTCACGGGTGAGCATGGCGAGCTTCGTGCGCAGCTTGGCCAGGGGGACCGTGCCGAATTGCACGCCGACCGAGAAGTTGAACTCGTCTCGGGCGCGCATGGACTCCTCGGCGCCGTCGGCGGTGAGGTCGACGTCGGAGTACGCGAGCAGGGTGTCGGGGTTGTGCCCGTCGGCCGTCAGCTTGGTCCAGATCGGCGTTCCGGGGTAGGGCCGGAACTCGAACACGCTCGCCCGGAACCTGCCGGCGCCGTACCGGTCAGCGACCGACCACAGGTTGTGGATGTGGCGCACGGTGGCGTCGAGGTCTTCCTGCTGTTCCCCGGGATACCCGAGGATGAAGTACCCCTTGACGCCGATGCCGCGTGCGAGCAGGCGCTCGGCGACCTGCTCGGTCATCTCCGCCGTGATGCGCTTGTCCATGCCGGCGAGGACCCGGTCGCTCCCCGACTCGATCCCGAGGGCGACCTCGCGCAGCCCGTTCGCCTTGAGGGTGTCGAGCATGGCGTCGTCGAGCCGGTCGAACACGTTGATCCGCCCCGTGGCGTCCCAGACGTACCGGTCACCGATCCGGTGCCGGGTGAACGCCTCCATTTGCGGGACGATCACCCGTTTCGCGCCGAGGAACAGGTCGTCGACGAACCGGTACGCGGTCGTTCCGTAGGTGTCGTGCAGGTGGTCGAGCTCGTCGACGATGCCCTCGGGCGACCGGGGCCGGATCTTGACGTCGGGGTTCGCCGAGACGGCGGCGCCGCAGAACCCGCAGTCGTACGGGCAGCCGCGCGAGCCGACGATGTTCGCCTCCGTCCGGCCGTCGTCGGCGGCGTACGGGTCCTGGGGCAGGAACTCGCGGTTCACGAGCGGCAGGGCGTCGATGTCCGGGCTGAGCCAGGCGCCCGGCTTCTCACGCGCGATGCCGGCGGCGCGCGTGCCGAGCAGCCGGTCGCGCCACATGACCCCGGGCAGTTCGGCGCGTCGCCGCTCGTCGGCCAGGAGCGCGGCGACACGGGGCTCGCCCTCGCCGATCACCAGGGCGCGCAGGTTGGTCATGCGGGGGTCGGCGAGGATGCGGTCGGGCATCGCGCGGGCGTGGTGTCCACCGACCATGAGGGCGATGTCGGGGTCGAGCGCGGCGGCGATCCGGGCCGACATCTCGTACGTGGGGGCGAGTAGGTTCATCCCCACCCACCGGGGCCGGATCTCGTTGATCAGGTGGGCCGTCGCCTCGACGCCGAGCCCGAGCGCCTCGGCGTCCAGAACGCCGACGTTGAAACCGGCCTGCTGCGCGTATGTGGCGATGTACGCCATGCCCAGCACGGGCAGGGTGTAGTCGTTGGTTCGGGGCCGTAGGGCGTAGTCGCGAAGCGGCGCGTTCACGAACAGGGCGTCGAGCTCCCGGTTCGGGTCGGCACCGGCGATGAGGTCAGAGGTCGCTCTGGCGTCCTCGGCGGCCGTTAAGGTCATTGCTCCCCCATGTGAGAGTGAACAGGGTCAGGGCGTGCAGTTGAGGTCGTGCGGGCGCCCAGCGGCGCCACAGAGCCTCGAACTCCGCTTCCGTCTGCGGCAGTTCGAGACCCAGGGCTGCTTTCCGGGCCCACGTCCGCACGGCCAGGTCCCCGTGCGGGTAGATCGAGAAATCGCCGGTGAAGTCGGCCGCGGCAGCGCTCGCCGTCCACGGGCCGATCCCGCGCACCCCGACGAGCTCTTTCATCAGGCTCTCGGGGCCGAGCGCGGACCAGTGATCGCCCCGGTCGAGGTACGCCTCGGCAGCGGCGCGCAGGGCCCTCCGGTTGAACTTCGTCCCGACGGAGGCGAACCCGTCGTCGGAGAGACCGAGCACCGTCTCGGGACTCGGAACGAGCGGAAGGTCGCCGACGGCCGTTGCGACCGTCCGCCCGTACGCGCCGTAGAACGTGCGGTGCTTCCGCAGCGCCTGCTTGGCGCTCACCACCTGGCGGAGGATCGCCGTCGTGACCGCGTCCCACAGTGAGGGATTGTTGAGGCGGGCGACCGTGCCCAGGCGCACCAACTCGGCGAGCAGCGGTCCGGCCTCCCTCGGGGCAGGCAGGTCGACCGGGGAGGTGAAGGCGGGCGACGGCTGCTCGGCAGCGCCGTCCGCCTCGATGGACGACACGGAGAGGTGCCCCTGCTCGTCGTTCCACACGGCGAGCCACACGGCCCCCCCGTTCTCGACCAGACGGACCCGGCCCCCATCAGAAGTCGTGCGCCATCCGGGGTGCTCAGTGATGATCTTCGTACTCATGGGCTCGATTCCGGTCGTGAGGAGCTGGTTCAGGTCGGAGGGTAGATGGCCTACGTGCGTATCCCGAAGGGCTGCACGAAAGTCCCTCTCCACTCGGCTCCCCCTCCGCTCCCGAGCACCACGGTGACGCCGTGCCTGCCGGAGACAGCCGGCCCGAGATCCGGGCCCGCGGCGAGAGCGGCTGTGGTGGGCCGCCCCACTGCACTGAGTAAAGCCCTGCCGGGGCGGCAGCAGACAGCTCACAATGGGGGCTCACACATCACACACTCAGCCCGTTTGTGAGCCCCCCTTACGGCCGCGCGGAAGGCTCCCGGGCGAGCAGACGCGCGGGCGCAGAGGCCCGGCGGAGGAGGTGCCGTGGCACGTTGGCAGGAGCGGGACTGGCAACCGAACGAGGACTTAGCACGGCTCGTGGCGATCTCCGGCGCCAGCTACGAATCGCTCGCCAAGCGGGTCAACGCGCTCGCAGAACAAGCAGGCAGACCGACCGATTACACCCATACGAGTGTTACCAACTGGGTACAACGCGGCATGATCCCCCGAGCCCCCGCACCGGCCTGCATAGCCGCTGCGCTGGGCGAACGCCTCGGGCGACGCATCGACTTGAGCGAGATCGGCATGACGAGACCGCGCCGCGAGACCAGCATGATCGGGTTGGATTTCCCCCGTAGCCCATCAGACGCCGTGCGCGGCGCCATCGCCTTCTGGAGACTCGTGGACCTGGACCGCCGCAAACTCCTACGCGGCTCCTTCGCCGTCGGAGCCTTCGCCCTCGCGACCACCCGGTGGCTCGCCGTCCCCGCTGCCGCCACCCCACCCACCGAGCACCACGGCGCCCGGCGCGTCGGCCAGAACGAGCTGGCCGAGCTGTGGGACGCCGTCGAGGACGCCCGTATCTGGGACTCCCGTTTCGGCGGCGGCAACTGGAAGGCCTCCTCCGTCGCGACCTGCCTGAAGGACCGCGCCGCACCGATGCTCCAGGGCAGCTACAGCGAGAAAATCGGCCACGACCTGCTCCGGGTGACGGCCGAGCTGTCCCGCGTCGTCGGCTGGTCGGCATTCGACGCCGGCCAGCACGACGCCGCCCAGCGCTACCTCATCCAGGCCCTGGCCATGGCGCGCGCCGCCGGCGACATCCAGGTCGGCGCGTACGTCCTCTCCACCATGTCCCTGTCCGCCTTCCTCCGCGGGCATCCCGGTGAGGCCGTCGACATGGCC
Source organism: Saccharomonospora sp. NPDC046836 (assembly GCF_040645195.1). Lineage (NCBI taxonomy): Bacteria > Bacillati > Actinomycetota > Actinomycetes > Pseudonocardiales > Pseudonocardiaceae > Saccharomonospora > Saccharomonospora sp. NPDC046836. The sequence goes on from NZ_JBEYXW010000048.1 coordinate 36,545, forward strand.
GAAGGCGCATACGAGCGGGCCAAGCACGTCGCCAGCCCCAAGGTCCTGAGCTTCGCGAAGCTCGCGCAGGCCCGCGCCCACGCCCGGGCCGGAGAGGGACCGGAGGCCACCGCGGCGCTCCTCGCCGCCGAACGCCACCTCGCCGGAGCCACCGGCGACGACCCGGCCTGGATGAACTACTACACCCCCGAACGGATCGCCACCGACGCCACCGAGATCCACCGCGACCTCGGCGCCACGGCGGCCGCGCTCGACTGGGGCCGCCAAGCGGCCGCCATGTCCCCCGGCCGCTACACCCGCGCCGTCGGCATCCGCCTCGCCGTCGAAGCCTCCACGCACCTACGAGCCGGAGACCGCGAGCAGGGGCTCGACGCCGGGCGCCGCTCCGTCGACCTCCTCGCTGAGGTGCGCTCCGCCCGCGCGCACGGCTACGTCCACGACCTCACCGTCACCCTGGCCCCGCACAGGTCCGACCCCGAGGTCGACGCCTTCATCGCGTACGCGGAGCGCCAGCTCGCCGCCTGAGCGCCCGTTAGGGGAGGGGCGGAACAGAGCCGGGGCCGATGTCGTCGCGGAGCCGGAGGAACTTGACCGGGTGCCGGTACCGGCCTGCGTCGTCCACTGAGGTGTCGGCGGTGACCTCGGCGACGAGGGCCGGTTCGACGGGGACGTGCGGCTGCGCGCCGTCGTCTCGGCGGTCAACCGCTCGCACCGTTAACGGGCAACTCGCGTCGCTCTGAAAACACCCAAGGCCA
>NZ_JBEYXW010000049.1:0-35510 GCF_040645195.1 Saccharomonospora sp. NPDC046836
CGCAGTAGCCGCAGCGGGCGCAGCAGCGACCGCGCGATCAGCATCGTGAGTACTGCGGCCACCAGCAGGACACCGAGCATGACGCCGCCGTCGGTGAGCGCGGACTGCCGCGCCTCGACAGCGAGGTCGTCCGAACGCTGCTGGATCTGCAGCAGCACCGCGTCCTGCACCTGCTTGACCAGGTTCACGGTGGACGTCGCCGAGGTCTCCCACTGCTGGTGGTCGAGCCCAGTGAACGGCTCTGCGGCCTCGGCGCGAGCGAGCACCGATTCGACCATGCCGTTACCGACGTCAACAGGGGCGCCGATCACCGTCTCGTCGTACATCCGCCGCTGCTCGGCGGTGGCGAACTTCGCGAAGTCCTTGCGCGCGGCCGCGAGCTCGGCCTCGGCGGCCACCAGCGCGCGAGCGCGGTCGGCCGGCAACTGGCCCGTCGCGAGTGCCTCGGCGACCAGCGCCCTGCGGACCGACAGCTGGTCCTTGACCCGCGCGAGCGCGTTGGCCGTGAGCCGGCCACGCGCGAGATCCCCGTCGCTGACGCTGGTCGCCGCCTGGTCACCGATGTCGAGAATGCCCGAGACGAGATCGCCGTAGGAGCGCAGCACCGCATCGGCTCCGACCGAGGAGTTCTCGCCTGCGTACCGCAGGTCGGTCAGCACCTCGAACCGCCCGGCCAGGTCCCGGAACCCGGCGACCGCCTGCGAGGACAGGTTCGAGCTTGCGGCGGTCAGCGTCCGGTCGAACTCGCCCAGTGCGCTGTCGACTCGCTCGCGTTGGGTCCGCAGCTCATCGATTCCGGCCTGCCTGCCGCCGGCGACGTAGCGCACCGTCAGGTCGCGTTCGCGCTGCAGCTCGTGGATGACCACCGCGACAGTGGCGTCGACACGCACACCTTCGGCGCCCTCGGCGAAGTCGTCCGCGCTCCCGAGATCCGCGGCAATGCGCAGGCCCACCAGAACGACGACGGCCAGTACCGGGATGAGCAGGACCGCGAGGAGCTTGGTGCGAAGCCGCCAGTTGCGCAGCCGCCAGCGTCCACCGGCACGCCCGGGGTCCGTCGCGTCATCCCGGCGGGGACGCTCGCTGCGACGGGTCACCTGGCTTCCTTTGTCAACGCTGTTGAGCTGTCAAAGCCACTGGAGAGTAGCGGCACCCGCCATCGTGGGGAGGAGCGCCTCAGGTCCAGCAGGGGTTGCCCGGCGATGGTATTGGGTCGGGCGCCCCGAGCTCCAGAAGTAAGACCAATCTCTCTCGATCGCTCGTGCCCGAGCCGGAGCTCGCGGCGGAGGAACGTATAAAGGAGGACGTGAGTGATGGCCCCTTGATCGTCCAGTCGGACAAAACGGTGCTGCTCGAGGTGGACCACGAGCGCGCGGACGACGCCCGCATTGCGATCGCACCGTTCGCCGAGCTGGAACGTGCGCCCGAACACGTCCACACCTACCGCGTGACGCCGCTGGCCCTGTGGAACGCGCGGGCGGCAGGGCACGACGCCGAGCAGGTGGTGGACGCGCTCACGAGCTACTCGCGGTTCCCGGTGCCCCAACCGCTGCTGATCGACGTCATCGACACGATGGGCCGCTTCGGCAGGCTGCAGATCCAGAACCACCCGGCGCACGGGCTCGTCATGGCGAGCACCGACCGCGCGGTGCTCGAGGAGATTCTGCGGAACAAGAAGATCAGCCCGATGCTCGGTGCGCGGATTGACGATGACACGGTCGTCGTGCACCCGTCCGAGCGCGGCAGGCTCAAGCAGCTGCTGCTGAAGGTCGGCTGGCCGGCCGAGGACGTCGCGGGCTACGTCGACGGCGAATCGCACCCGATCGCACTGCGCGAGGACGGCTGGGCGCTCCGGCACTACCAGCGTGAGGCGGCGAACGCCTTCTGGGCAGGCGGCTCGGGGGTGGTGGTGCTGCCGTGCGGCGCTGGCAAGACGCTGGTCGGCGCAGCGGCCATGGCACGGGCCGAGGCGACCACGTTGATCTTGGTGACGAACACGGTCGCAGGCAGGCAGTGGAAGCGCGAGCTCGTAGCCCGCACGTCTCTGACCGAGGACGAGATCGGCGAGTACTCCGGCGAGAAGAAGGAGATTCGCCCCGTCACCATCGCGACGTACCAGGTCATCACACGCAGGAGCAAGGGCGAGTACCGTCACCTGGAGCTTTTCGACTCACGCGACTGGGGACTGGTCGTCTACGACGAGGTGCACCTACTGCCCGCGCCGGTGTTCCGGATGACAGCGGATCTGCAGTCCCGCCGCCGGCTCGGGTTGACCGCCACGCTCGTGCGCGAGGACGGCCGCGAAGGCGACGTCTTCTCGCTGATCGGCCCGAAGCGCTACGACGTGCCCTGGCGGGACATCGAGGCGCAGGGCTGGATCGCACCGGCCGAGTGCATCGAGGTCCGCGTCACCCTCACCGACTCCGAGCGGCTGTCGTACGCGACCGCGGAAAGCGACGAACGCTACCGGCTCGCCTCCACGGCGCAGACGAAGAACGCCGTCATCAAGTCCATCGTGGACAAGCATGCCGGCGAGCCGACCCTGGTCATCGGTGCCTACTTGGATCAGCTGGAGGAGCTCGGCGCCGAGCTGGACGCCCCGGTGATCCAGGGGTCGACGAAGAACAAGGAGCGCGAGGCTTTGTTCGACGCGTTCCGCCGCGGCGAGATCGCCCGGCTCGTCGTGTCGAAGGTCGCGAACTTCTCGATCGATCTGCCGGAAGCCTCGGTGGCGATCCAGGTGTCGGGCACTTTCGGCTCCCGGCAGGAGGAGGCCCAGCGGCTCGGCAGGTTGCTGCGGCCGAAGGAGGACGGCCGCCAGGCGCACTTCTACTCCGTGGTCTCGCGCGACACGCTGGACACCGAGTACGCCGCACACCGGCAACGTTTCCTCGCCGAGCAGGGCTACGCGTACAGGATCATCGACGCCGACGACCTGCTCCGCCCCTTGTGACGCGCTGGCCCCCGAGTACCGCCAGCACCTGCCTGGCGTGGTTCCGGGCGCCCAGCAGCCGGTTACGCACCCGCAGCCTTCAAAAGTAAGCACCGCACTGTCACCCACTGGAGTGATCCTCGAGCGATCGCCCCGCCTGACGCCCCAAACTGTCAGATCATCGAACTAGTGTTCGAGTCAGCAGTAGAACACCTGCGCAGGAGGGGTTTGACCATGACCGTCGTCCAGTTCCGCAGCCAGCAGCCGATCGCCGACCTCACATTGCCACCGGGTCGGATGCACAACAACCTGTGGGTTTCGAGCGAACCGATCAGCGATGCCAGCCTCTATCTGGCCTGTGTGGCGGCCTATCCGCGCACCGGCCGATGGCCGGTGCTCATCCCGAGCGATCCGCGGTTCGAGATGAGCGGCGAGGACTGGATCGATGACCGCGGCTGGCTGCCACCGGCCGGTCACGAGGTCGACACCGTCGACGTTGCGGCGACGCTGGCCGACTGGTGGGAGCCACCCTGCTGTGAGGGCACCTGCCTGCAGCCGTACGACGCGACGTTCCCGGGAGTGGCGCGCCGTGCGCCCCGGCGTGCGGATCCGTTCGCCGAGGCAGGCAACACCGGCTCGATCCTTGCCGCACGTGGGGACAGCCGGCTGGGGATCGTCGAGACACCGCGCCCCGCCGACATCCCGGCCGTGCTCGGCTGGCGGGGGACGCTGAACCAGACGGACCAGGTGGCCGCCGTGTCGGCGGTACTGCGCAGCTGGGAGGACCGGTTCGGCGCGGTGCTGATCTCCCTCGGCTTCGACGAGCTGCAACTGTCCGTGGCTGCCCCGCCGAAGACGAAGGCTCGCGCTCTCGTGGTGGCGGCCGAGCACCGCGCATTCTGCCTGGCCGACTTCAGCTGGCACCGGGGCACGCTCCGCGAGTTCGCGACCGAGTTGATGGGAAAACGGCTGTGGTCGTTCCTGTGGGACTGAATCGCCTCGGTTTCCGGCGAAGCAAGCGGTCGATGGCCCGCCGTGCCAGCCTGGACAGTGACGCGGTCACAGGAGGGAAGGATTCCGAACAAGGGCTCAGGTATCCACGTCGGCACGTCGGGCTGGCTCTATCCCGCGTGGCGCGGCACCTTCTACCCGAAGGGCCTCGCCCACCGCCGGGAGCTCGAATACCTGTCCAGGTGTGTCGATTCGGTGGAGATCAACGGCTCGTTCTACTCCCTGCAGCGGCCCGAACGCTACCTGGGCTGGTACACCCAGACGCCCGAGGACTTCGTGTTCTCGGTCAAGGGTGGTCGCTTCATCACGCACATGAAGCAGCTGCGCGACGTGGACGCCCCGCTGGCGAACTTCTTCGCCTCGGGCGTGCTGGCACTCGACCAGAAGCTCGGCCCCGTGCTATGGCAGCTACCGCCCCGGATGCCGTTCGATCCAACTCGGCTCGCAGCGTTCTCCCGGCTCTTGCCCCGCAGCACCGGTGCGGCGGCGGAGCTGGCGCGGCGACATGACGACAAGCTGCGGTTCGAGCCCTACCTCCACGTGGAGCAGGATCGGCCGCTTCGGCACGCGCTCGAAGTCCGGCATCCCAGCTTTGCGACCGCCGACGCCGTGCGGCTACTTCGGGAACACGACCTGGCGCTCGTGGTCGCCGATACGGCAGGCATCTGGCCGTACCTGGAAGATGTGACGTCCGATTTCGTCTACGTCCGGCTCCACGGCGCCGAGGAACTCTATGCCAGCGGCTACACCGACGAGGCCCTGACAGCATGGGCCGCCAAAGTGCGGGTGTGGCGGAACGGGCTCAGCCCGGCGCCCGAGCACCTGGTCGCCGCGCCCGCAAGGAAACGTGAACGGGAGGTTTTCGTCTACTTCGACAACGACATGAAGGTGAAGGCACCGGGCGACGCGATTGCGCTGGCCGAGAAGCTCGGCCTCCACCGCGTACCTCCGGACGCTGGGCCACGGGAAGCCAGCTGAGCCTGCCGTGTCGGCTCAGGCGCTCCTCGCCCGCCCGGCGTGGACGCCCTCGGAGATCTCCTCGACCAGCTTGCCGCAGAACGCCGGCAAGTCGGCTGGCTTGCGGCTGGACACCAGCCCCTGGTCGACGACGACCTCCCGGTCGACCCACTCGGCGCCGGCATTGCGCAGGTCGGTCTGCAGGCTGGGCCACGAAGTGATCCGCCGGCCCCGCACTACGTCCGCCTCGATCAACGTCCACGAGCCATGACAGATCACGGCCACCGGCTTGCGCTTGGCGAAGAAGTCGCCGACGAAGCGGACGACGTTGGGGTTGGTGCGGAGCTGATCGGGGTTGGCCACGCCGCCCGGCAACACCAGGCCGTCGTAGTCATCCACCGACGCTTCGGTGACGACCTTGTCCACGGGGAAGGTGTCGGCCTTGTCCAGGTGGTTGAACGCCTGGATGCGACCAGCTCGGGTGGAGATCAGCTCAGGCTTGCCCCCTGCCGCCTGTACCGCCTTCCACGGCTCTGTCAGCTCTACCTGTTCCGTGCCTTCCGGCGCCGCCACGAAGGCAACCCTGCGACCGGTGAGCGTGTCAGCCACGTTCATCACTCCTCTCACGCTGTGGTTCACAATCCGGCTACCCGGGGCACGGCGGCGTTGAAACCCGTTGACCTAGCGCGAGAATGGAGACGTGAGTCCTGAACACGTCTACGCCATCCCGCTACGTACGCGTTTTCGCGGTATCACGGTCCGTGAAGGAGTACTCCTGCGCGGACCAGCGGGCTGGGGAGAGTTCTGCCCGTTCCGGGACTACACCGATGCCGAGTGCCTCCCCTGGCTGGCAGCGGCGGTCGAGGCGAGCGAGCACGGCTGGCCATCGCCGGTACGCGAGCGGGTGGAGGTCAACGCGACCGTGCCGGTCGTACCGGCGGAACGCGCATACGAACTGGTCGCAGCGTCGAGCTGTCGTACAGCGAAGGTCAAGGTCGCCGATCCTCGATCGTCCCTTGTGGACGACTGCGACCGGGTGGCGGCCGTGCGTGACGCGCTCGGTCCGCACGGCGCTCTCCGGGTGGACGCCAACGGTGCGTGGGATACCAGCACCGCGGTAACGGCGATCCGGGAGCTGGATCGCGCCGCGGGCGGGCTGGAGTACGTGGAGCAGCCGTGCCTGACAGTGGAAGAGCTGGCGCTCGTGCGCAGGAAGGTGGACGTCCGGGTCGCCGCCGACGAGTCCATCCGGCGAGCCGAGGATCCGCTGCGGGTCGCGGTCGCCGGGGCCGCCGATGTCGCGGTGCTCAAAGTCGCACCGCTGGGAGGTGTGCGGCGAGCACTCGACGTGGCCGAAGCATGCGGACTACCGTGCGTGGTGTCGTCTGCGGTCGAGAGCAGCGTCGGCCTCGCCGCTGAGCTGGCACTCGCCGGCGCCCTGCCCGCACTCGACTTCGCCTGCGGCCTGGGCACGATGTCCCTGCTGACAGCCGATGTCACGACCCAATCACTGTCTCCTGTGGACGGCTATCTGCCGGTGCCCGCCCGCGCGCCGGAGCCGGACCTCGCAGAGACCGTACCGGCCGGTGACGACGTCCGGACCTGGTGGCTGGACCGGCTCGCCAGAGTCGTTGCGCTGGCGAGCCGGCAAAGCTGAGTGCCCGTCGGGGACATTAGCCGCTCACAAACCCCTTAGACCGCAGCCTCTTCGGCGTGCGGGTTCGGACCTTGCGGACGCAGCGGCAAGGTGGCGAACGCGGCAGGTGGCTCGCGCCATGGGGCAGGGAGACTGCCCGCCCGCGCCTGCTCGACGGCCCGCCACACACGCTGCGGCGTCAGCGGCATGTCGAGGTGACGCACTCCGAGGTGCTTGAGAGCATCGACAGCGGCGTTCTGCACGGCCGGCGTGGAGCCGATCGTTGCGGACTCACCAATGCCCTTGGCGCCCAACGGGTTTCGCGGCGTCTCTGTCTCGGTGTTGGCAACTTCCAACAGGGGGATCTCGACTGCGCTGGGCACCAGATAGTCGGCGAGCGTGCCGGTGACCGGGTTGCCATCCTCGTCGTAGCTGACCTGTTCCCACAGCGCCTGCGAGATGCCCTGCGCCGCGCCGCCGTGTTGCTGGCCGCGCACGATCAGCGGGTTGAGCACGCGACCGCAGTCATCGACGGCAATGTGCCGGACCGGCCGGACGTGCCCGGTCTCGATGTCGACCTCCACCACGGACACATGCGCGCCGAACGGGAACGTGGGACCGCCGGGCGTGAAGTCGGTGTTCGCGTCGAGTGTGCTGCCGTCTTCGGCAGCGGCCTTGGCGAGCTGGGCCCAGCTGAGGCTCGCACCGGGCACGCCGACGACGCCCAACTGCCCGTCCGCGGTCAGCTCGATATCCTCCGCGGCCGCCTCCAGCCGGGACGCAGCGATTTCCTTGGCCCGGCGTACCAGCAGCTCGCTGGCCTGCCGCACAGCGCTGCCGCCCACCTGGAGCGACCGGGAGCCGCCTGTGCCGCCACCACGCGGGATCTGCGCGGTGTCCGACTGCACGAAGTCCACCGATTCGAGCGGTATGCCCAGGGCGTCGGCGACCAGCATCGAGAACGACGTCGGGTGGCCCTGACCGTGGCCGGACGTGCCGACCTTGATCGTCGCGCGTCCCTCCGGGCTCATCTCGACCGAGGCGTACTCGCCGCCGCCTCCACCGCCGGTGATCTCGACATAGGTACTCACACCGATGCCGAGCAGCACGTGCTCACCCGCCTCGATGCGCCGGGCCTGTTCCGCGCGCAGGTCCTCGTATCCGGCCAGCCGCAGAGCCTCGCGCAGCGGCAGGTCGTAGTCGCCGGAGTCATAGCCGGCACCGACCACGGTCGTGTAAGGGAACTCCTCCGGCCGCAGGAAATTGCGGCGCCGCAGCTCCACCGGGTCCAGATCGAGCTCGGCGGCGGCCAGATCCATCATCCGTTCCAGCATCGCTGCGGCCTCTGGCCGACCGGCGCCGCGGAAGGCGCCGGTCGGCGTGGTGTTCGTGAGCGCCGCGATCCCGGCGAAGCTGATCTTGGGGATGCGGTACACCCCCTGAGCCATGACGCGCGTCGGCCCGAGTGCGAAGCCCCCACCGAACCCGGCATAGGCACCGCAGTCGCCGATCACTCGGCAGTGCAGCCCGGTGATCGTTCCGTCGGACTTCAGGCCCAGCTCCGCGTACTGCACCTGCGCCCTGCTGTGCGGCATGGCCTGCAGGTTCTCCGAACGCGACTCGACCCATTTCACCGGCCGCGACAGCGCGCGGGCAACGCCGATCGCGACCTCGTGCTCCGCCGCGAGGCCGAACTTGCCGCCGAAGGCGCCCCCGACGTGTGGTGCGATGACGCGCACCCGCTCGCGGGGCAGATCGAAGGCCTTCGCCGCACCGGCCCGCAGTGCGTGTGGTGCTTGCGTCGACACGTAGACGGTCAGGTCATGGTCGGCATCCTGACCACCGGGCACCACGGCGATCGCGTTGCCCTCGAGGGGCACGACCGCGACCCGCTGGTTCTCGATTCGTGCCCGCACGACCACGTCGGCGTCGGCGAGGATCTCCGAGCCGACCGCATCCCGTTCACCAGCCGCGATGTTGGAACCGAGGTCAGGGAACTGCAGTGGCGCGTCCGGCTCGACGGCTTCCTCCATATCCACCACGGCGGGTAGTGGCTCGTAGTCCACGTCGACGAGCTCCACCGCGTCGGCGGCCGCGGCGGCCGTTTCGGCGACCACGACGGCGACCGGGTCGCCGACGAAGCGCACGCGGCCGATGGCCAGCGGTGGGCGCTCACACTGCGGGTTGACCTCCATGAACTGCTGCACGGGCGGCAGGTCCAGGTCGGCCGCGGTGTAGACAGCGACGACGCCGTCCGCCTTCACCGCCTCGCTGAGGTCGATGCCGGTGATCTCGGCGTGCGCGAACGGTGAGCGCACGAACGCGAGATGGAGGGTGTCTTCGATGGTGAGGTTGTCAACGTAGGAGCCCTGCCCCCGGAGGAGTTCGGGATCCTCAACGCGCCGCACTTCGGTTCCGAGCAATGATCCGGGCATGTTCCGACCCTAACCACGAGAAGAGATCATGCACAGGTGGAGTAACTCAGGGTGCGTATCTCCGGGATGTCTCCGGGCCGTTCCCCGATGCCGGATGGGCCGTGCCGGAACCAGTATGGAGTCATGACCAACAACACGACCGTCAAGAAGCTCCGCCGCAGCCGGAGCGACCGGATGCTCGCCGGTGTGTGTGGTGGCTGGGCACGCATGCTGGGCGTCGACGCCGCGATCCTGCGCATCGCGTTCGTGGCGACGACGATCTTCGGACTCGGCACCCCGGTACTGCTCTACGCCGCCTGCTGGATCCTCATGCCAGAAGAGACCGAGGGGTAGGAGGGTCCCCGAGGGCACCGGGTGCCCTCGGGGACCAACACGCGAACCGGAACGCGGGACTCGCGAGCCGGAACGGGAGACTCGCCCACCTGAACGCGGGACTCGCGACCTGGAGCGGGCAACTCGCGCACCCGAGCGGGCAACTCGCGGGTCCGAGCGGGGGACTCGCGAGCCGGAACGGGAGACTCGCCCACCCCAGCGGGAGACTCGCGTTGCTAGCTCGGGCGGTTGCCGCCCGCGCAGCGGGACAGGTCGACCGGCTTGGTCTCGCCCCTGGCGATCGTCACCTCGACCTCCTGCCAGGCCTTGCCCTGCTTCCGCTCACACCTGACCGTCCAGCTCTCGGTGATGGTGCTGCCGTCACGCGCAGGCCGGATCGACGGGTTGACACTCCAGGTGAACGTTCCACCCGGCGAGACCAGCTCGGAGGAGAGCTCGCTGGTGAACGGGATCGGAGCCGTTCCCCCGCCCGGTTGCGGCACCGGCGCGGTGGCCTGGGTGAACTCCTTCTCCACGGTCAGCCGCGCGCCCTTCGGTGCCGACACGGTGAGCCGCGAGTGGTAGGCGGAGTTCGCCGCCGCCTCGAACTGCCGCAGCAGGGCCTCACGCACGCCACCGTTGGCGTTGGTCGCCGAACCGGTTCCGAAGTACTGGTCGATCACGCCCTCCTGGTAGGCGACGTGGAAGTTACCGCCGTCGAGTTCGAACTCGAAACCGAACCCGCCGGTGGTGAAGTAGCTCCACTCCCCGGTGCTGCCGCTGGTGTCGTACAGCTGGTACGAGGGGATGTTGCGGTACCCGGTGGCATCGGCCAGCTGGGCACCGATCTGCTCGTACACGATCTCGTCCGCGGTCAGCGGCGTCGCCGCCTGCTGCGGCGGGCGCAGCACCAGCGCACCGTAGTTGTGCACGCTCTGCAGCGACGTCACCTGGCGCGATGAGGCCAGGTCACGGATGTTGCGCACCTCCGGCTCCGAGAACGGCGCGCCACCGCGGTAGGTACCACTGGCCGGGTTCGCGCTGGCGCCGCTGCCGCCCCAGTTCACGCCGTAGTTGCGGTTGAGGTCCACACCGAGCGAATGGTTGGCGGCATCGGCGCACTGCCCGGGAGTCACGTCGGCGGACGCGTCGTCGAGCCGGCAGTTCTTGCGTTTGTACTCGTAGAGATAGCTGCGCGAGATGTCGAAGCCGTCCGCGTTGACCAGTGGCACAACCACGATCCGGGCCCGCTTCAGCAGATCGGTGATACGCGGGTCCTCGCCGTAGTTGCGCACGAGGTCCATGGCGAACTCCATGGTCACCTCGGCGGTCGGCCACTCCCGAGCGTGGTGCGCTGCCACGAGCAGGAACACGGGCCTGCCGTCGTCGGCGGCCACGTTGTGCGCGATCTCGATGCCCTCGATCTCCTTGCCCAGCAAGGACTTGTGCGGCAGCGTGAACGGCTCGACGAGGTCAGGGCGGTCCGCCGCCAGCTTCGCCATGTCGGTGCCGTAGTCCGCGTACGTGCGGTAGGTGTTGCGGCCACTCGGCAGTGCGGACGCGGCGAGAGTCCGCGCCTGGGCCTCATCCTCGGCGAGGACCTCGCGGGTGTGCTCGGCCAGATCCGCGACCACGACGTCGTAGCCGAAGCCCGCCTGCTCGAGCGCTTGCCTGTCCGCCGCTCCATGGGCGTAGACCTCGACATAGCCGTCGCCGCGGACGGGGGCGACGTCGGCACCGGTCGCGACGAGCCGGTCCACCTCGGCCCTGGTGGGGGTCGGTACGCGTAGCAAGGCGACAGCGTCGCCGTCCACCGGCTGTGCCGATGCACCGGTTGTGCCCAGAAGTGTCGTCACCATGGCTGCCGTGACCGACAGGGCCAGACCGGCCCGTCTCGCAAGGGATCGTGTAGCCATATCAACCTCTCTGTGCGGGGTTGCAGGCTCGCAACTCAACCAGCGTCGTTAGTTGCGCAAAAGATCCTTTCGGAGGGATATCGGACCAATGCCACCGAAGGGCGCAGGCATGCGAAAGGCCCGGCCCCTTACGGGACCGGGCCTTCCACTGGCTGGTTGGACCGAATCAGAAGTCCATGCCGCCCATGCCACCGGTCGGGTCGCCGGCCGGGGCCTTCTCCTTCTCCGGCTTGTCCGCGACCACGGCTTCGGTGGTCAGGAACAGCGCCGCGATGGAGGCGGCGTTCTGCAGCGCGGAGCGGGTGACCTTCGTCGGGTCCGGCACGCCGGCCGCGAGCAGGTCCTCGTACACGCCCGTGGCGGCGTTGAGGCCGTGGCCCGCCGGGAGGGTCTTGACCTTCTCCACGACGACGCCGCCCTCCAGACCACTGTTCACAGCGATCTGCTTGAGCGGAGCCTCGACCGCCACCTTGACGATGTTGGCGCCGGTCGCCTCGTCGCCCGAGAGCTTGAGACCCTCGAACGCGATCTGAGCGGCCTGCAGCAGAGCCACGCCACCACCGGCGACGATGCCCTCCTCGACAGCGGCCTTGGCGTTACGCACCGCGTCCTCGATGCGGTGCTTGCGCTCCTTGAGCTCGACCTCGGTGGCGGCACCGGCCTTGATGACCGCGACACCACCGGCCAGCTTGGCCAGCCGCTCCTGCAGCTTCTCCCGGTCGTAGTCGGAGTCGCTGTTGTCGATCTCGGCACGGATCTGGTTGACGCGACCCTGGATCTGGTCGGCGTCACCGGCACCCTCGACGATGGTGGTCTCGTCCTTGGTCACGACGACCTTACGAGCCTTGCCCAGCAGCGAGATGTCGGCGTTCTCCAGCTTCAGGCCGACGTCCTCGCTGACGACCTGACCACCGGTGAGGATGGCCATGTCCTGCAGCATCGCCTTACGACGGTCACCGAAGCCCGGAGCCTTGACGGCGACGGACTTGAAGGTGCCGCGGATCTTGTTGACGACCAGGGTGGCCAGCGCCTCGCCCTCGACGTCCTCGGCGATGATCAGCAGCGGCTTGCCGGACTGCATGACCTTCTCCAGCACGGGGAGCAGGTCCTTGACGTTGGAGACCTTGGAACCGAACAGGAGGATGTACGGGTCCTCCAGCACGGCTTCCTGGCGCTCCGCGTCGGTCACGAAGTAGCCGGAGATGTAGCCCTTGTCGAAGCGCATACCCTCGGTGAGCTCGAGCTCGAGGCCGAAGGTGTTGGACTCCTCGACAGTGACGACGCCTTCCTTGCCGACCTTGTCCAGCGCCTCGGCGATGAGCTCACCGATGGTGCGGTCAGCAGCCGAGATCGAGGCGGTAGCAGCGATCTGCTCCTTGGTCTCGACCTCCCTGGCGACCTTGTGCAGCTGCTCGGTCACGGCCTCGACGGCCTGCTCGATGCCCCGCTTGAGAGCGATCGGGTCGGCGCCGGCTGCGACGTTGCGCAGGCCTTCCTTGACGAGGGCCTGTGCGAGCACGGTCGCGGTGGTGGTGCCGTCACCCGCGACGTCGTCGGTCTTCTTGGCAACTTCCTTGACGAGCTCGGCCCCGATCTTCTCCCACGGGTCCTCGAGCTCGATCTCCTTGGCGATGGAGACACCGTCGTTGGTGATGGTCGGCGCGCCCCACTTCTTCTCGAGCACGACGTTGCGGCCACGGGGGCCAAGCGTCACCTTGACGGCCTCGGCGAGGGTGTTCAGGCCGCGTTCGAGTCCGCGGCGGGCGTCCTCGTCGAACGCAATCAGTTTGGCCATTGCGGTGTGGTCCTCCGGTAATCGGAACACGTCCTCGGCCAGGCTCGGTGCCCGCGACGGACGACCAGTCCGGATTCCCCCGGGCCTGGCCTCACCGTCCCGACCTTCAGGCGCCGGCTCGTCGAACCGGGCACCTAGCACTCGACGGTGCCGAGTGCCAATTCGTGTTTAGCACTCTCGGGGGGAGAGTGCAAGCAGTGAGGTCACCTACCGGAGCCCGGAACCACCGGGATGGACGTCGGCGGCGCGTTGTTTCCGCTCGTCTCGCCCGCGCTGCCGGTGGGTTCGCCGGTCGCCGAGCCCGGACCCACCGGGATGTCGGGAGCCGTGGTGGTACTGGTCTGGTCGGCGGGCTCGGTGCCGCCCTCGTCGTCCCCGCCGGTGAAGATGAGCAGGGCCGCGATGCCGGCGCCCACCACGACGACGGCCGCGAGAACCCAGGCGATCCAGGCCTTGCCGCCGCCCTTGTTCCCAGGCGCCGGCGGGAAGCCGCCCCCCGGCGGTGGTCCATACCGGGGCATGCCCATGCCCTGCGGAGGCATACCCATGCCCTGCGGCTGCGCGCCGTACTGCTGTGGAACAGCGCCCGGTGGGCCATACGGCGACTGGTGGCCGAAGCCGGCCGGTGGCTGCTGACCTGGCTGACCTGATTGACCTGGTTGCGGTCCTGGCTGCTGGCCGTAGGGATGCACCGGGCCCCCCTCTCCGTTGTGAGCGACGGCGACAGGATGCCTGCCCGCCATTGGCGCGGACCGGGCGGGATCGGGTTGCAGTGCCTTGCGCGCAGCGGTGACCAACTCGACGCAGGTGGCGTACCGGTCGTTCGGGCTCTTCGCCATGCCCTTGCCGACGACGTCGTCGATGGCGGACGGCAGCGCGGGCACGATGCGGGACAGCGGCGGGGCCGTGCCGTTGAGGTGGCCCTTGATCACCGTCTGGACATCGCCCTGGAACGGCGGGCGGCCGGCCAGGCAGGCGTAGAGCATGCAGGCGAGCGCGTACTGGTCGGTCCTGCCGTCGAGTGGCTCACCGCGCAGGTGCTCGGGCGCCGCATAGGTCGGTGAGCCGAGGAAGTCACCGCCCCTGGTGCGGTGCCCCGTCGCGCCACGCCTGGTGAGCCCGAAGTCGGCGACGTAGACGTGTTCGCGGGCCGACTCCCGGCTGGTCACGAGCACGTTGGCAGGCTTGACGTCGAGATGGACGAGCCCCCGGTTGTGCAGCGTGTCGAGCGCGTCCGCGACCTGTTCGAGCAGGCCGATCGCCCGGTCCGGCCGCATCGGAGAACCACCGATGAGGCTGGCCAGGTCGGAACCATCGACCAGCCTCATGGCGATGTAGAGCATCCCGTCGAGCTCACCGAAGTCGTACAGCGGCACGATGTTCGCGTGATCGATCGCCGAGGTGTTGCGAGCCTCATCAACGAATCGCTCGCGGAATTCGGCATCGGCCCCCAGGTGCTGCCCGATCACCTTCAACGCCACCTTGCGCCCCAGACGCACGTCGGTGGCCTTGTACATCACGCTCATGCCGCCACGACCGAGCACACCGTCGATGCGGTAGTTACCCAGCCGCCGACCGGTGAGGTCCGCCGACACATCGCCTGTCACAGAGCGCAGCCTAACGCCCACGCCTTATGCGTAGCGCGATGTGTCGGTAGTTCTGGTCGCGCGGTTTACGAGACCTTGCGAACGTCGGCCGCTTGGCTGCGACCATCACGTCCCGCGGTGATCTCGAACTCCACCCGGTCACCCTCGTCGAGACTTCGGAAACCGTCTGCCTGAATGGCCGAGTAATGTACGAACACGTCAGGTCCCTCGGGGGACTCGATGAATCCGTAACCCTTTTCCGCGTTGAACCATTTGACCGTGCCGACCGCCACGGGTCCTCCCTGTAACAAACCGAAAACGCGACAGCCCAGCCTGCCGCGCTCCAAGCCTCGATCACGCTACCGGAATTACCGCGCTCGGCAATGGTCAATTTGCGGTAACTGTGGGAACTCGGCGCTACTTACGACCCTGGACGAGAACAGTTCCCGGCCCCGCGAAGTCCACCGCAAGACCTTCACCGGTACGCACCGACTGCGGACCCGACGGATCCAGCGCGCGCAACCGGACCTGAATCCCGTCCGGATAGGCCACCAGATACCCCGGCCGGACGGTGACGACCTCGCCTGCCTCGATCGTCAACGCGTCCACAGCACCCCGGCAGGCGAGCACCAGCTGCCCGGAACCACTGAAGTGCTCGAGGAAACCGATGTCGCCGCCGAACAACGCCTGCAGGGCGGGCCAGGGGTGGTCGCGGCGGAGGGTGGCCGGGCGCGCCAGCATCGCGCCGACCGCGACCGACCAGCCCACGCTGCCGTCGAACTCCAGCGGGTACACGTCGCCGGGGTGCTTCGGGGCGAGGTCGAGCCAGCCGCCGCCCGTCGGCGCGGTGAACACCGAGGGCGCCGCGCCGCGGGAGGGCCGCGACTCGGTGACACCGAAGCTGCTCGCGATCATCGTGTCGGCGTCGGCCTGCACGGCCTCGCCCTGCGCCAGCACGATCCTGGCGACTCCGAACGCCGGCGTGTGCCGGGTCTGCACCTGCATCGGCGGCTACCTGGACGGCACGCGCGCGACCACCCAGGCGGCGAGCGCCGACGGGTTGCGCGTCTGCGTCAGGACCTGGCCGGGGCCCGCGAAGTCGAACACGAAACCCTCACCGCTCTTGAGCGTCTGGATCAGTCCGGACGACACCTTGCGCAGTTGCGACTGCACCGTCTCGGCGTAGGCCACGACATGGCCGGAGTCGATGGTGATCGTCTCGCCCGGCTGCAGCGTCACCACGTCCATCGCGCCGTAGCAGGCGACGATCAGCTGTCCATGACCGCTCGCGTGGGTGAGGAACCCGCCCTCGCCGCCGAACAGCTTGCTGAACCCGCCCCACTTGGTCTGGGTCTGCACGCCGTAGGAGGACGCCAGCCACGAGCCTCGCGTAACACACCAGCCGGTGAGACCATCGAGGTTGATCACCTGGATGTCGCCGGGCAGGTGCGCCGCGACGTCCACCCAGCCGCCGTTCTGTGGCGCGGTATAGGTGGAGATGAACAGTGACTCGCCCGCGAGGAACGCACGGCCCAGCCCTTTCATCACGCCGCCCTGCGCCTGTGCCTGTACGTGGACCCCATAGCTGGTCGCCGCCATCGCGCCGGCCTCGACGTTCGCCGGCTCACCGGGCCCCAGCACGAGCCTGGCAACGGCGAACGACGGCTGATGGCGGAGCTGTACCTGCATTGATCCTCCCCTGTTACCTCACCTCGGCGGGGAGAGTCTTGCACGGGAGGCGTACGGAGGGAGGATGGTCCGCGTGATCTCCGTCGAAGAACACCGCGCCACCGTGACCGAGCTACTGGGCACGCGTCCGGCCGCGGAACTGCCGCTGGCCGACTGTGCAGGCCTCGTGCTCGCCAAGGACGTGCACGCGAGCGTGTCGCTGCCACCGTTCGACAACTCCGCCATGGACGGCTACGCGGTGCGCTCCGTCGACGTCGCCGAGGCGACGGAAGACTCCCCAGTCGAGCTACCGGTGCGCGAGGACATCCCCGCCGGCCGCACCGACGTGCCGGTGCTGCTGCCGGGCACAGCGCACCGGATCATGACCGGCGCACCGTTACCACAGGGCGCTGACAGCATCGTGATGGTTGAACGTACCGACGCTGGCGCCGAGCGGGTCCGGATCTTCACCAGCACCGCCCCCGGCTCGCACATCCGGCGCACCGGCGAAGACGTCGGGGTCGGCATGGTCGCGCTGAGCGCGGGCACGGTACTCGGCCCCGCACAGCTCGGGCTCGCCTCGGCGGTCGGGATGGACCGGCTCGCCGTGCACGTGCCACCCCGGGTACTCGTCGTGTCGACCGGGACCGAACTCGTCCTGCCGCCGCAGGAGCTGCGGCACGGCCAGATCTACGAGTCCAACAGCGTCATGCTCGTGGCGGGCCTGCGCGCGCTGGGCTGCAGGGTGGAATCGGTGCGCAGCGTCGCCGACGACGTCGACCAGTTCCGCGCCGCCATCGAACCGCGGCTCGCCGACGCCGACCTCGTCGTGACCTCCGGCGGGGTCAGCGCCGGCGCCTACGAGGTGGTCAAGGACGCGCTGACCGGCGCGGGCGTGCGGTTCGCGAAGATCGCCATGCAGCCAGGCGGCCCGCAGGGCTACGGGCGCTGGAACGGCGTTCCGGTCGTGACGCTGCCGGGCAACCCGGTGAGCGTGCTGGTGTCCTTCGAGGCGTTCCTGCGCCCTGCGGTGCTCACCTCACTGGGGCACACCGGCGTCGACCGTCAGCACGTACGTGCCCGGCTGACCGAGACGCTCGAGTCACCGAAGGGCAGGCGTCAGTTCCGCCGCGGCTACTACACGCACAGCGCAGGCCAGGTCACCGGACTCGTCGGGCCACGGGGAGGCCCCGGCTCGCACCTGCTCGCCGCCTTCACCCAGGCCAACTGCCTGATAGTGCTGCCGGAAGACGTCACCGAAGCTCCCGAGGGCTCCGAGGTCGACGTACTGCTCCTGTAGCGAGGGCACGACAACGCTTTGTAACGTTTTCCGCACGTGGGGTTATCTCCGCGGGGAGGATGGTCTTAAGATCGGCCATCCGTGGCCGGGTGGCGTACGGCGTCGGGGGGCGCACGCCACCCGGCCCGTCCAGCCGAGAACCTTGGCGTAGCGTTGTGCATGTCAATGCTTCCAGACAAAACGGGAAAACTCGGCATATGAGTTCCAACTCGCTCGGCCACGCCGTGCGACTCGCCCGCGAAACGCTTCCGCCCATGCACCCGGCCGGACGGCCCTTCGTTCTCGGCGGCGTTGCAGCCACTCTCGTCCTGCGCAAGGTCTCCAAGCGGCTCGGGCTGCTGGCCGGTCTGGGGACGATCGCGACCGCTGCCTTCTTCCGTGAGCCCCGCCGTGTACCGCCTGCCCGGCAAGGGCTCGTCGTCGCGGCCGCCGACGGCCTGGTGTCGCTCATCGAGGAGGCGACCCCTCCCGCCGAGCTGGGCCTGCCGGACGAGCCACGGACGCGGGTGAGCGTGTTCCTTTCGGTGTTCGACGTGCACGTCCAGCGCGCGCCCGCCACCGGCAAGGTCGAGCGGGTCGCCTATCGCCCAGGCAAGTTCCTCTCCGCTGACCTCGACAAGGCCAGCGACGACAACGAGCGCAACTCCCTTCTGTTGCGCACCGACGACGGCCACGAGCTCGTCGTCGTCCAGATCGCGGGGCTTGTCGCCCGGCGCATCGTGTGCCAGGTTCGTGAGGGCGATCAGGTCGACGTGGGTGCGACCTATGGCCTCATCCGGTTCGGTTCCCGGGTCGACATCTACCTGCCGCCCGGCAGCCGGGTGCTGGTCGGCAAGGGCCAGCGCACGATCGGCGGCGAGACCGCGCTCGCCGAACTGCCCACCTAAGAGGTTTATTCACATGGCAACACCCGGCGTCCGACTGCTACCCAACGCGATCACCGTGCTCGCACTGTGCGCCGGGCTGTCGGCAGTGCAGTTCGCGATCGCCCGCGATTTCGTGCTAGCGATCGGTGCGATCGGTGTCGCGGCGCTGCTGGACAGCCTCGACGGGCGGATCGCACGGCTGCTCGACGCGACGTCCAAGATGGGTGCCGAGCTCGACTCGCTCTCCGACGCCATCTCCTTCGGTGTCGCGCCGGCACTCGTGCTCTACATCTGGCTACCCGGCACCGACCAGATCGGGTGGGTTGCGACGCTGATCTTCGCCGTGTGCATGGTCCTGCGCCTGGCCCGGTTCAACACGCTGCTCGACGACGCCGAGCAACCGCCCTACGCGAGTGAGTTCTTCGTCGGGGTGCCCGCGCCGGCGGGTGGTCTGCTCGCACTGCTGCCGGTCATCCTCACACTCCAGTTCGGCCAGAGCTGGTGGTCCGCCGGGCTCGTGGTGTGGGTCTGGACCGTCGCCGTGGCCGGGTTGCTGATCAGCCGTATCCCGACCCTGTCGCTGAAGAAGCTGCGGGCGCCCGCGAAGGCCGTCGCGCCGATGCTCGTCGGCGTCGGTCTGCTCGCCGCCGCGATCATCCAGTACCCGCTCATCGCGCTGATCTGCGCGCTGCTGCTGTACCTGGTGCACATTCCCTACTCCATGCGCCGTTACCGCTGGCTCGCCAAGCACCCGGAAGCCTGGGACGTGCCGCCACGGGAGCGCCGCGCCATCCGCAGGGCACGCAGCCAGCGCCGCCTCGGACTGCGCAGGCCACAGTTCCGCCGGGTCGCCGGCGCGGCACGACGGGCGGTCATGCGCCCGCGCACGCCACCCTCGCCGCACCTGCCGCGCATCTACTCGCCGGATGGCGCCGGCCGCGGCCAGCGGCGCCGCAACTGGCGGCGGATCGGCCTGCGCCGCGGCAACTGACCGGAAGGCGGGACCGCGGGCGTTGCCAATACAGTTGGGCTCGTGACGTCCTCACCGCCGCAGCTCACGCTCACCGTCCGGCACACGCCCTCGGCACTCGACACCAGGCGCGGCGTCGTCCGCCTGCACCCGGAGGTGCTCGACGCGCTCGGCCTCCGTGCCTGGGACGCCGTGCGGCTCACCGGCTCCCGGGTCAGCGCCGCCCTCGCCGCACCTGCCGAAGCGGGGAACCCGCCCGGGACCATGCTCATCGACGACGTCACGATGGCCAACCTTGGCGTCACCGAGGGCGCCGAGGTCGTCGTGGCGCCCTGCTCGGTCACCGTGGCGCGCACGGTGACGGTGTCGGGTTCGCGCCTGGCGAGCATGTCGCTCACCCCGAACACCCTGCGACTAGCGCTGATCGGCAAGGTGTTCACGGTCGGCGACGCGGTGTCGCTGCTGCCGCAGGACCTCGCGCCACCGCCCGGTTCGGACGTTTCGGCAGTTCGGGGCCAGCTGTCCCGCGCGATCGGCGCGACCTGGACCAGCGAGCTGCTCACGGTCACGGCGACCGACCCGTCCGGACCGGTCGCGGTGGGCCAGTCCACGGTGGTGAGCTGGCGCGGTAGCACCACCGAGGAGGCAACACCCACGGCGGCGCCCGCTCCCGTGCGGGCTACGACCCAGGCGGTGGCGCCAAGCCCGATCGTCGAGACGGTCGAGGACGAGCAGCCGCCCCCGCCGATCGCCGACCTCGCCGGCCACGGCGCCGCGGCACGCCGGCTCGCCGAATGGTTCGACCTGGCTTTCCACCGGCCGGAGCTGCTGACCAAACTCGGCACCTCCGGCAGGCTCGGGGTGCTGCTGTCCGGGCCAGAGGGCGTCGGCAAGGCGACCCTCGTCCGGTCGGTCGCCCATGCGGAGCAGGTCAGGGTGGTCAGGCTGGCCGCGCCCAGCGTGGCCGTGCTGGAGCCCGACGCCGCTCTCGCCCGCGTGGCGCAGGCCATGGACGCCACGGCCTCGGGTGACGGCGTGGGCGTGCTGTTACTCACCGACGTCGACACGCTGCTGCCTGCGACACAACCGCCGCCGGTCGCGACGGTGGTGCTCGATCGCCTGCGTGCCGCGCTCGCGCGTCCAGGCTTCGCACTCGTGGCCACCAGCGCGCACCCGGAGTCGGTCGACCCGAGGCTGCGGGGAGTCGAACTACTCGACCGGGAGCTCACCCTCGGACTGCCCGACGCGCAGGTGCGCACCGAGCTGCTGCGGATCCTGCTGCGCGACACACCCGTCGACCCCGATGTCGACTTCGGCGCCATCGCCGAGCGCACGCCTGGTTTCGTGGCCGCCGACCTGCTCGCGCTGCGCAGGGACGCCGCGCTGCGCGCCGCACTGCGGCACCGCGACGGCGGTGCCGACCCGCGCATAGCCGAGCAGGACCTGCTGGACGCGCTGGAGTCGGTGCGACCGATCTCGATGTCCAGTTCGGACACTCTGGCCACCGGTGGGCTGACCCTCGACGACGTCGGCGACATGACGGAGGTCAAGCAGTCGCTGACGGAGGCGGTGCTGTGGCCGCTGCGTTATCCCGACTCCTTCGCCCGCCTCGGCGTCGCCCCACCACGCGGCGTACTGCTCTACGGCCCGCCCGGTAACGGCAAGACCTTCCTGGTGCGGGCGCTGGCAGGCACCGGCGCGCTCAACGTGTTCGCGGTCAAGGGCGCCGAACTGCTGGACAAGTGGGTCGGCGAGTCCGAGCGGGCCGTGCGGGAGCTGTTCCACCGCGCCGCCGAGGCCGCTCCCTCGCTGATCTTCCTCGACGAGGTGGACGCGCTCGCACCGCGCCGCGGGCAGTCCGGCGACTCCGGAGTGTCCGACCGGGTGGTCGCAGCCCTGCTGACCGAACTGGACGGTGTGGAACCGTTGCGTGACGTCATGGTGCTCGGCGCAACCAACCGGCCCGAACTGGTGGACCCTGCCCTGCTGCGGCCCGGTAGGCTCGAGCGGCTCATCTACGTGCCGCCACCGGACACCGAGGCGCGTGCGGCGATCCTGCGCGCGAGCGCGCGGAACACCCCACTGGCGTCCGATGTGGATCTCGACGAGCTCGCGTCCGCATTGGACGGCTACTCGGCGGCCGACTGCGCTGCGCTCATCCGCGAAGCCGCGCTCACCGCGATGCGCGAGTCGCTGGAGGCCGCCGAGGTCACCGCCGCGCACCTGACGAAGGCACGCGGCACCGTCCGCCCCTCGCTCGATCCGGCACAGCTCGCAGCGCTGGAGGCCTACGCCGCAGGCCGCTAACTCGAGTTTCCTCAGCGGCGGAGCCGCTTGCGGGCCTACCGCTGCGGCGACACGCCACCTGCCGCCGCCCGCGAGACCCCAGCTGCTGGCATCGTCACGTTCATGGCCTTCCTGCAGCTCACCGCGATCATCGTCGAGGATTACGACGACGCGATCGCCTTCTTCACCCAGGCATTGGGATTCGAGCTGGCCGAGGACTCGCCAGCCCGCACGAACGACGGCCGTCCCAAGCGCTGGGTTGTCGTCCGCCCGCCGGACGCAGAGACCGGCATCCTCCTCGCCCGCGCCGACGGCGAACACCAGATCGCTGCGATCGGCAACCAGCACGCCGGTCGGGTCGGCTTCTTCCTCCGCGTCGATGACTTCGACGCCAGCTACCAGCACATGCGCGCCGCCGGCGTCGAGTTTCTCACCGAGCCCCGAACTGAGCCCTACGGCCGGCTTGTCGTCTTCCGCGACATCGCCGGCAACCGCTGGGACCTCCTCGGCCCCGCCGTCTCTTCCTGATCTCGGTCCCGCACCGCCACGCAGGCCCTTCGCACATGGGCTTACTAACTGGTAGCGGTGCTCTCGTAGTCCTGGGTGACGATGACGATGACACCGGGGCTGGAGTCCTGGATGCCGTCGAAGCGGGGCTCGACACGGAGGCCGAACTGGCCGGCCAGCGAGCGGGCCGCGGCTTCCTCATCGGTGCCCGGCCGGAAGTACGCGGTACTGGTCGGGATGATCCCCGACGGGTAGTTGTCCACCTGGACGACGTTCCAGCCTTGCGCGCGGAAGTCATCGGCGGCGGTGTTGGCGAGCCCCTTGATGGTGCTGTTGTTGTAGACCCTGAGGCCGACCCACTTCGCCCCCGCCTGCTGGTCCTGGCCGGTCGCGCCGCTGTCGGTGCCGCCCGGCTGCGCACCAGGCGTGGAGGGCGTACCAGGCTGGCTCGGCTGTGTGCTCGGCGATCCGGCTGCGGGCGGCTGGCTGGTCGTGCTGGTGCTCGTCGTCGTGGGCTGCGTGGACGTCGGCTGGGCGGAGGTGCTGCGCTCGCCGTCACCCGGCGGTTGCTGTTCCTGTGACGTGCTCGGTTGCGCGGTTTGCTCGGAGTCGTCGCCGGAACCCAGCAGCGTGATACCACCGATGACGCCCGCGATCACGGCGACCGCGATCAGCCCGAGGCCGGCGGCTCGCATCGGCCGGGACAGCCCGTCGAAGATGCTCATGGCAGTTCAATCCCCAACCGCCGTGCCGCGCGGGTGCGCTGCCTCGCGGCGCGCGTCTTGCGAAGTCGCTTGACCAGCATCGGGTCCGCGCGCATGGCTTCCTGCTTGTCGATGAGCCGATTCAAGATCTGGTAGTAGCGCGTTGGCGACATGCCGAAGAGCTCGCGGATGGCTTGTTCCTTCGCACCGGCGTACTTCCACCACTGGCGCTCGAAGGCGAGTACCTCTTGTTCCCGCTGTGCGAGACCCTCGGCGGGATGGCCGGCTGGGGCTGGCGGGGACGGCTGGCCCTCCTGGGCCATCGACTCCGCTGCGTCCATCTGGCTCCTCGCAATCTCGGCGAAATCACACGGTTGTCGTTCCGCTGCGCCATTAGACCACGGGAGCCGACGAGCGCCACGAACCATGCCCGGCGCGTCCCGGTCACCACCACCCCCCAGCGAGGCGCTTCGCGCCGCTGGCCCACCCGTCGCCCGACCACCACCCCCCAACGAGGCGCTTCGCGCCGCTGGTTCAATCTAAGTCGTGACCGTTCACGCCATCCGCATCGCCGGCGACCCCGTCCTGCACAGGCCCACCCGCGAGGTGGAGAAGTTCGACGACGAACTGCGTACGCTCACCGAGGACATGTTCGAGACGATGTACGCGGCGGAGGGTGTCGGTCTCGCCGCCAACCAGATCGGCCTCGACCTGCGCCTGTTCGTCTACGACTGCCCCGACGACGAGGGGGTCCGGCACAAGGGCCTCGTCGTGAACCCGCGGCTGGAGACCTCGGAGCTGCCGGAGACCATGCCCGATCCGGACGACGACTGGGAGGGCTGCCTCTCGGTGCCCGGCGAGTCGTTCCCGACCGGCCGCGCAGCCTGGGCGAAGGTGACCGGTTTCGATCTCGACGGCCAGCCGATCGAGGTGGAGGGTACCGGCTACTTCGCGCGCTGCCTGCAGCACGAGACCGATCATCTCGACGGTTACCTCTACCTCGACCGGCTCGTCGGCAGGCACGCCCGCGCGGCGAAGAAGATGCTCAAGGCGAACGACTGGGGCGTGCCCGGCAACAGCTGGCTACCCGAGCCCGGTCAGGGAACCGACACCCCCGCGGACTGAGAGAAAGATGTTCAGCCCCGCGCGAACGGGCAGCGGGCACGCCGGTACCGGGAGCACAATCGAGACAGGTGCAACGGTGTAATCGGCGAGGGTTGTGATGACGGTGTCCGAGTCCGACGCGCTCGACGCCTACTCGCGCGCGGTGAGTTCTGTGGCCAGATCTGTCACACCACACGTGGCGAGCGTCGGGCTACCGCGGGGCGGCGGCTCAGCGGTCGTGTTCGACAGCGACGGCTACCTGCTGACCAACGCCCACGTGGTGGGCGGCGACCGGCGCGGCACCGCGACCTTCGCCGACGGCACGGAGGCGGACTTCCGGGTGCTCGGCGCGGACCCGTTGTCGGACCTGGCGGTGCTGCGGGCACAGGGCCCGACCCCGGAAGCGGCCCGGCTCGGCGACGCCGATCGGTTGATCGTGGG
The DNA here is from genome assembly GCF_040645195.1 of Saccharomonospora sp. NPDC046836. Lineage (NCBI taxonomy): Bacteria > Bacillati > Actinomycetota > Actinomycetes > Pseudonocardiales > Pseudonocardiaceae > Saccharomonospora > Saccharomonospora sp. NPDC046836. Next base: position 24,427 of record NZ_JBEYXW010000049.1, read on the forward strand.
CCAGCTGGTGGTCGCGGTCGGTAGCCCGCTCGGCTTCTCCGGCTCGGTGACCGCAGGCGTGGTGAGCGCGCTCGGCAGGGCGATCCCGGTCCGGCAGGGCCGCGCGACCCGCGTGATCGAGGACGTGATCCAGACCGACGCGGCACTCAACCCCGGCAACTCGGGTGGCGCCCTCGCCGACGCAAACGGCCAGGTGGTCGGGATCAATACCGCGGTCGCCGGGTTCGGCCTCGGGCTGGCGGTACCGGTGAACGCGACCACCCGCCGCATCATCGACACACTGCTCGTGGAGGGCCGGGTACGGCGGGCCTACCTCGGCGTCGTCGGTGTACCCGCACCGCTGCCGGACGGCGTCGCCGCACGCACGGGCCAGGCCGCCGGCGTCCGGGTGGTCGAGGTGGTCTCCGGAGGCCCTGCCGATCACGCGGGGCTGCGGGCCGGTGATCTCGTGCTCACCGTCGGGCGCGAACAGGTCTTCGACGCGCAGGGCATCCAGCGGCAGCTCTTCGCCGAGGTGATCGGCACCCGGCTCGCCGTCACGGTGCTGCGTAACGGCGCGATGGTCGACGTATTCGCCACGCCCACCGAACTCGTGGGTTGAGCTCGGCCCCCGGCCATGGCATCGTCAAGGGGACAACTTCAGATCGCGGGAGCTCGCGCCTTGGCGGGCTGAGAGGGCGGCTGGTGTCCATTTCGTGGACCCGGTGCCGCCGACCGCATGAACCTGACTGGGTAATGCCAGCGTAGGGAGTGGATTTCTGTGACGACACTGGAACGTAATGCTGACGTTCGACCGACCGTCACCACTGGTTCCATCACCGGTTCCCGCAAGGCCTTTCTCCGCACCGAATCGGGCCTGCGGGTACCTGTCCGCCGTATCGACCTGTCCAACGGTGAACACTTCGACGTCTACGACACCTCCGGCCCGTACACCGATCCGGACGCCACCATCGACGTCCACAGTGGACTTCACCCGACGCGCTCCGGCTGGATCGACGGCCGCGAGCACCGCACCCAGCTCGGCTGGGCGAAAGCCGGGGTCATCACAAGGGAGATGGAGTTCATCGCGGCCCGCGAGCGCGTCGACCCCGAGTTCGTCCGCGCGGAGGTGGCCCGGGGACGCGCGGTGATTCCGGCCAACCGCAGGCATCCGGAGTCCGAGCCGATGATCATCGGCAAGAACTTCCTCGTGAAGATCAACGCCAACATGGGCAACTCCGCGGTGTGGTCGTCGGTCGAGGAGGAGGTCGACAAGATGGTGTGGGCGACCCGCTGGGGCGCCGACACGATCATGGATCTCTCAACCGGCAAGCGCATCCACGAGACTCGCGAGTGGATTCTGCGTAACTCCCCCGTGCCTGTCGGGACGGTGCCGATCTACCAGGCGCTGGAGAAGGTCAACGGTGAGCCGGAGAAGCTCACCTGGGAGATCTATCGCGACACCGTGATCGAGCAGTGCGAGCAGGGCGTCGACTACATGACCGTGCATGCCGGTGTACTGCTGCACTACATTCCGCTCACGGCCAACCGGGTCACCGGCATCGTGTCGCGTGGCGGGTCGATCATGGCGGCGTGGTGCCTTGCGCACCACAAGGAGTCGTTCCTCTACACCCACTTCGCCGAGCTGTGCGAGATCCTGCGCGCCTACGACGTCACGTTCTCACTCGGCGACGGGCTGCGGCCCGGTTCGATCGCCGATGCCAACGACCGTGCGCAGTTCGCCGAACTGGAGACGCTGGGCGAGCTCACCCACATCGCCCGCGAGCACGACGTGCAGGTGATGATCGAGGGCCCCGGCCACGTTCCCATGCACAAGATCAAGGTCAATGTGGAGCTGGAGGAGCAGCTCTGCGGCGAAGCACCGTTCTACACGCTCGGTCCACTCGCGACGGACATCGCGCCTGCCTATGACCACATCACCTCAGCGATCGGCGCCGCGCAGATCGGGTGGTACGGCACGGCGATGCTGTGTTACGTCACGCCCAAGGAGCACCTCGGCCTGCCGAACCGCGATGATGTGAAGACCGGGGTGATCACTTACAAGATCGCCGCACATGCGGCGGATCTCGCCAAGGGCCACCCCTACGCGCAGGCATGGGACGACGAGCTGTCCAAGGCACGCTTCGAGTTCCGCTGGAACGACCAGTTCAACCTCTCGCTCGACCCGGACACCGCACGGTCGTTCCACGACGAGACACTCCCCGCAGAACCGGCTAAGACGGCGCACTTCTGCTCGATGTGCGGACCCAAGTTCTGCTCGATGCGGATCACGCAAGACGTGCGCAAGTACGCCGAGGAACATGGACTGTCCACTGTGGATGCCATCGAGGAGGGCATGCGGGAGAAGTCCGAGGAGTTCAGCGAGCACGGCAACCAGGTGTACCTGCCCGTGGTCGACCAGCAATGACCACGACGCCGCGCACCGCCCTCACCATCGCCGGATCCGATTCCGGCGGTGGTGCGGGCATCCAGGCGGACCTGCGCACGTTCTTCGCCTGCGGCGTGCACGGAATGACCGCCGTCACGGCGGTCACCGTGCAGAACTCGCTGGGCGTGCAGGGGTTCAGCGAGATCCCGGTCGACGTCGTCACCGCCCAGATCAGGGCGGTGGCCGCTGACATGGGTGTCGATGCGGCCAAGACCGGCATGCTGGCGACCGCCGACATCATCCACGCGGTGGGCAAGACACTCGATGAGGTCCACATCGGACGCAACGGCCGGATACCGTTCGTCGTCGACCCCGTCGCCGCGTCCATGCACGGCGATTCGCTGCTTCGCGAGGAGGCCCTCGACGCCATCCGGACCGAACTGTTCCCCCGCGCGACGCTCGTGACGCCGAACCTGGACGAGGTGCGGCTGCTGACCGGCGTTGCGGTCACCGACACGGGCAGCCAGCGGGCCGCCGCCGACGCCTTACTGGAACTCGGGCCACAGTGGGTGCTGGTGAAGGGCGGCCACCTGTACGGCAACCCACGCTGTGTGGATCTGCTGTCCGACGGGGAGCGCTACGTCGAACTGGCCGGCCCGCGCTACGACACCGAGCACACGCACGGCGGCGGCGACACCCTTGCCTCCGCGATCACGGCCGCACTGGCGAAGGGCCGTCCCGTGCCAGACGCCGTGGCCGCGGGCAAGCGGTTCATCGAGCGCTGCGTTGCCGAGGCGTATCCACTGGGCGCGGGCGTCGGCCCTGTGTCACCGTTCTGGCGGCTGAGCCAGGACAACGCTTGAGCGCATGCGTCGAGTTGTTGAACGGAGAGTGAACGAATCGGTTCGCAGCGCCACCATCGGCTGATCGACTTCTACGCTGTCGCTGATGAGGTTCGAGGACACGTTGGGCAGCGTCGCCGAGTTGCTCGGCTCCACAGGCGGCATCCTCGGACTGCTTGCCGCCGCGGTGATCGCGACACTGGCGCCACTGTTCGACCGCTACGTCCTTCGGCGTAAGCGGATCTACTACCGCGTGCAGTACAACTCCAAGATCGGCCTCAGCCCTGTCGACCTCCAGGACGGCGACGGCGCTGTGAAGCACGCCGACGAGGTCGACCAGCTGCGGCCCATCGTCGAGTTGCTCGATCGGCTGAGTCTCGTGGTGATCCGCGTTCGCAACGCTGGTATCGAAGACATCAGCAACGACGACTTCCGCGGCTCGCCGCTGAAGTTCACCTTCGGCGGCCGGATCATCTGGAACGCCAGGATCTCCGAGCCCTCGATCGAGCCACACCGGGAGAAACTCAAGGACGCGCTGCAGTTCGACTCCGGCAAGCCCGCGCCGGACGAGCTCGGAACCGTCCGGACCTCACTGCGCAAGCGGCTGACCGCGCTCTTTCGGAACTCACAGGCCGGCAAGCCCGAGAGCCCGCAGCCGCAGTGGGACGGCGTCCATTTCCGGGAGCTCGACCTGCACCGCAGGGAACAGTTCAAACTGGTGGTGGTTCTGCGCGAACCCGACGACCAGCCGGCAGGCGAGCTGACGAAGGACTACGGCTGCTTCGGTCGGCTGGACGGCGGCCGGATCGTCAACGAGAAGACACAGCGCAGGATCACCTGGCCCCGGATCACCGCGACGTTCGGTGTACTTCTGACCGGCGTGCTCATCGCAACGCTGATCGCGAATGTGTGGCGCCCGACGGCCGAACCGGCAGCCAGCTGCGCACCGGGCACGCTGCGGATCGTCGGCTCGAGCGCGTTCTCACCGATCGTCGACAGCATCGCGGCGGAGTACCGGCGCGCCTGCCCCGGCAGTACGATCACGACACAGGCGACCGGCAGCATCGACGGCGTGCGCATGCTCGCCGCGGCGAGCCCCGATGAGCGTGGCTCCCTCGCCGCGCTCTCGGACGGCAGAGCGAGCGGCGCGCCGGCCGAGCTGGTCACGCAGCCGGTGGCGGTGATCCTGTATTCGGTGGTGGTCAACGACTCCGCCGGCATCGACGAGCTGACTCTCGACCAGCTTCGCGGCATCTACTCGGGCCGGTACCAGGACTGGAACCAGCTGCGCGCGGGACCGTCGCTGCCGATCCGCATCATCGGCCGTGGGCAGGAGTCCGGCACCCGCCGCCTCTTCGAGCAGGCTGTGCTCGCCGGGCCAGAGGGTGCCCTGTCGTCGGACTCGTGCGATGTCCGCGACCGGCCGGCGCCCGCCCCGACCATCCGCTGCGAGCGCAGCAGCGAGGCGCAGGTCATCGAGGAGCTGTCGGCCACCGACGGCGCCATCGGCTATATCGACCTGCCCTCCGCACGGGCCGCGCGAGCCAACGGGCTGCCGCTGACAGCGATCGCGCTGGACGACAACTACCCCGACCTCAGCAGCATCTCGAACGGTTATCCGTTTTGGACGGTCGAGTACCTCTATACCAAGGGGTTCCCGGAAGGCGGCTCGCTGTTGGAGAGCTTCATCGATTACCTGCGCAGCGGCAGTGCACGGGACGAGCTGCAGACCGCCGGCTACACCCCGTGCGTCGGTAAGGACGGCCGGCTCCATCCACTGTGCCGCGACTGACACCACTGCTGCCCCTCACGCGGGTGCGACCGCGAGTACTGCTCCACTCAGGTGTGGCGCAGTTCTCGGTGGGTAACCCAGTACGCACGTTGACACAGAGCGCACCAGTGTCTAAAAGGAGCGCCCACCGCAGTGATCTCACACCGCCCGCCCGGTGTCGCGAGTCGTTGATTCGTTGGCAGTGGATTCCCGTGGCGTAATCCCGAAGCCACGCCAGATCCGCGACACGGTTGTCTGGGAGATCCCGGTCGCGCCTGCCATGGACCGCGTCGACCACCGCGGCTGCCCGTCCGGTGGCGCCTCCGTCAAGGTCTTGGCGACGACCAGCGCCACCTGTTCCTCGGTGATCTTCCGCGGCGCGCCAGGCCGCGGCTCGTCCGACAGGCCCGCCAACCGATCCCGCTGGAAGCGTTCCCGCCACTTTCGCACCGTCTCCCGCGAGACACCCAGCTCCTTCGCGACCTGGGTGTTCGACTCGCCCGCGGCGCACGCCAGCACGATCCGCGATCGCAGGGCCAGCGCCTGCGAGGTCTTGCGGCGCCGCGCCCAGCCACGCAGCACCTCACGCTCCACATCAGACAGTCGAAGCTGCTTGGCCCTCGGCACCATATCCGAACCCTTATTCGCCAACGAACTTACAACTCGGCAAACCTACCTGGGACCGTCACGAGCCCCAGCACTCAGCGTAACAGACGATTTGCCGTAAGTAGCCGGTTGGGAGGTATCCGCCGGTTTCGATATGTGCCAGCATTATGGAAACGCATCGCTGCCCAACAAAAAGACTTGCAACGTGGCGGCTGAATTCCACCATACGTAGGAGACCGGCTCAAACATGAACAAGATTTCAGACGAGCTCTTCAAGATCCTGCAAGACGACTTCGATGTCCCCCGCGAGCAAATAGAGGCAGAAAAGACACTCGACGACATCGGCGTCGACTCCGTGGCGACAATCGAGCTCATCGATATCGTCCAAGAACGGTTCGGCATCGTGGTCGCGGACGACGAGATCACCAACAAGGCAACGGTGGCATGGCTGGTCAACACGATCCAGGGTGGAAAAAAGGAATCATGACCAGTCGCGCAGAAGTCGCGATCACTGGAATCGGTCTGATAACACCAGCCGGAATCGGCCGCGCCGTCAACTGGACAAATGTCTGCTCTCCTCGCCCGACCGCACACATTGTTCCGGAACTGAAGGAAAGCCCTGTCGGATTCGCTTGTAAGGTGCCCGACACCTTTGACGCCGACCGGCTCGCTGGAAAGACCATCTCGCGCACCTGTGATCGCATCTCTCAATTCGCGTTGATAGCCGCACGCGCAGCACTCAACGACGCCAGAATCGGCCCGTCCGATTTTTCCGGCGCTCGCATCGGCGTTGTCATCGGCACCGCATTCGGCGGTACCACGACCTACGAGGAGAACCACCAGCGCCTGCTCGACGGCGGCGCTTCCTCGGTCAATGCCCGGTTCCTGCCCAAGAGCCTGGTCAACATGGTCTCGGGGGTGCTGTCCATCGAACTCGGCGCGACCGGGCCCAACCTGGTCGTGTCCACGGCATGCGCTTCCGGCACCACCGCGATCGGCATAGCGCTTGGCCTGCTGCGCAGCGGAACCTGCGACGTGGTCGTGTGCGGTGGGGCGGACGCCAGCGTGACTCCTTTGCACGTGGCCGGATTCGACAAGCTCCGCGCCCTCAGTCGCGCGAACCGGCACCCGCCGGAACACGCGTCCCGTCCGTTCGATGTCGACCACGACGGGTTCGTGATGGCCGAGGGCGCGGCGATTCTCGTTCTGGAGAAGGAAACCAGCGCACGCGCCCGCGGTGTCGAGCGCTACGCCCGCATCGCCGGGTTCGGGGCGACCGCTGACGCACATCACGTCACCGCGCCCCATCCAGAAGGTGTGGGAGCCAAGGCCGCAATGCGCATCGCCTGCGCGGACGCGGGTCTCGATCCCGGGGATATCGGGCACATCAACGCGCATGCGACCTCCACCCCTACCGGCGATGCGGTCGAGGCCGCGGTGATCGCCGATGTCACGCCCACCGCGATCGTGACGTCGACGAAAGGCGTCACCGGGCACGCTCTCGGCGCGGCAGGCGCCATCGAAGCGGCGTACACGGCACTCGCCCTGCGGACGCAGACCGTGCCCCCCGTCGCGAACCTGAACCAGCCATGCGCGAAGGCACTCGCTCTCGACCTGGCGCTACACCAGCCGCGGAAGGCCCGCTTCGAAGCCGCGCTCTCGAACTCCTTTGGTTTCGGCGGGCACAACGCCGTCCTCGCACTCACCGTGTGAAATCGCAGCGGAATCAGAAGGGAACCTCATGAAGCAGGTTTCTGTCATCACCGGAGGGACCGCAGGCATCGGACTCGCCTGCGCCAGGGAACTGCTCGACGCCGGAGGAACCGTCGTCATCAGCGGTCGATCCGCGGAGCGTGGCCGTAAAGCGCTCGCGGAACTCGATGCGGGAGCCTCGGCCCGATACATTCCCGCTGATGTCACCGAGGTGAGCGATATCGACCGCCTCATCGAGGAAACCATTACCGACTACGGTCGCATCGACGTCCTCGTCAACAATGCCGGCGGAATGATCGACACCGGTGAACTGGTGGTGAACCTGGACGACGACGCCCTCAACCGCTCGTTCAACCTCAATGTCAACAGCGCGTTCTGGACTTCCCGCGCCGCACTGCGGCACATGCTGCCGCGCGGGTACGGGCGGATCATCAACATGTCATCCATCGCGGGAAAGATCGGCGCACCAGCGCTGGCCGGATACATTTCCACCAAACACGCCCTCATTGGTTTCACCAAGGCTCTTGCACAGGAAGTCACCGCGCTCGGGGTGACCGTCAATGCGATCTGCCCGGGAATCACCGACACCGACATGCTGCCCCGCCAGTTCAAAGGGGTGATAGAAAAGCACGGCGCTGACTTCGAGGACGGACTCTCCCACTACATCGGAGGCCTGGCGCGTAAGAACACTCCTGCCGAGGTCGGTGCCCTGGTGGCTTTTCTCTCCGATCCCAAGGCTTCCGGCATTTCCGGCTGCGCCTACAGCGTCGACGGCGCATTCACTCATTTCTAGGCCGAAGGAGAACTCCGCATGCCGTCGACGCGCTGGCTGATGCGCGAGCCCAATCCGGAAGCCGGAACCCGGTTGCTGTGCTTTCCCTACTCCGGCGCACCCCTCACCTTGTTCGCTGACTGGCGAATCCCCGGCGTGCAGGTGCTTCCGTTGCTGCTGCCCGGCCGGGGCCCGCGCAAGCACGAACCACTCACCGGCTCGATGCCGGTGCTGGCCGAGCGGATCGTCGATGAGGTCGTTCCCCTGCTGGGCAACAGGTTCGCCTTCTTCGGACACTCCATGGGGGCGTGGCTGGCTCATGCGGTCGCGGCACTGCTGGCAGAACGTGGGCTTGCCGGACCGGAAAGGCTTTTCGTGGCATCCGCCCCACCACCGCACCTGCCACCGCGCCCGTTCTCGTCGCTGCACGGGCTCTCGGACGACGAGATCGTCGAAACCGTGATCGGTCTCGGTGGTGCGCCCGCGTCCGCCAGGGACGCGATCCACGCGAACGTCGAGGTGATCCGAGCCGATGCGACAGCCGTCGGCGAGTACCGGCCCACAGCTCGCCGGCTGTCGTGCCCGGTGTCGGTGGTCGCGGGCACCGGCGACCCGTTGTTCGAAGTGGACGACCTCGTCGGCTGGCGTGATGTGACTAGCGGCGAGGTGTCCATCCGACTGATCGACGGCGGGCACTTCACCGTTGCGGAGCAACGCGAAACGCTGCTCCACGGCATAACCAAGGACCTGGGAGCGGCCACACGCGAGGCAGACCCGATCGCTGTCATCGGCATCGGCTGCCGCCTGCCCGGCGTCAACAACCCCGACGAGTTCTGGACCATGCTCAGCGCGGGCCGCTCAGCGGTCAGGAAAGTACCGGCAGACCGGCCGACCGACCCGACGCGGCACGTGATGTCCTGTGGCGGGTTCGTCGATGGCGTCGACCTCTTCGACGCCGAGTACTTCGGTTTCACACCACGTGAAGCACAACGCGCGGACCCCCGGCTCCGGTTGTTGCTCATGGTCGCCCAGGAAGCGCTGGACGACGCCAATCTCTCCGCTGCTGATATCGCGGGGCCACGCTCGGGTATCTGGATCGGTGAGTCGCATTCGGACTACTGGGACCTGTCGCTGCCGACCGTCGCGGCCAATATGTACACGCTGTCCGGCGGTGGGCTGAAGTCGTTCCTGTCCGGCCGGCTCTCGCATTTCTTCGACCTACAGGGCCCGAGCATCACATTGGACACTTCATGCTCGGCATCGCTGACCGCTGTGCACGCGGCCTGCCAGGCGTTGCGCGCCGGGGAGGTCGATGTGGCGTTCGCTGGCGGCGCGCACCTGATTCTCAATCCCGATGGAGGGCCCTCAACGGGGCTGGCCAAGGCGTTCTCCAGCATGGGACGCTCCGCCTTCGCCAGCGCAGGAGCCGACGGGTACGTGCGGGCAGAAGGCATCGGCGTCGTCCTGCTCAAGCGGCTGTCCGAGGCGGTGGCCGCGGGCGATCCGATCCATGCCGTGATCGAGGGAAGCGCTGTCAACGCGAACGGGCAGTCCGGGCGGAACATCGTCGCGACGTCGGTGCCCGGACAGATCCGGATGATGCGGGCGGCGCTGGCCTCGGCAGGCTGCGATCCCGACGAGGTCGGCTATGTCGAAGCGCATGGCCCTGGCACGAAGGTCGGGGACGCTGTGGAGCTCACCGCGTTGCACGAGGTCTACGGCAACAACGAGCAGCCCTGCCTGGTCGGTTCGGTGAAGACCAACATCGGGCACCTGGAGCCGGGCGCCGGGATCGCCGGGTTCATCAAAACAGTGCTGGCACTGGAGAACGGGCTGGTGCCCGCCTCGTTGCACGCGGATGAGCTCACACCCGTGCTCGACTGGGCGGCTTCTTCCCTGCGAGTGCCTGCGAAGCTGGAGCCGTGGCCCCGGGCGGGCCGCAGGCGCGCCGCCGTGTCCTCCTTCGGGCTCTCCGGGGCGAACGCACACGTCGTCGTGGCAGCCGCGCCGCAACAGCAAGGCGCGAGACCTCGCCTGCCCCAACGGACCTGGCGGCTCAACCGCTACTGGTACACGGAGGTGCACTGATGCCGGGCGCGTTTCCCGTACTCCGCGATCGGCTCGGCGTCTGGGCGCAGCTGGACGAACTGCTGGCGGAGCCCGAGTTCGACCGATCGCTTACGGGCGTGAGCATCACCTACCGTCGGCTGCAGAAGTTCGGCCGCCTGCTGGGACCGGCCCGCGAGATCCACCGCGACCCCGCCAGGATGCTCGCGGGCATGGAATGGGCAGGTGTCGTCGATCCCACCATGATGCATGCCGCGATGGTGCATTACGCCGTCTGTACCAGTTCTCTTGTGGAATGCGGGAACCCGAACGATGACCTCGACGCGTTGGTGTCCACACTGGACACCATGGAGGCGCCTGGCGTCATCGTCGCCACCGAGCTCGGGCGCGGCGGGTCACAGGTGTCGATGCGGACGGAAGCCCGTTACTGCCACGAGCGGGACGTCTTCACACTGCACACGCCCGACGCGGCCGCGCTGAAGATCATGCCGAACGTCGGCTGGCTCGGCCTGCCGCGAGTGGCCGTCGTCAACGCCCGCCTCATTGTGGACGGCAGCGACCACGGTGTGCACGCGTTCGCCTTCCGTTTCCCGAACCCCGGCACGCGGGTTACGGCGCTGCCCGGTTCGGCACCCGTGCCCCTTGACTACTCGGTGATCAGGTTCGAAGGGGCGCAGATACCGCGGGGGTACTGGCTTTCCGACAACGCACGGATCGTCGACGGCACCGTCGAGGACCCACTGTCCCCAGTGGAGCGACTGGGCCGCTCACTCGGCGGTGTCAACGCGGCCATCGTGTCCGCCTCGGTCGCCCTCACCGCTGCCGCACGAGCCGCGGTGGCAACGGCCGCCAGATTCAACATCCAGCGCGTCATCGGCGAATCCGGTACGCGGGCACTGGATTTCGTCACCCATCAGTCCGAACTGTACTCCGCACTGGCACGGG
>NZ_JBEYXW010000050.1:0-34194 GCF_040645195.1 Saccharomonospora sp. NPDC046836
GTGGCAGGAAGCGTTGCGGATGCGGTCCGGCGTGCGGGTAGCGGCGGAGCAGGATCTCGCGCACCCGTCGCGGACCGTCAGGGTCGCCGCCGAAGGCCAGCTCGGCGAGCTGGTGGGCGGCGGTCTCGACAACCAGCGCCTCCTCCAGGTTGAGCATGGACGTGGCTCCGACGCCGACGGTGAAGTGGCAGCGGTCGCGGGGCCGCACCGTGGTGGTGTTCACGGCCTGTAGGAGGCTGTGGCGCAGCCAGCGCGTGGACAGGCTGACCGGCGCGGTGCCGGCCGAGGTTTCGTGGCGCAGGCGGGGGTGGCCGGCCAGGTCAGCCAGCGCGCCGAACCGCCGGCTTGTGCTGGATACGACACAGTCCGGGTCCTCGGAGGTGAAGTCGTCGAATCCGATGGTGTCGGGCTGTCCACTGTAGATCGGCTCACCCCGGGTGAGCAGCGACCACAGCTCCTCCGGGGAACTCGCTCTGGGCAGTGCCAGTCCCATGCCGACGATGGCGATGGTGGTGTCCTCGTTCACTGGGCTCGGCCTCTCGGGTCGTGGTGGGACCGGTTCCGCACCGGTCAGCTCTCGTTCACGCGGTACAGCGGGCAGTCGGTGAATCGGCTGGCGGCGTAGCCGGCCATCAGGCGCGGCACGTCTGTGATGTGGTGGACGGTGTGCCGGATCGCGCGGTCAGCACTGGTGCCAGCGACGCTCGCGTGGTGCGGTGGGCTGGAACCGGGCCAGCACGTGTGTGCGCAGGCCGCGTACCCGTAGCAGCACGTCGCCGCCGGGCGCGAGGGCCAGCAGGTCTCCGCCCGCCGGGTCGCCACCGTCGTGGTGCAGCAGGGTGAGCTCGCCGAATGTGCGGGCGAGGTGGCTGTCGTCCTCGTCGGTGTAAAGGTCCAGCCGGGAGATCGCGGTAGGCACGCCGACAGCAAGCGTCACGGTGTCGTCGGGGTCGACGGTCTGTGCCCGGACGCGGAACAGGCAGTCGAGTGTGATGACGGGCAAGTGGTTGCGCCCTTCCCCCGGGGGCGGGAGAAGCCCGTTGAGCCGGGCCGTGGCCGACCCGCCGAGCGGTCGGGCGATCGGCCGCTCCAGCGCCCGGAACGCACCGCTGAGCGCTACCGGCGACCTCGGGTCCTGATAGGGGTCGAGCGAGTCCGTGCCGCGGGATGTCGGGGGAGCCGGCGCGGCCGGCCGGGAGCGTGGCCCGGGTGGCTGCAGGTGCACGACGGCGACAGCGCAGATCAACCGCTGTCCCGTGCGGCGTGGGACCGTCCCGATCTCGACCCGCACCCGGGTGACGCCCTCGGTCTGGTCGTCGGCGGTGTCATCGTGCATGGGGGTGGCCGCGCCCCAGATAGGGGGAAGGCTCCCGTCCGCGGTGACCCGCAGGTACCGGTCGAACCGGACGTCGGTGATCGCCGTGACCGCCAGACCGGGACGCGTCTTCGCGGCGATCTCGGCCGCGAAGTCGAGCAGCACGGCCCCTGGGGCGCTCGCCCGGCCGCGGATGAGGTGGGCCGCGAGCAGTTCCCGGTCCGCCGGGGTTGGTGTCAACCTCCACCGGTTCTCGCCGGCGGCGTGGTCGGGGTCCAGGCGGCTGACCCACCTTGACTGGTTCACCGCGCTCGGCGCGTCCTCGCCTAGGCAGCGGATCTCCCGCGCACCAAGGAAGTAGACCGAACGGCGGCGGGGGGCGGGGGCTGTGAGCTCGGCCATGGCGTGCGCGGTGCCCTCCTCGGTCGAAATCGCGCTCAACATGCCAAGCCGCTCCTGGACGGCTCGGGATATGGCGCTCGCGCCGAGGCCGGTCTCCGCCCAGACGGGCCAGCAGAGCGTGACCTCATTACCATCCTGACCATCCTGTTCGGACTCCGCGGCGAGGGCGAGGAATTCGTTGGCGGCGGTGTAGTCGGCGTCGCCCGCCATACCGAGCACGCTCACGTTCGAGCCGAAGTTCCACCACTGGCCGGGAGGCCTGGCAGAAAACGCTGCTTTGAGGTGGTGGTACCCCAGCAGCTTCGTGTCCCTGGTTGCCCTGAAGTCGGCCAGGGTTTTGGTGCTCAGCGCCGCCGAGTTCACCACCCCAGCGGCATTGATCATCAGGTCGACTGCGCCGTCGGTGGTGTGGATCCGTTCAGCGGCGGCACGCACGGCGGCGGGATCGGTGACGTCGCAGCGCAGGTAGTGCACCCGTTCGTCGCCGCACAGCGCACGCAGTTCGGCCAGGGTGGTCGCCGCCTCACGGACCCTGCGGAGGTGGTCCAGGCGCTGCTGGGCTGCGGGCACACCGAGTTCCGGTTCGCTGGCCAGGACATCGGCCAGGGCGGGGGCTGGGCCGCGGGCCGCGTCCGCGGTGATCTCCGTCGTCCCGAGGAGCCAGATGCGCGGTGCGGCCGTGCGGGCGATCTCGCGTACCACCGCCGCGGTGATTCCCCTGGCGCCGCCGACGGCCACCACGACCGAGGAGGCGTCCAGTGGGACCTCGCCGCGGCTGGGGACCAGCGGTCGCGGATCCAGCACCTCTTGCTCTCGGTCACCGGCCCGGTTCCTGGCTACCGGCGTGCCGCGAGCGAGCGCCGATTCGGCCTGCAAGCCCGCCAGGCCCGCGGCGACAGTCGGGGCGTCGCTGACGAGCGTGTATACGAGGCAGTCCGCGAGCTCCCTGCGCAGCGCCCGCAGCAGGCCGGTGAACAGCCCTCCATGTGGATGGGTGCGGCCGCCGGTAAACGGGTCCAGCACCAGCGCGGCGTAGCTGCCGCCGACGCGTAACCGGTCCCGGTGCGCGCTCGCGGCGAGGAATGCGAGGTCGTGCAGCCGCATCAGCGCGGCGTCTGGTGGGCGCGGCCAGGGCGTGTCGTGCAGCGACACGAGCACTCTGAGGTGGTCGGTAGCCGGTTCGGTGACCGACCGGGCCGCCTCGGCGGCGGGAACGGCGGGATCGGCGACCACCAGCCGAGCCCCCGCCTTCCGGACCTGGTCAGCCATCGCGTTAGCGAGCTGTGCCGACCCAGCCAGCACAAGGCTTCCCGGCGGCACTGCTGGTGTCTCGGTGCGCACCCGGACCGACCCGCCGGCCCGGAAGGCGCGGACGAACGGGGTGGTCTCCCGCCGCGGTCCGGTCGGTGCGTTCGGGGTCACCGCCAGCGCGACGCCGTCGCGCGGGCTGTCGGGGATGATGACCGCCGGTTGGTTCGCCCGCAGCGCCCGCAGCACGGACACGACGCCATCCGCGCCCAAGTACCTGGGGCCACTCTCCGGCGCACAGTCGATCCGGTGGCGGGGCGTGTCCTCGGCATGCGCGTCCACGGGCTGGATGGTGGCCAGCTTGGGCCAGCCCCGAGCCTGGGCGGTCGACTGGGTGCTGATCGCGATCAGGAACGCCCCCTCCGCGATCCGGTCCGGCTCGACGTCGGCGAACGCCGCGAAATCCCGCCCGCTGTTGGCGTTCACACCCAGCACCAGGACCAGGTCGGTGTCACCACGCAGGTAGCGGCACGCGAGCCGGACCGCGGTCAGACCGCTGTCCACCGCCAGCGTCGGGCCGTGCAAGTCGTGGCGGGCGGCGACGCGCCCGGCTACGACGTTCGGGAGCGTGCCTGGCGCGGTCTGCTCCTCGGTGGCCGGCACCCGGTCACACACCTCGGAGACGAACTGCGCACATGCCTTGGCATCGTCGCCGTCGAACGCGCCTTCGAGGTCGGTTTGATAGCAGCGCACCAGGTTGTCCATGGACAGCCTGGTCGGTCCTAGCTGGGCAGCCACCACCCCGGTCGTATCCCGCACCGACTCCCACAGCTCGCCGTGCTCCTCGGCGAACCGGGCAGCGACGCGTAGACCCAGCCGCTGGCCGTGGTCGATGGCTCGCAGCACAAACGGCGGCAACTTGGTCTCGGCGAAGCCAGGCAACGGCTCGTCCGGCGGAAACACCTGGTGCTCCGGTCCCAGCAGGCCGCCGTCCAGCAGGTCGGTGATCTCCGACCTGCTGGGAGCACCGGGCAGGACCGCGCTCCAAGCCACGAGCACGTACGGGTCGTGTGGAGCAGACCAGGTGGTGGTGCCCGCCTGCGTGGCCGCCGGCTGGTCCCGAAGCACCACGTGGGCGTTGGCACCGCCGAACCCGAACGCCGACACGGCGACGGTGCGTGGCCCGTTCACCCGCTCCGGGAACGCGACGGGCCGGGTGGGGACCGTCACGGGCGCGTGCCGCACCCGCTGGCTCGGGTGGTCAAGGGGCCGCTGGCCGGGAATGGCGCCCTGCCGCAGGGCGAGCAGCGCGTGGATCACCGACACCACGCCCGCGCCCCAGCCGGTGTGCCCGACAAGGGACTTGGTCGAGGTGCACGGGCACCCCTCACGCACGGCGAGGTCGGTCAGCGCGGACAGTTCCGCCGCATCGCCTGCGGGTGTGCCCGTGCCGTGCGCGAGGAGCCAGTCGATGTCGCCGGGACCGACACCGGCAGCGCGCCACGCGCGCTGGAGGCAGATGCGCTGTCCGTGCGGGTTCGGCGCGTAGATGGACTTTCCCGCGCCGTCTGACGAGGTCCCGGTGCCGGCGACCACGCCGAGGATGTCGTCGCCGTCGCTGAGCGCGCGGTCGAGGGTTTTCAGCACCAGCGCGCCCGCGCCGTCGGAGAACAGCGTGCCGTCTGCGGCGTCGTCGAACACCCGCACCCGGCCGGTGTGGCTGAGTCCGTTCAGCTTGGCGAACATCACGTTGAACCGGGGGGTGACGGCGAAGTAGCCGCCGCAGCAGGCGACGGTGCGTTCGCCACTGAGGAGGTCGCCGACCGCGAGGTCGAGCGCGTACAGCGACGACGCGCAGGCGGCGTCGACGACAAGCACGTCCGCGTCCGTTGGCAGCAGACCGGCCACCGCGCCGCGCACGGCCCTGTCCGGCAGCACCTTGCTCGGCTGGTCGCGAGCGTGGTGGTAGCGGCGGCGCAGTGCCGCGCGGAGTCGATCGACCTCGTGCTCGCCCCGGTCTCCCGCCATGCCGTCGGCGACGGTTTCAACCAGCGCGGTCTCCTCCATGGCCGGGTTACCGTCCACGAAACCGCCGACGACGCAGGACCAGCGGTCCTCCGTGCGTAGAGCGACTCCGGCCATCGCCTGCTCGACGCAGTGCCGTAGCCATCCCGCCGGGTCAGCGGGCAGGTCGGTCAGGTAGCCGCTGGTGCGAGCGTAGGTGCGGTCTGCGGCGGCGGGATCGGGGTGCCAGAACGACTGCAGCCGGTACCGGTCGCCCGGCTCGCCGAACACCGGCTCACCGGAGTTCAACAGCGCCCAGAACTCGTCCGGGGTGCTGGCGCCGGGCACTGCGATTCCCATACCGACGATTGCGACGTGAGGTGTGGAGGCGGTGCCGGGTGCCGGCTGTGCGGAGTGTGCGGGGAGATCCCGGCGCGTCATGCTGCCTGCCTCGACCGGAGTTCCCGCAGCAGGTCGGCGACGGCGGCGATGGTCTGGTACTCGGTGGGCTGGATATCGCCCGCGACGTCGGCGACACCGAAGTGGTCGAGCGCCTGGCTGAGTAGCGAGGTCTGTTTCAGCGAGTCGACTCCGAGGTCGGCTTCCAGTTCGGCGTCGTCGGTGAGCACATCCTGCGGGTACTCCAGGGCATCGGCGTACATGCGGCGCAGCTGTTCGGTGATCAGGTCCTCGACGGGTTCCTCGGCTCGCCGTGCGTCTCCGTCCTCGCGCGTGGCGGACGGCTTCGTCGGGGGCAGGCCGCTGGTGTGGATCTCGAACAGGGCAAGGATCTCTTCGCGCCCGGCCCGGCTGCGGAGCGGCGCCACAGTGGTCACTGGGGGCAGGCACTGCGCCAGCAGACCGGTCAGCACGCCCCGGGCTCCGCACTCCACGAACCGGGTCACCCCTCCGTCATGCAGTGCGCGCATCGAGGAGAGGAACCGCACGGGGGCCACCAAGTGCTCCACCAACAGTTCGCTGATGGTCTCCGGGGAGTCGATGAACCGTCCGTGCAGGTCGGAGTAGAACTTCGAACGCGGTGCGACGATCGGGATATCCTGCAGCCCGGTGGCGAACAGGTCCGCAGCTGCGCGCTGGGCGGGATTGTGGAAGGCGTGCGGAGCTCGCAACTTGGTCACCGTGACCTCGAGTGCCCGCGCGGCGGCCGTGAAACCGTCCAGCCGGCTGACCGGTCCAGACACCAGGCTCTGCCGCGGCGCGTTCTCACCGGCCAGGGCGAGGGTCCAGTCGTCCACCGCCGCGAGCAGGTGCTCGGTGCGCGTGGCACTCAGTTCGACTGCCACCATGCCGCCGTCGGGCAGACCGGCCCGGCGCAGCGCAGACACCCGCTCGCACACCATCCGCGTCCCATCCGTGACACTGAGTGCTCCTGCCGCGGTCAAGGCCGCGACCTCGCCGAAGCTGTGACCGAACACCACCTCGGGCCGCACGCCGTATTCGGTGTCCAGCATCGCGGCAAGCGCCACCGACGTCGCGAAGATCCCCAGCTGGATTCGGTCCGGGGCGTCCACCAGCATCGCGTCCAGACTGGGGCTGTCCGGATCGAGCACCAAGGGTGACACCGGGGAGTGCCCGTACTTGGCGGCCGCCGTGTCCACGGTGGTCAGCACCTCGTGGACGGCGGGCGAGCCGGCGACTTCAGCCAGTGCGCCGGGCAGGTAGGAACCCTGTCCGGGAAAGAGAAAGGCGACACGTTCGGACATCCGGATGACCTCGATCCCTGCGCTCGACGCAGACACTGAATGCAACTGATTGACTACTACTAGTAAGCGCATGCGGACGGGTCGCGCGCTAGGTCTAGATGGTTGATTCCTGGATCTTTAGTCGTAGGCGATCAGTGAGCGTTTGACGCGAGCATTGGTGGCCCAGTTGTGCCAGATCGCGGCGCCCAGAGCGAGGATGCGTTGGGCGCCTCGGGCCGCTACGCCATCTCCCGAACGCGGCACCCCGGCCAAACGCGAGCACGGTGTTGCCCGCGGCCGGTACCTGGCCCCGCCCGGCCCAAAGGCGGCCGCAAAGCCTTCTTCCTCGTTGTCGAAGGGCCACGCGAAGCTCAGGTGTAAGTGGTGGGCTGGGCGACGTCAGCGCGCTCGGCCAGCCAGACGCGCAGTGCCCCGGGGGCGGCCAGTGCTTTGTAGACGGTGGCGGGTGGCAACAACAGGGGTTCCGGTCTTCGGCGCGGCCGGTGACCGGACGCGCACGCGTTCCGGCGAGCGTAGGCCATGGATGGGCGGCGGCGCGGTCCGCGCAACCGTTAGATCACTGTGGTGACTACGACAGCCGCCTACCTGTCGAGGGCGTGCTCCCGGACAAACTATCCCGCGCCCATAACGGTCTTCTGTTCCGGGGCGGTACCGGCGGCGCGGTCAGTAGGGTGCCGCCGAGTTGTTCTCGGCCCAGAGCTTCTCGGCGTCGGAGTCTGCCGGGGGCGGCACGATCCCGTTGAGCATCCAGAGGTCGTCGCCGGTCGCGCGTCGATGTGGAACTCCCAGTGCAGCCCTGCGTTCCGTTCGAGATGGGGCTACCTTCCCGTCAAGCCACCGCTCGGTGTGAGCGAAGATGAGTTCGGTTCGGCGCGGCACGCCGTAAATGCTAAACGTGCCCCGGCATCATGCCGATCATGATTAGCCGGACCGCTCTGGCGGCGTTGGCCGCGATTCCTGCCGCTTTCGGGGTGGCGAGCGCGTTCTACCAGCGGTGCGCTGAACGCAAGGACAACCTGCGTTTCTCCGCTCCGGGCGAGTTCGTTGACATCGGTAATCGACGCTTGCACGTCATCCGTTCCGGTTCCGGCAGACCCGTGGTGGTTGTTCTGCCTGCGTTGAGTACGCCGGCCGTCGAGTGGGTCCGTGTGCAGCGTGCGCTGACCTCCTTGACCGACTCGACGGTGTTGGTCGTAGATCGGGCCGGGATTGGGTGGAGCGATCCGGCCCCGTGGCCGCGCACCCTCAGCACGATGGCCGACGAGGTCCATCAACTGCTGGCGGGCTTGGGCCTCAAGGAGCCGGTGATTCTCGTGGGGCACTCGGTTGGTGGTCTGATCGCGCGCCTCTACGCGGCGCGCCATCGCGAGCGTGTCGCCCAGCTGATCCTGGTTGACTCGAGTCACGAGGATCAAAACAAGCATCTCCATCGTTTCGACCGCACCGTCGGGGACGGCGAGCTCTGGAGAGGTGCGCTACGTTACCGACTACGTCTGCTGGGCTGGTACCGCTGGCGGAAACAGTTCTTCCGAGGTGACGAACTGGTACGCGTCGCGGCGCGAGAGGTTCCAGCGGATCTTGTCGACGCGCACATCGCCCGCGATTTCACCACCTCCCGGCGCAGGGCCGTCGTCCAGGAGTTCGGTCCAGATGGTGTGCCGGTCGAAGACGCTGGCTCGTGCCCGCGCGGCAGGGGTGGCGGTGCAGTCCCTCGCCGAGGTCGCGGACGACCCAGCCGCACCACCCGGCCTCTTCTTGGCTACGGCGCGATCGCGACATCCAGCATCGCGGCAGGTCCGCGGCTGCTGAGAACCTGCGCATGAGTCTCCCTCCTACGATGGGTGGCGTGAGCGGCTACATGAGACGTCGGGCTCACCGGTCGCGCGTGGTACGTGATCTGCTCCGTGCCCGCATCGTCGACGGCACCTACGCGGCGGGCCCGCTACCGGGCGAGGATGTCCTCGCCCGGTCGTTCGGCGTGGGACGCAACGTGGTCAGGGAAGCCCTTGCGCTGCTGGTGGAAGAGAAACTGCTGCGCAGGCGGCAAGGGCGCGGGACCCAACCGCTGTCCGATGTGGTCGTGCACGAGCTGAACTCGCTGCGGGGCCTCGCGGAGAACGATCCCGGCGCGCTGTCCAGCGTCACCTACCGGCACCTGCTGTGGGAGGTCGTGCCCGCCTCTCCCGCGCTCGCCGCCGAGCTGCGCCTCGCCGACGGCGAGCTGGTGTGCCATTGGGAGCGGGTGACCTTCGGGCCGAAGCCACTGACCCACTGGACATCGTTCCTGCCCACCTCGCTCGGTCTGCCCGATCCCGCCACCGCCCCTGCCGCCATCGGCACGTTCGAGTTCCTGGAGGAGAACGGCGTCGCTGTCGGCTGGGCCTCGGTGCGCACCGGAGCAACGCGGGCGGACACCGCCATCGCCGAGCTGCTGGAGGTGGAGCCCGGCGATCCCGTCATGGTGCAGCACCGGCACACCTACCAGTACGACGGCGCGGTCGTGGAGGTCGCGACGGGCTACTACCGGCACGACCAGATCTACCTGCTCAACGACTATCAGCGCACCACGTCAGGCGCCCTCTCCAGCGGCGGCACCGGACGCCGGATACTCGTCGACGACACCCCGGCGACCCCGAGCACCACCGCGGCGGCGCCGACGATCAACAGCGGAGCCGTCCACGAGCCGGAGACACCCAGCGCGAACCCCAGCAGCACGGGGCCGGCTGAGCCGACGGCGTAACCACCGCCCTGCACGAACGCGGACACCCGGCGCGCGTACCCGCCGGAGCCCCCGATCCGGACGACCGCAAGCAGTACCGCCGCGAACGCGGCGCCGTGCCCGGCACCCGCCACCAGGGTCCACACCCACCACAACCCCGGCGCGAGCACGAACCCGGCCGGGAACACCATCCACGCACACGCTGCGAGGGCGAAACACGCCCGCAGCGACAGGCGCCTCGACAGCGGCAGCGCGAGCAACGGGCCCAGCACGCCGGCAAGTTGGAACAACGACGCGGCGCCCCCCGCGCTGGCTGTGGTCAGCGCCAGCTCGTCACGCAGCATCGTCGGCAGCCACGAGGTCGTGCCGTAGTAAGCCAGCGTCTGACCGCTGAATGCCAGCAACAGCAACCACGCAGCCCGATCCGTGCGGAGCCGCCTGCCCGGCGCGGACGGCACCTCTCGGTCCGACCCCGCCGGGCCTCGTCGCCACAGCGCCCACCCGAGCGCGGTCATGGTCACGAGCAGATACGGCAGCGTGATCGCCACCTGCCACGACGAGACCGCAGCCAGCGGTGCCGTCGCCAGTGTCGCGGCGAGGGAGCCGATGTTCATCGCCGTCACGTACGACGTGGTCAGCGCGCTGCCGGCGCGCTCACTGTGTGTGCTCGCCACGATCGGCAGCACGACATTGGCGACTGCGATCGCCACCCCGAGCAGGAACGTCCCGGCCAGTGCGGCCGTTCCGCTGCCGAGCACACGCACGACGAGCCCGGCGAGGACGACCACGAACGACTGGACCAGCGTGGTGTGCGGGCCCCACCTCGCGACGGACAGTGAGGCCACGAACGCGAACGCCCCGAAGCACAACACCGGGATGGTCACGAGCAGTGAGACCTGCCAGCCTGTGAGCCCGAGATCCGCGCGCACGTCCCCGAGGACGGGCGCGACGGCGACAACGGGCGCGCGCAATGCGAGCGCGGTGATCGCGGAACCGGCGAGGTCGGACCGGATACGGCGGGCACCCGGCCCGTCACCATCCGCCATGCGGCGGCCTCCGGCCGTGGTGGTCGGTGACGCGCTGGATCCCCTCACCCACGGCCAGCAGGGTGTCCTCGGACCAGGCCGGGCCGATCAGCTGGGCCCCGACGGGCAGGCCCGCGTCGTCGAACCCACACGGCAACGACAGCGCGGGCAGGCCGGCCATACTCGGCAACGCCGTGAAGCGCATGTTCGCCACCAGCACGTCCTCGTCGCGGCCGTTCAGCGTGATGACGCGCTGGCCCGAGCGTGGCGCGGTGAACGGTACGGTCGGCGTGACCAGCACGTCGAGCTCTGCCCACAGCGCCGACACCATGCTCGCCAAGTGCGCGCGGTAGCGCTGCGCCTGCACGTACTCCACCCCGCTGAAGACGTGCCCCGCCTCCAGTTGCGCGCGAACGTCCACCCCGAATCGCTCCGGGTGCTCGCGGATACCGCGTGCGTGCACCGCGCTCGGTTCGCAGGCGTCCACCACGATCTGGGCGTCCACAAGGACGTCGAGTCCCGGCAGCCGTACTTCCTCGACACGGGCGCCCTGCTCGGTCAACGTTGTGAGCAACCTGCGTACGGCCCGTTCCACACCGGCTTCGAGCCCGGTGAGCGTGTAGTTCTCGACCACCCCCACGCGCAGTCCGCGCAGCGACGGTGGCCGCGCGGGCGCCGCCTGCCCAGTGATCGCGTGGTACACCGCGGCGCAGTCGGCGCTACGCGGGGCCAACGGCCCCACGGTGTCCATGGTCCACGCGAGCGGGACGACACCGCCGGTCGGTACGCGCCCGATCGTGGGCCGCAGGCCCGTGAGCCCGGTCGCCGCGGCAGGTAGGCGTACCGAGCCGCCCGTGTCGGTGCCGAGTGCGGCGAGGCTAGCCCCGACACTGACGGCGACGGCCGAGCCGCCGCTCGACCCCGCGGGAATCCGGTCCGGGTCCCACGGGTTGCGGCACGTGCCGTCGTGCGGGTTGTCCGTCGTGCCGCCCCAGGCCAGCTCGTGCATCGTGGTCCTGCCGACGATCAGTGCGCCTGCCCTTCGCAGCGCGCCGAGCACGGGGGCGTCGGTGCCGGCGGGCTCGGCTCCGAGCACCGTCGAACCCGCCCGGTTGGGCCTGCCTGCCTCGGCGATGTTGTCCTTGACCGACACCGGGATCCCGTGCAGCGGCCCCAGGTCGTAGCCGTTGTCGAGCAACAGTTGCAGTCCGCGGGCCGCCGCACGGGCCTGCTCCTCGTGGACGGTCACGAAGGGCACCAGGTGCGCCGCCGCCGAGGCCCGCTCCAGCGCCTCCTCCACCAGTGACGGCACAGTGACGGCACCGGAGCGCAGCGCTGCCGCGGTCCCGGCGATATCACGTAGGCGCTCACCGGTCACGATCGCTCCCAGCCGGGAGGAACAGCGTCGCGGGCTCGGTGTCCATCGGCAGCGTCTCGACGAAATCCGCGACGCGCCGCGCGGCGTCCCGCCACTGCGTGCCGAGTTCCACCGGGCTGGGAAAAGCAGCTTCGTCCGGAGTGGACGGTGGGTGCTCCCTCATGCGCCGACGCTTTCCTTTGCCCTGGTCGCCAGCTCGGTGTTGACGTTGTTCTCGTAGCTGGTCGCCTCGGAGGGATACTGCTCGACGTTGCCGATTGCGGCGGCGATCTCGAGGTTGTGGTCCCAGGCCTGGTTGGTCACGAGCGCCGTACTCGGGTAGCCCTTGGCGGCGATGTTGCGTTCCACGGCGGCGCGCACGGTCGCCGGGTCGATCTCGGGGAAGTACTTCTCCGCTGTGGTCACCGCGGCCTCGGGGTCGGCGTAGATCGACCGGTAGGCCCGTTCGAAGGCTGTGACCACGCTCTGCGCGGTCTCGGGGTTCGCATTCAGGTACCGGGGCGTCGAGGTCAGGCTGGAGAAGGCGAACGGGTACCAGTCCTCGTTCGCAGAGAACGAGTACACGATGTGCAGGCCCTGCTGCTCACCCTCGCTGATCTGCGGCTCGACTGCGAGCGCGTAGTCGGCCTGCCCGCTCGCGACGGCTGCGAGCTCGTTGCCGATCGCGACGTTGACCAGTTCCACGTTCTGCAGCCCGTTCTGCTCGATGAGGTGTGTCATGAAGGCCCAGGTGGTGTCGGGTTCGGGCCCTACGATGACGCGCTTTCCCTCCAGTGTGGAGAGATCGTCCTGAACTGATGTGCCGTCCTTGCCGAGAATGAAGACGGTAGGTGCGTCCTGCACACCCGCCACTACCACGCCTTCACCGCCCGACTCCCGTGTCTTCGGGACGAAGACCGGGTCCTGGATGGAGAAGTCTGCCGAGCCGCCGAGGACGGCCGACCAGGACTGCGTTCCGCCGCCGCCCGTGCTGATCTCGACGTCGACCCCTTCGTCCGCGAAGAAGCCCTGGTCCTCAGCGACATACAGCGGGAGGTACAGCAGTGACTGGAACGCCTGGTTGATCCGCACCGGACCAGAACCGTCCGATCCGGACTGTCCACCTGGTCCGGTGGCGCAGGCGGAGAGCAGCAGCAGCGCTGAGACGGCACCGACGAGGGTGCGGCGCAGGCGGTGAGTAATGGTCATTTTCCAGCCCTTTCCCAGGCGAGAACGAGACGTTCGAGGAGATTCATCAGGAAGGTGAGGACGAGCACCAACACCATCACCACCGCGAGTCCGGCGAGGACGATGTTGACGCTGAAGTTGGAGCTACCTAGCAGGATCATGTGGCCGACTCCGGCGTCGGAGGAGATGTACTCGCCGATGATCGCGCCGACCACGGCGAACCCGACGTTGAGCTTGAGGGCCTGCACGATCCACGGCATCGCACCCGGCACGACGATCTTGCGGAAGATCTGTCCCTTCGAGGCACCGAACGAGCGCATCAGGTCGATCTGGTCGGTGTCCGCGCGCTGCGCGCCGCGGTAGGCCGAGGTGAGCGACACGACCACGCACGAGAACGCGACGATCATGACCTTCGACAGCAGGCCGGTTCCGAACCAGATGATCGTCATGGGCGCGATGGCGAGTACCGGGATGGCGCCGATCGCGGCGATGAACGGCGCCGTGAGGTCGGCGACGAAGCGCGAGTACCAGAGCGCGAGACCGAGCACCGAACCACCGACCGCGCCGATGACGAAGCCGATGGCGACCTCGGTGATGGTGATCAGGATGTCGGACCACAGCTCGCCGCTGCTGATCCGCCTGCCCAGCGTCTCCAGCACGGCGCTGGGGCTGGAGAACAGGAAGTCGTTGACGACCCCGGCCCTCACACCGAGTTCCCAGGCGCCGAGCAGTGCGACGACGATCGTGATCTGCAGGCAGGCCAGGAGAAAGTGGCGGTTTCGCGTCACCGTCCGATCCTTGCGCTGGCTCCCGCCGCGACGGCGGGCGCGTCGATGCCGCGCCAGATCCGTTCGTAGAACTCGTTGAAGCGTGGGGACATTCGCCGTTCCTCGATTCTGGTCGAGCTGACGCCGAGGTCGACCTCGATCTCCTCGACGATCTGGCCGGGGCGCGCCTTGAGTACGTACACCCGGTCGGAGAGCGTGACGGCTTCCTCGATGTCGTGCGTGACGAACACGACGCAGCGCGAGGACTCCCTGACCATCGCCAGCAGCTCGCTCTCCAGCTGGATCTTCAGTGGATAGTCGAGCGCCTTGTACGCCTCGTCCATGAGGATCACCTCGGGATCGAGCAGCATTGTGCGCATCAGCGCGGCGCGCTGGCGCATGCCACCGGACACCTGCGCCGGGTAACGGTTCTCGAACCCGGCCATGCCATAGGCGGCGAACAGCTCGCGGGCCCGCTCGGTGGCTTCCTTGCGTGCCACGCCGCGCACTTCCAGGCCGAGCACGACGTTGCCGAGCATCGTCCGCCACGGCAGCAGCAGGTCCTTCTGCAGCACGTAACCGATCTCCGGGGACGTCCGGCCGGTCGTCGTTCTGCCGTGGACCAGTACGTCACCGCTGCTGGGCGGCAGGAGCCCGGTCATGACGTTGAACAGGGTCGACTTGCCACAGCCTGACGGGCCGACGAACGAGACGAACTCGCCGCGCCTGGCGTGGAAGTCGATGTCGCGCAGGACCTCGTTGTCGCCGTAGTTCTTGCCGATACCGCGGGCTTCGATGGCGTGGGCCATGCGGTCACCTCCGTGTCATGGTGCTGTCGGACCGGACTGGCAGTGGCCGGTAGTCCTTGAGGAAGGAGTAGCCGAGGTAGCCGACAGAGCGGGCATGCCTGATCTCGCCCGCGATGTCGACTTCGGCGAGTGTGAATCCCTCGTGTGGTCCCGTGTCGGCTCGTACGCGGCCGTCGGGGGCGACGACGCGGCTGAAACCCGGATAGTGGAAGTCGCCCAGCTGACCGACGAGGTTGGCGCCGACGAACCACGTCTGGTTCTCCAGCGCGCGGGCGCGGGTGAACAGGTCATAGTACTCGACCATGCGGTCGTCGGCAGGGCGTGCAGCGCCACCCTCCAGAGCCCACGCCGTCGGCAGCACGAGCAGGTCGGCGCCGTCGAGCGCGAGGGCGCGGGCGGACTCGGGAAAGCAGGCGTCGTAACAGATCAGCAGCCCGATCCTGCCGAGCGGGGTCGGGAAGACGGTGCTGTCCTGGCCGGGATGGTAGATGTGTTTCTCATCGCCCGGTTGGTGCACCTTGCGGTACCGGCCGATCAATCCGTCTGGTCCAATGAGGACGGCAGAGTTGTAGAGCACCTCGGGGCGATCCTCGTCACGTTCGGTGAGGCCGAACACCACGTGCACGCCGAGCCTGCGCGCGGCCCGCTCGACGGCCTTGACGCTGGGCCCGTCGCGCACCCGTTCGGCGTGCTCATGCTGGTAGGCGACATGGTCGAGGTCGTAGCGCGTGAGGCTCGGCAAGTAGCCCTGTAAGCATTGCTCCGGAAACACCACGAGATCGGCGCCGGCCGCTGCCGCCTCGTCGATGGTCCGCAGGATCACCGACAGGTTCACCCTGGGATCATGGACGGCGCGCATCGCCACCGACGCGATCTTCGTGCTGACCATCGAGACACCCTTCGTTCTCTGGTTCCGCCTGCGCACTCGGCGCGTGGAGAAAACGGTAGGTGCGTTCCGATGACACCCGGGTGTCCAGCCGTAACGCGACAGTTACGCCACCTGGCCCGGTGCGGGATCTGGGCCCGGCTCAAGGAAAATCGTTCATGGCGCGACCGGAAACGCCACCTGGAGGGCGGTTCCGATTCCATGATCTGGGACGGCGGGCGGGAGCTGTCCGATATGGACGCGGATGGGGCCTAAGGTGCCAACCATCCGGCAACTCAGATCAGCGAGAAAGCAACACAGCCTCACCGCCGGCGAGGACCAAGACCTCTCCGAGGTCGAGTGGGGTCACGCTGTAGACCGGTCCCAAGGTGATGTACGCCCCGCCGTTGGGTTCGCCGGTCGCCGCATCGGTCACCCGAACCCAGCGGGAGCGGTCCGACGCGCCGGCGGCCAGGCGGTCGATGCCGGATACCCCGGAAACCGTCACGGCAGTGTCGCCGGACAGCCAGACCTCTTCTGCCCGCCACCGTTCTTCGCCCGTGCGCGTGTCGTACACGGCGCCCTTGCTGAAGAGGTAACGCCCCCAGGACCGGGCCAGCTCGCGGCCCTCGTCCCCGGTCGTGTCCAGGTACCCGCCCTGCCAATTCAGCTCCGTGACCGTCCCGGTCGCGGTCCTCAGGCTGAACAGCCGGATCCCTTCCTCACCGCCGCGACTGCCTGGCTCTCGCCACGACCAGATCAGCACCCGTTCCGGGTCCACCAACCAGACCGTGCCGCACGTGCCTTCTGGTGGCCCGTCCGGCCAGCGCACCTGCGGGCCGCCGATCAGCGCCACCTCAGCGCAACTCGGCCAGTCGCTGTGCATGGCCGCATCCCCGAAAGCGAAGGGAACGCCTCGGTCATCGGTCTGGACGGTCTCCGCGACGACCTCGCCGGTCGCGGCCGACACCAACTGCCATGTCGCGGGCGTTGCCGCAGTGCCCGATGGGTAGCCCCACATCGGGATCACCGGGATCAACCGGGTGGTGCGCAGTGCACCTGGCCGCCGCGCTGGTTCCTCGGTGAACGACACGTTCCCGACTCGGCCGAGGTCCGGGATCGTCCACTTCGGAGTTCCGTCGGTGAGGGCAAGCGCCGTGAGCGTGGATACTCGGTTGGTGCCCTCCACCGCCACGACCGCGACGCCCGCGCCGATGTCGACGGTCACCAAGGTGTGCGAGTCCGTCTTCTCCCACATCACCCGGCCGCTCCGGTCGCGCAGCGCCAGGTAACCGTCCGCGCTGGCGACCACACCGCCGGGGACGAGCGCGGCACGCTGCTGCCAGTCCACTCGGCCGGCGCTCTGGTCCTCGCCGGTCGCCCGGTCCAGCACCGTCAGCAGGCCGTCGTCCTCCACGAGCACCCGATCGGCGTCATAGTCCAGCACCGTGTCGGCGTTGGACGCCACCACCCACCGTGCGTCGGCACCGCGGCGCGCCGACCAGGCCGGGTACGCCAGCACCACGCCGACGACCAGCACCAGGACGACCACCGCCGCCGCGCCGACAAGAAGCTTCCCGCGCCGGGACCAGACCACCTTCACAGCACAGAAGACTAGACCACCCCGCATCGCGATGTGGCAGATTCGGCTCAACTGTCACGTCGGCGAGATACCGAGGAAACCGGTGCTCAGGAAGCCCCGGCAACCAGGGTCATCGGCCTGGGAACGGGGCTTCCGCAACCACAACGCATCATCGGCATGCCTCTGGTCATGGCCATGGTGACGGCTGTCGTGCGGTCGTTGACCTCGAGCTTCTTGAAGATTCGTTGCCAGTAGGTCTTGACGGTGGCTTCACTGAGGGAGAGCTCGCGCGCGACGCGGGAGTTCGTCTGGCCGGCGGCAGCCCGCCGCAACACCTGTATCTCGCGCCGGCTCAGCCGGACGGCGTCGGGGCCGGTGCGCCGCATACTCTTGGCGAGCTGATCCACTGTGGAGGAACGGAATCTCGACTGCTGCACGGCCGCAATGATCTCGCGGGACAACTGCTCCACGGATACCTGCCACGGCAGCGTTGCCACAGCGCCGGTGGAGAGCAGGTCGATCACGAGCGGTCCTGGCTCACCGATCGTGAGAACGGCGACCGTGTCGCCCACCGCTTCCCTCATCTCGGTGACCAGGGCCAGTGTGTCCCGGTGAGTCGTGGTGATGACGGCATGAGGTCTGGCTTCGCGCACCAGGTCGACGGCGCGAGGCCGACCATGTGCGGTACCGACGACGTCGATGAGATCGCAGGCATTCAGCCCGACGATCATCCCGCGCGCGATGACCGAACCGTCGTCGAAGACGAACACCTTACATCGAGGGCGATCGGAAGAACGCTCGGAACCTCTGTCAACCGCAGCCTTGAACACCTTGCCCCCATTTCTACCGCTCTTTCAGGACCGTTCGAAAAACAGTTGGAAAACGTTGTCTGTCTCGGTGTGACGAACAGCTGTCGTGGGCTCGCAGATCGCCAGTGAGCTGACGTCGGTGACGCCGGCGGCCACCTCCGCAAAACTGCTGAACCCTATGCGGTGCCTGACTTCCACGTGGTTCCCACATACGCTCTCTGCGAGCCACTCGACCTCGTCGGTCGAGTACCACGCGGCCATCTGGTCGCGCACATACCGGATCTCGTCTCCGGTCAGGGCCGGAGCGAGGTAGGCGGCGGCCGCGTGCTCGGTGTTCGGCCGCAACAGGTCGAGGACGTAACAGAGGCCGCCCGGCGAGAGCCGCCCGACACAGGCATGAAGGCCACCGACCACATCGGGCCACAGGCCGACCGTGAGGTGGACGAGAACGAGGTCGGCCTCACTGACGCGGTCGGCCACCGCGGCATCGAGCAGGTCCTCCGCCGCGTGCCGGTACAGGCTGATCCGGCTGTCGTGGCCGAGCAGTTCCCGCGCCGCGGCGATCGCCGCGTGGGACGGATCGATGCCGGTCAGCTCCGTTCCCGGCAGCAGGTCGGCCACGAGCCGGAGCGTGTCGCCCCTGCCGCAACCCACTTCGAGCACCTGCCGATGGCTCCTACCCAGAGCTGCGAGCGCGGTCTGGACGGCCCGTGCCGCGAATACCGGTGTCACCCTCCTGTCGTAGGCGGAGCTGATCGGAACCGTGGCTGGGTGATCTTCAAGCAACGGGACGGGCACGTCGTGGACCCCGAGGGGGATTTCAACGAGACCGTGCAGAGCTTCGACGACCACATCTCGCTGTATGCGAACCCAGAGCTGGTTCCCGAGACCGAGTTCCTCACCTCGAATCCACGTCGCGTTCCGCTGGCGCAGATCCCGTCCCTTCCGGACGCCAACCCGGGTGTGCTGCGGGACGAGCTGATCGCCCGGCTGCACGGCGACGGTGTCGACCTCTACGCGGTCGACACCACCAGCCCCGACGTCGCGGAAGCAGGCGGGCACGTGGTCAAGGTCTTCTCCCCCCAGCTGCAGCCGCTCGACTCCGGTTATCGGCGGCGGTTCCTCGGCGGGCGGCGAATGTGGGACAAGCCGGTGGCGCTGGGCCTGGTGCCGGCCGAGGAGGCCGGCCGGGTGAACCCGCTGCCTCACCCTTTCCCGTGAGCCTTTCCCGCGAGCCGACAAGGAGCTGCTATGGCCGAACGAGTCACCGTCGACAGCGCCAACCTCGTGGACATCGTCTACACAGGTGGCGGGGTGCCGGGCATCGACGATCCGGCTGAGAACTACTTCGAGGCGTCGAAGCTCTATCTCTCCAGCGCACAATGGGACGTACCTGGTGCGCAGGCGCTGGAACGGTCGCACGAGCTGCGCGCGATGACGACCCGATCTGCGCGCTGCTACGCCAGCAGGCCCACGATTCCGTTGCCGGAGCGGGCACCACTGACCGGAGCACTGTCCGATGTGCTCACTGCGCGGCAGAGTGCCGACGCGTTCGGCGATGCCGAGGTGGAGCTGCCGGTGCTCGCCAGCCTGCTGTTGCAGACCTATGGCATCACTGGCTGGGACAGCGGTCGCGCGCTGCGACCGACACCGTCCGGCGGTGCGCTGTACCCACTCGACATCTTCGTCGTCGCGCAGCGGGTCACGCAGTTGCGCAGGGGAGGGCTCTACCACTTCGACCCCTTCCGCGAGGTCCTCGCCGATCTCGGTGACGTGGATCTGGACCGCATGTGCAGCGGCCTGAACCCACCGGGCCTGCCCGCCACGGCCGCGATGACCATCGTGCTGTCCGCGTCGTTCTGGCGTTCTCGCTTCAAGTACGGGCAGCGCGCACTTCGCTTCGCGTTGATGGAAGCAGGACACCTCGCACAGAACGTCCTGCTCGTGGCTACAGCGCACGGTCTGGCGAGCAGGCCGGTGGGCGGCTTCCTCGATTCGCGGCTCACCGCTGCTCTGCCCGACCACAACGGGGTCGACGACGCACCGGTGTACGCGCTGCTCGTCGGTACACCGGCCCGTTGATCCTCGTGGCGGCCCTGGTGCTGGCGCACTTGGGCCTGCCGTGGGCGCTGCGCGCCCTGGCCGCGGGCCGGACCGGGCTGCTGCCGACGACTGTTCGCCGCCGACCGGTCGCGGTATACGCCTGCGCCACGATCGTGCTCGGCCTGCTTGCTGTGCTGGCGAGCCAAGATGTTCGATGGCTCGGCCCGCATCCGGCTGTGGGGCTCCTGGCCGCGGTGGTGATCGGCGTGTTGCTGCCACTGGCGGTGGCCCGGCTCGCCGGTCGCCCACGACGGCCGTTCCGTCGCTCCGCAAGGCCAGGCGAACTGATCACGCTGGCCGGCAGCGCCGCCGCGGAGGAGGTGCTCTGGCGGTTCGCGGCGCTGGCGGTGCTGAGGGCCATGGGCCTGCCACTCGTTGCCGCCGCAGCGGTGGCTCTCGTCGGGTTCGCCGTGCTGCATCTCCCCCGGGGAACCACACGGCAGTTGCCCTATCACCTGTTGACGGGAACGATCCTGACCGCGCTGGCGCTCACTGCGGGGCTGGTACCCGCGATCTGTTGCCACATCGTGCACAACGTCGTGCTGCTCACCTCGCCGCGACGGGGTCTCCCACCTCCGAAGGTGACAAGGCCGCCCTCCCTGCCCCCGACCCAGGGATGGAACACCTGACACGGGCTCGCCCATCAGGACCACTCGACTGGCCATGGATCGTTCAACACCCATTAGGTTGGTTGATCATGATGCCAACGCCATCGGGTCTGGCGGGGTGGCGTCCCAGGGGTTCGGCCAGGTGTGAACCGTATGCAGCGTGTTGCGCCGGGGTCGGCGCTCGGGGTCGATGTGGGGTGGGGGGATGTACCAGGGAATCCCGTTGATCATGCGGATTTCCCAGTCGCTGTGGTGCACCACCCGGTGGTGATAGGCACACACGAGGGTGAGATTGTCCAATGTGGTCGGTCCACCGTTACTCCAGTGGACAATGTGGTGAGCCTGCGACCACTTGGCCTTACGGTCACAGCCCGGGAAGCTACAGCCGCGATCCCGGTGGATCAGGGCCCGCCGGAGGCTTCGGGGAACCGTGCGGGTCGTCCGCCCGACGTCAAGGACCTCGCTGGCGGTACCGAACACCATGGGAGCGGCTTTCGCGTCGCAGGCCATCCGCCGGATCTGCCCCGCCGACATCGCGAGGTGACCGTCCACGAGGCCCTGGCCGATGCCGGTGGTGAGCTGGTCCAGGGTGGCCGACACCAGTAGCGTGACCGGTTCCCCCGCCTCGGTGGGTGTGTCCGGACAACGAGCCGCGAGGGCGAGGATTTCGGCGAACGCATCGCCGTAGCGTTCGTCCCGACTCCGCAAATCCGGGCCGTCGTCGCTGGATCGGGGCGCGGTCAAGGGGGATAGGAGGTTGGCCAGGAGCGCCCCGGCTTCTTTGTCCAGTCCGAATGTTCCGGTGACTCCGTTGACGGTTTCGTGGAAGTCCAGCCACCGTTTCGGCCGTACCAACTCCTCCTCATTCGGCTCGACGCCATCGGGGTCCAACCGGTCCCGGATCTCCCGCCCGAGCCTGGCGATGATCCGGGGCTCGCTCACGATTGCGGCTTCGCAGAGGATTTTCTCCGCCATTGCCCGGTCTTCGTCGGTAGCGTCAAGCGGTAGCTGGAGGATCGCCTTATGGATGGCCTCCACGTGCTCCGGCCC
Organism: Saccharomonospora sp. NPDC046836; assembly: GCF_040645195.1. NCBI lineage: Bacteria > Bacillati > Actinomycetota > Actinomycetes > Pseudonocardiales > Pseudonocardiaceae > Saccharomonospora > Saccharomonospora sp. NPDC046836. The sequence goes on from NZ_JBEYXW010000050.1 coordinate 21,576, forward strand.
GATTGCGCCGTTCCGCAGGGTGTCCGCGGTCATGGCCAGTTCCGCCGCGACCGGCGCACCCGAGGTCGTGACCGAGGGCAACAACGCGCGGGCGTGGGCGACCATACGCCGCGCATCGATCGGGTTGAGGTTGAACATCTCCCGGACCAACGCCCCTATACCGGAATAGCCATGTGTGGTGGGCAGCCCACGCGCCTCGACCTGCGCGATCAACGCCAACTCCTCGGCATAGGAATTCCGCCGCCGCTGCTCCTTCTCTCGCAGGGCGGCCAGAAGCTCCTTGTCTCCCAACGACATCGGGGAGGTCACGCTCTCGCACACAAACACAGCCTACCACAATACTCGAACATGTGTTCGATACATTTCTGCTGGGATGCGGTGATCTGATCTCGTGGTTGAGGTAGCGCAGGGTGGACCGGTGGCGGGCCCTGGCGTACCAAGCAGGGTCTACACCCACGCCGGTGTCGACGGTTACCGAACCGATGATCCGTCCACCGTGCTCCCCGGCGCGCACCTCGTCACCTCACTGCTGAAGCGCTGGCTGATCGACACTCTGCACTACCGCGTCGATGACGCCCACATGCCCTACTACCTCGACGAATTCGCCTTCCGCTTCAACCGTCGCCGCGTCACCAGTCGAGGCATGCTCTTCTGCCGCCTCCTCCAACAAGCCGTGAACACCGACCCGTACCCCCTACCCACCCTCGTGAGCCGAGACTGCAAACGTCGCGGGATGTGCGCGCCAGTGCTGGCTGTTGGCGATGGGGCGCTCGGCTTCTGGGGCGTACTCCGAGCTGGCGCACGATTCGACAACGGCCGGCTGGTCGAACGACCTGATGAACAAGCAGCCTAGGCGATCCAGTCCGGCAGGATCTTGTCGCCGTCAAGAGTCGCGACCGCTGGAACGCCAGCCGAGGGATCGTGGCGGTACACCCTGGTGCTGGCCGGCGCGCACACGATGGCCGTCAAGCCATCGTCGGCGTCGGCGAACACCTGACGTTGCGCGTCCGCTGGCATGATCAGCGTGTCGCCGGACGCGACGGTGATGGCCTCGCCGTCGAGGTCGATGCGCGCAGCGCCGTCCAGCACAGTCCATATTTGATCGGTGTCGAAGGCATGCGCCGGCCCGGAGGCTCCGGGCGCCATGTCCACTTTCCACACCGCGTGCCGGCTGCCACCCTGGGTCGGCGATGCCAGCGTGGTCATCACTGCGTTGGGGGTTTCGGTTCGACGGCTGTCTGCGGCGCGAATGACCGGCATGACCACCACTCTCACTAAGATAGACAACAACCTTGTCCATATAGTCAACCAGGTTGTCTACTATGTCAAATGATCCCCCCGGTTACGAGCTGCCGCTGCGCCTGTTGTTCGGGTTTCGCAGCCTGATCGACGACCTGCACGCCGAGTTGGCCCGCCAAGGCCACCCCGATGTGCGCCCGATGCACGGGTTCGTCTTCCAAGCCATCGGCCAGGACGGCACCACAGCGGTCGAGCTCGGTCGCGCGCTCGGAATTTCCAAACAGGCCGCCGGCAAGACCATCGACGCCCTTGAGCGGTTGGGCTATGTCCGCCGCGAGCGAGATCCCGGCGACGGCCGGCGGATGCTGGTGCGGCTGACCGACCGCGGCGGCGACTGCCTGATCAAGTCAGCGCGGATCTTCGACCAGCTACGCGCGCAATGGGCGAAAACCCTCGGCACGCTACGCCTTCGCGCCCTGGAAGACGACCTACGGAAGGTAACCCCACCGCAGGCGGCGCGGCTCGACATGCCCGGTTGGATCAGCGGTCAATAGCTCAGGTAGTGCAGGGCGGATCGGTGTCAGGTATCGATTATCCGCGGACGTATCAGCAGTTGCAGCAGGGTTTTCGAGCGACAAGTCCTGTTTGGACTCGAGCGGATTTGTGCTCCAGTACTGCCTCTCAACGCGCAGGTGGCAGGATGCCGCCGCGCCATGGCGGTCGTGACAGCGGCGGTACGATCCGAGACCCCCAGCTTGTTGAAGATCTTCAGCAGGTGACTCTTCACCGTCGCCTCGCCGATCGACAGCTCGGCACCGACCTCGGCATTGGTCAGCCCCTGCGCGACGAGCCGCAGTACCTGCTTCTCGCGGGCGGTGAGCGGCTCGCGGTACGGCATGCGCACGTGGTCCAGCAGCTTCCGCATGACGTCCGGCGCGAGCACCGTCTCGCCGCGGGCCGCGTCGTGCACTGCCTTGGTGAGCTCGCGCCGCGGCGTGTCCTTGAGCAGGTAGCCTGCCGCACCGGCTTCCACGGCGCGAACGATGTCGCCGTCCGAGTCGTAGGTGGTCAGGATGAGTACGCGCACCTCGGGCGCCTCGCGCAGAATCCGCGCGGTCGCCGTCGCCCCGTCGACGTCCGGCATCCGCAAGTCCATCAGGACGAAGTCCGGGCGCAGCCGCAGCGCCTCCTCGATGGCGGCTTCCCCCGAGTCGGCCTCGGCAATGACCGTGATGCTGCCGTCGACGGTGAGGATGCCACGCAGACCCTCTCGAACGACGGGGTGATCGTCGGCGACCAGCACCCGCAGTGGCTTGTCCGCGCCGGTCATGGGATCACCATCCGCACGTGTGTGCCCTCGCCCGGTGCGCTCGTGATGGTCACGGTGCCGCCGACCTCCTCGGTTCGCGATCGAATACTCGTCAGGCCGAAGCCGGCCACCTCGCCGGCAGGGAACCCCTTGCCGTTGTCGATGATCTCGAGCACCGTGCCCTCCTCGGCTGAGCGCAGGCAGACCGTGATCCTGGACGCCTGCGCATGCCTGCGGACATTCGCCAGCGCCTCCTGCGCTGCCCTGACGATGGTCACCTCCTGGTTCGCGGTGAGCTTGCCGGCGAACTCCGCGGTCCGCACCGTGCAGTCGAGCCCGGCCAGCTCGGCTGCCTGCTCCGCGAGCCTGCGCACCACCTGGTCCAGGCTGGACTGCTCCAGCCCGGCCGGCCGCTGCGCGTTGACCAGCAGCCGCGCCTCCGCCAGGTTCTCGCGAGCGGTCCGCTCGGCGAGCTCGAGCCGACGGTGCGTCAGCTCCAGATCGGTGTCGGCAGCCGCGTCCGCCGCCTGGACCAGCATGACGATGCTGGTGAAGCCCTGTGCGAGGGTGTCGTGGATTTCCCTGGCCATCCGTTCCCGCTCGGCGGCCGCGCCCTCCCGGCGATGCGCCGCAGCCAGCTCCGTGCGGGTCTGTTCGAGGTCCCTCATCAGCTGATCGCGCTGCCGCCCCTGCTCCACCTGCCGCCGGATCAGCAGGCCGATGCTGCTGCCGAGAACGAAGGTGCTCACGCCGATGCCGAGGACAGCGGCGTTGGTCATGTCGCTTCCCGCGAGGTGCCGTGCCGCCGCCGATCCGGTCGCGGCCGTGGCGACGGCGATGATGACCGTCGCGAGCCAAACCCGGTCCAGCAGCCAGTACGCGTGCGTGTAGAGCACCACCAGCAGCGCACAGGCAATGGGTGAGGCCAGCACGGCGAGGACCAGCAGCACCACCGGCCCCCGCGAGGTACACCACGCCACCGCGCGTCCCCGTGGTCGCCGTGCGCGGCGCGAACACGACGTACCAGGCACTCAACCCGAGCAGCGGAAGGTAGGCGTACCAGGGCGCGCCGTCCACGCGAGGATGCCAGCCACCAGAACCACGGCGGCGGCTGACATCACATGTAACGCCTGCTCGTCGCGTGGCGCAGCGCCCACGACTACCTCCACCCCGCCCATGCTTCCCGGGTTTCACACACGAGCGCGGTGCCAGCGGAATGTCGCCACCGACACGATGAGCGCGCCGACGATCCACGCGATGAGCACCAGCGCGATCGTGCCGTGTTCCCAGCCGCCCGCGGGCTCCACGCGCTGCAGGGTGTCCGGCAGGAACACCGAGCCGAGCCCCTGGCCGAGCCACTTCAGCGGGAACAGCGCTCCGGCGGTCTGCACCGCGGGCGGCATCTGGGTGGACACGAAGAAGACACCCGAGATGAACTGCAGCACCATGAACGGCAGCACCACGACGGTGGCCGCACTGCGGCCACCGCGCGGCACGGCGCTGACGGCGATCCCCAGCAGGGTGCAGGCGATCACGCCGAGGACCAGCAGCCAGGCCAGGGTCAACCACCGCTGGGGTGTGGTGGGCAGGTTCAGGCCGAACAGCAGCGTTCCGATCAGGAGCAGCAGCGCGACCTGCACGGCCGTGACCGCCAGAACCATGACGGCCTTGCCGATGAAGTAGGAGCTGAGCCGCATCGGGGTCCCGCGCAGGCGTTTGAGCGTGCCGTCGTCACGTTCGAGTGCGATACCGATCCCGACGTTGACGAAGGTCGCGGCCATGATGCCGGTGGCGATCATCCCGGCGATGAAGTACTGCCGGAAGTCGATGTCGGTCCCCGGGATGGTGCTCTGGAAGATCGCGCTGAACGACACCATCAGCACCAGCGGGAACAGGAACGTGAAGATGACAGCGTCCCTCTGCCGCACCATCTGCTTGAGTTCCAGCGCTCCCCTGCTCATCCTGACGCCGAAGACCGAGGGCAGGCGGTCGTTGCGCTCGTCGATGGTCAGCGTGGCGGTCACTGGTGTTCTCCGATCAGCCGCAGGTAGACGTCTTCGAGCGTGGCTCTGCTGATTCGCAGTCCGGGCACCTCGCCGCCGTAGCGCTCCGCCAGCTCGGTGACGGTCCGCGTCGGTGTCGCGGTCTCGACCACTTGGTGGCCCTCCGGCGGGTCCCAGTGCACCTGTGCCAGGTCGTTCTGCCGCCCGCCCACGGTCTCCGGCAGGCCGATGTCGACAAGGCGCCCGTCGAAGAGCAGGCCGATCCGATCGGCGAGCGCCTCCGCCTCATCCAGGTAGTGCGTGGTGAGCAAGATGGTGGTGCCATCGGCGCTGAGCTGCGCGATCAGCTCCCAGAGCGCGCGGCGTGCCTCCGGCGCGAAGCCGGTGGTCGGCTCGTCGAGGAATAGGACCTCGGGGTTGCCGATGATGCCGAGTGCGACGTCCAACCTGCGCAGCTGGCCGCCGGAGAGCTGCGCTGCTTGCGCGGCACTCTTCCCGTCGAGCCCCACCAGCGAGAGGACTTCATCGGGATCACGCGGGCGCGGGTAGTAGCGGGCGAAGTGGCGCACCGTGTCCCGCACGGTGAGCCCGGGAAAGCTGGCGTTCTCCTGCGAGACGATGCCGATCCGGGCCCGCCACCCCGGTCTGGCCTTCGCCGGGTCGGTGCCGAGCACCCGGACGTCACCACTGCGAACCCTCACGATCATGTGGCTCGGGAGTTGGTGTTGGTCATCGGGCGAGAGCTCGTCGAGCACGGATGCGGACTCTTGGATTACCTTGGTGCTCTGCAACGCAGTACGGCAGTGCAAAGCCTGGACACCTGCTCTGGTGCTGACAATGATCTGACCTAACGTCTCTCGTCAGCTATGAGCCGACACGGCGAGGCGACCTACGCGAACTGGCTGGCGTCCGGTTCAGCGTTCCTGTTCGGGCTTGAAGCGTTCCGCGAGAATCGGGTCGGTCTCCCACCACAGCGTCCCAGTCGGCTCCGTCGCGGCCTTGGCGTCGAGTTCGCGGTCTATCCGCTTGGCCTGGCGGTCGTCCTCACGCATCCACCGGTTGAACAGCACGGCGACGAACGGAATACCGGCGAGGTCGCCGCCGATCCAGAGGATGCCCGCGCCGATGATCTGGTCGGTCCGTAGGTCAGGGCCCCAGGTACGGGCCAGCGCCTCGTAGTAGCCCGCCGCCCGGAGCGGGCCCAGCCACAGGATCAGTCCGAGAGCCGCGTCGACGAGGACATCGGCGAAGCTGATGCAGAACGACACCAGGTGATGATCTTCGCGGGGCGTCGGGTCGACGCGGAGCCGAGTCCAGAAGTAGAGGAACCCGCAACACACCAGCACGAACCGGACCGCGTTGTCGATCGCTGGATTCCGCTGCGTCGCTTCGTACAGCGGGGTCAGGTAGATCAGGAACGGTGGCACGATCAGTAGCGCCGTGATGACCAGCGGGAATGTCGCGGCCCTCGCGAAGGGGCTGCGGCCCCACCGCCGCAGTCGCGCGGCGCCGGGCGCTACGGCGAGTGCCAGCGTGAGCGGGGCGCCCAGCGCGAGGAGCAGCGGCACGATCATCAGCAGTACCAGGACCTGCAGCGCCCGCACCCAGAACAGCACGTCCTCGTAGACACCCAGGAACGAGCAGGTCAGCAGTACGACGATGGCCAGCCCGGAAAGGAACGCGGCGGTCCGCCCCCGAGGCCACCCGTCGACCTGCCGGGCCGTCCACAGGTACCCGCCGCCGAGCAGCACCACGAAGACCACCGCGGGCAGGTTGAGTGTCCACGCGGTCGCGATCTGCTCCCCAGTGAGCGGTGTGATCATTCAGGAAATACATGCGGCTTGGGCGTTGGCGGCCCCTTAACCATAGTCGCGGCTGCGCGTCTTCTGACAGCGGCGATTGGGGTCACAATGAAAGTCGACGACGACGTTGTGCGGGTCTGTCGACTCGGCGTGATCAATGTGCTCCTGTGAGATCGGAGCGATGATGATGTGGATACGACACGGCTGGTTCCGTGGCCACAGTCAGGTCCGGAAACCTCGCCTGCGAAATCATTCCCTCGCGAACGCGGAGCTGCTGACCTCGTTGCCGAGAGGGCTGGTCGCAGCCTTGCCGAATGTGTCACCGACGGTGCTTTTCACTGCCTACAGCCTGGCGTGTGCGGGTAAGGAAAGTCGGGATCTGGCTCGGATGTTTGATTTGTCCGTTCATGACGCGAAGACGGTCATCGCCTACGCGTCCGAGAACGACGACGACTGGAATTACCCGTTTCTGAATTCGCGTCGTCGCCGAAGTACCGCAGTCGGTGCGGATCGAAAAAGGAGCACGTCTGAGATGAGCAACAGTCCCTCACCGGCGTTGCCACCGGCGCATGTCGCCGAGACTCCGGTTCTGCATTTGTCGGAGTTACTGAAAAGGCCGGTGACCGATTCGGACGGCCACGTACTGGGCAGGCTCGCCGACGTCGTGGTGCGGTTACGGGGAAACGACTACCCACTGGTGACCGCGCTGGTGCTGGCTGTGCCCGGGCGGCGGGTGTTCGTGCCGATGGAACAGGTCGCCTCGTTCGCGCCGGAGCGGCTGGTGCTGGCGAGTGCCAGGGTGAGCCTTCGGCCCTTCGAACGCCGCGACGGCGAGGTGTTGTTGCGGGCGGATGTGCTCGGCCACCGGCTGGTCGATGTAGAGCGAGGGCAGCTGGTTCGGCCGGCGGACATCGAACTGGCGTACGCAGGCGGCACCTGGCTGGTGTCCTGTGTGGATATTCGCTCGCACCGCAGGGGACGCGGGCTCTTCCGCCGCGGCGCCGCTGGGCACGCCTGCCGGGACTGGAAGTCCTTCGAACCACTGATCGGGCACACCCCGTCGGCGCTCGTCAGGGGGCCCGGCCGCCTGCGCGGACTGAAGGCAGCGCAACTCGCCGACCTGTTGGAGGACGCGCGCAAACACGAGGAGAGCGAGATCCTCGGCCGGGTCCACGAAGACCCGGAGCTGGAGGCCGACGTCTTCGAAGAGCTGGAGGACGACCAGGCCAGCCGGTTGCTCGCGGCCAAGAGCGACGCCGAGATCGCCGCGGTACTGGCCCGGATGCGGGCCGACGACGCCGCCGACGCACTCGGCGAGCTCCCGCAGGCGAGGCGGGAGCCGGTGCTGGGCCTGCTGCCGACCGGGCAACGGGTGAAGGTGCGCACCCTGATGGGGTTCAACCCGACCAGCGCGGGCGGCATGATGAACCTCGACTTCCTCGCCGTACCGGGTGACACGGCGGTCGCCGAGGCGCTGGCCGCGGTCGCGCGGAGCCGGAACCTGCAGTCCGAAGCGTTGACCAGCGTCTACGTGGTCGACGCCGGGCGGCGGCTGACCGGCGCGGCCCGGCTCGTGGCTCTGGTTCAGGCTGATCCTGTCGTGACGGTGAGCGACGTTGCCGACCCGGACCCCGTCCGCGCCCGCCCCGACAGCGACATCGAGGACGTCGCGCTCCGCATGGCCGACTACAACCTGTTCACGCTCCCTGTCGTCGATGACGACAACCACCTGCTTGGCGTGATCACCGTTGACGACGTGCTGGAGAACGTGCTGCCCGACGACTGGCGGCGCCGGGAACCACCCCAGCCCGATACCGGTGAGGCCCACGAACCCGAGCCCGGCGCGGGTCAGCAGGCCCTGCATCGCAAGGGCGAGGAGGGGGGACCATGAGCGAAGAGCACCCTGCCGACCGTCGTGCCGGATCGTCGGCACGGCACGAGCGCGACAAGCCCGCGTGCGAGGCTCGACCCCGCCTGAACTCGCGGCCTGTCACCAGGCCGCCTCGCCCCGCGCAACCGGCTGCTCCCCGCCCTCGGGCATCCGCGGTCCTGGATTCCGCGCATCTCGGGGCCATCGAGGGGGCGCTGGGCCGCATCCCGGTGGGGGAGGAGGGCTCGCAGCGCCCGACCCTGAAGCGACGGCTGCTGACGCTGCTCGCGATCGTGGGGCCAGGGCTGATCGTCATGGTGGGCGACAACGACGCAGGCGGGGTGGCGACCTATGCCCAGGCAGGGCAGAACTACGGCTACAGCCTGCTCTGGGTCCTGCTGCTGCTGGTTCCGGTGCTGATCATCAACCAGGAGATGGTCGTCCGCCTCGGTGCCGTCACCGGCGTCGGCCACGCCCGGTTGATCAACGAGAGGTTCGGGAGGTTCTGGGGCTGGTTCTCGGTCGGTGACCTGTTCGTGCTCAACTTCCTCACCATCGTCACCGAGTTCATCGGTGTGTCGCTGGCCCTGTCCTTCTTCGGTGTCAGCCAGTACATCTCGGTGCCCATCGCCGCGATCCTGCTGGTGGGCATCACCGCCACCGGCAGCTTCCGCCGCTGGGAACGTGCAATGCTCGCGTTCATCGCGGTCAGTCTGCTGCTGATCCCGTTGGCGCTGCTGTCCCAACCGAACTGGGGGCTGGCCGCCTACCACTTCGTCGTGCCGGGAATCCAGGGCGGCGCGTCGTCGAACGCCGTGCTGTTGATCATCGCGATCGTCGGCACCACAGTCGCCCCGTGGCAGCTCTTCTTCCAGCAGTCCAACGTCATCGACAAGCGCATCACCCCCCGCTTCATCCGTTACGAACGCGCGGACACCGTGCTCGGCTCGGTCGTGGTCGTCCTCGGCGCGGCAGCGTTGATCATTACTGCCGCCTACGCCGCGACGAGCACCGGCGCCGTTGGCAAGTTCACCGACGCACTGGGTGTCGCCGAGGCATTGGCCGTGCACAGCCACGTCCTCGGTGCGATCTTCGCCGTGGTGCTGCTGGACGCCTCCATCGTCGGAGCGGCCGCGGTGACACTGGCCACCAGCTACGCGTTCGGTGACATGTTCAACCTGCGCCATTCCCTGCACCGCAGTTTCAAGGACGCCAAGGGTTTCTACGGCTCCTACACAGGCATGGTCGTCCTCGCCGCCGCCATCGTGCTCATTCCCAGCGCTCCACTGGGTCTGATCACCACCGCTGTGCAGGCGCTCGCCGGGTTGCTGCTGCCATCCGCGTCGGTGTTCCTGCTGCTGCTGTGCAACGACCCCGAAGTTCTGGGCCCCTGGGTCAACCCGCGCTGGCTCAACGCACTCGCGGCGACCATCATCGCCGCGCTGTTGGGCCTGTCGGCGATCCTCATGGCCACCACGCTCTTCCCCGGCCTGAACACCACCACCGTGCTCGTCGCGGTGGCCGCCATACTCGGCCTCGGCCTGGTCGGCGCCAGCACGATTCTGCGTGTCCTGCGCCATCGCCGTCGAATCCCCGCGGCGCCTGCGCGCGTCGTCGACCGCGCCCAGCGGCCTACCTGGCGCATGCCTCCCTTGGCACTGCTCAAACCCGTGCAATGGTCGCCTGTCACCCGGATCGGCATGGCCACACTGCGCGGCTACCTCGTCCTCGCCGCTCTTCTCCTTGTCGTCAAAGCCATTCAGGTCGGTACAGGCTGATGCCGTTACCGGGCCAGCCGCCCGAGTAGACCCGACGCGACGCCGATCGCCAGCGCGCCGGCCACCGCGAGCACACCGAAGTCCAACAGGAGGTGGGCCGGGGTGCCGATCAGCAGGCCGCGCAGCGCGTCCACCTCGTAGCTGAGCGGGTTGATGTAGCTGACAACCTTGAGCCAGTGCGGCATCAGGTCCACCGGGTACAGCGCATTCGACGCGAAGAACAACGGCATCGTGATCGCCTGGCCGATGCCCATCAGCCGGTCCCGGGACAGGACCAGGCCGGCGATGACGATTGACAGGCAACAGAAGAACGCCGATCCGAGCACGAGCGCCACCGCGGCGCCCAGCAGCTTCAACGGGTTCACGGTGAGGGCCACGCCGAGGATCGCGGCCAGTATCAGCACGATCACCGCCTGCGCGAGCGCACGTACCCCGGCCGCGAAGGCCTTGCCGGTGACGAGCGCGGCGCGTGGGGTCGGCGTGACGAGCAGTTTGCCGAGGATGCCGGCGTCGCGCTCCCAGATGATCTGGATGCCGTAGAAGATCGCGATGAACAATGCCGACTGGGCGAGGATCCCGGGGGCGAGGAAGTCGAGGTAGGGCGTGTTCCCGGTGGGGATCGCACGCAGGCGGGAGAACGTCTCGCCGAAGATGATCAGCCACAGCGCCGGCTGGATCGCACGTGTGACCAGTTCCGACCGGTCGCGCCGCAGCTTCTGCAGCTCGACAAGGCACATCGTGCTCACCCGGGAGAGCAGGCGGCCGACCGCGCGCGTGTCAGCCCAGCCGGCGGGCGGTGCGACGAGCGGCACGGACATTGCGCATTCCTCCTTTGTCGGAGTCTTCGAACTCGTCGCCGGTCACCATCCGGAAGACATCGTCCAGAGTGGACCCCGCGCCGAGTTCGTCCTCCAGCTCGGCAGGGCTGCCTCTGGCGCGGATCCGGCCGCGGTGCATGAGCGCGACCTGTTCGCAGTACTCCTCGGCCTCGTCCATGTAGTGGGTGGTCACCAGCACGGTCATGCCGGTCTCGGCGCGGACCTGCTCGATGCGCTCCCACACGCTCGTGCGGGCCACCGGGTCGAGTCCGATGGTCGGCTCGTCGAGTATCAGCAACCGCGGGGAACTGACCAGCGCCTGCGCGAGTTCGAGGCGGCGAATCATGCCGCCGGAGTAGGTCGCGGACGGACGGTCGGCGTCGTCGAGCAGGCCGACCGCTTCGAGTGCCGTGTCGACCTGGGTGGCGCGGTCGCGCCGCGGGACGTCGAAGAGACGGGCGAACAGCGTCACGTTCTCCCGCCCGCTGAGCGAACCGTCGGCGGAAAGTTGTTGTGGCACATAGCCGATGAGGCGGCGCACGGCCATTTTCCGGCGGGACACATCGATCCCGAAGACCTCGATCGTGCCGGTCTTCGTCGGCAGGAGTGTGGTGATCATGCGGATGGTCGTGGTCTTGCCCGCGCCGTTCGGGCCGAGCAGACCGAACACTTGGCCAGCCGGGATCTCGAGGTCGACACCGTCGACGGCGACCGTGTCGCCGAAGACGTGGCGCAGCCCTTTGCAACGCACCGCGGGTGGGGTCATCTCTCCTCCCGAAGGGAGGTGATGAGCCTGCCGAGCGCAGGCACCGCCGCGGCGATGGCTTCGCGGTCTCCGCCGGGCAGGGTGGCAATGGCGCCCGCGACGTACTCGGTGCGCGTGCGGCGCCAGTGATCCAGCCGGGCATGGGCCGCGTCGGTGAGGTCGAGGCGCACAGCGCGCCGATCCTCGGGGTCGACCCGCCGTTCCAGCAGGCCGGCGTCGACGAGGTGGTTGACCATCGTGCTGACGGAGTTGCCGGCCAGGTGCAACACGCGGGCGGCAGCAGCGACGCCGATGCCCGGCTGGGTTTCCACTACCCGAAGCAGCTCCAACTGCGCTGGACGCAGGGGAGCGCCCGGCATTGTCTCCCACACTCGTCGCCGGACCACGCGCCGCAGTCCGGCGACGGTGGTCATCAGGTCTTCGGCCAGTTCTCGCACATCGCCAAGCTAGCTCTGTTTGAGAGTTATTAGCAACGCTCACATATTTGGCGAAACCTGGTGAATCGGGCAGCAAGCGACTTATCGGCTTCGGCCGGAAGTCCCCGGCTGCCGGGATGTCTCCTGTGAGCTGCTGCCGGAGGTTGGCTTTTTCCGCTGCTGCTCGGTGTCGGAGACGTGACCGAACGCTTTCATGATTTCCGGCGTGAGTGCTCGTGCCAGTGCCGGCGCCAACGATTCGGCCAGTGCTGAGGCGATTGCCTCCGAGAGAAGAAGTTGTTCAAATGTTGATGCTTGCGACATCGGCCGGGTGAGTGACCCGATGGCTGCTTCCGACAGTGCCGCGCTCAACGGGTCCTGCTCGTATGCCGCCTCCTTGGGGACATGTGATTCTTTCAGGAGTTGGTGAATGAGGTCGTCAATCAAGTCACCTACCGGCTCTTTGCCTACTTCTTCGCCAGATTCGGCCGCCATGGGAACTCCTTATCGGCCGGCGAGGGCGGCCAGTAGCAGCGGGTGCTCGATCATGCTGCCGCCGCGTTCTTCGTGCCTGCGGCGCATGAGTGCTGCGAGGAGTAGTGGGTGTTCGATGAGGCT
>NZ_JBEYXW010000051.1:0-31765 GCF_040645195.1 Saccharomonospora sp. NPDC046836
CGAGGTGCTGCTCGTGCGGCCCGACTCCGACTGGCCTGCGCCCGCGCACAACGTCCGGCAGTCCGTCGAGAACGGGCAGGGCGAGCAGGAGCGCGGCGGCGGGCAGGACGAGGGCCAGCAGCCAGGGTTCGCGGGTGCCCAGCAGGGCCGCCGAGACGGTGAACACCGTTCCGGTGGCGAGGAGTTGAGCGAGAGCATGGGCGTAGAAGAACTCCAACGCCTCGACGTCGCCCAGCGCGGTGGAGGCGAGGTCGCCACTGCGGCGGCCGGCGACACGGGCGGGGGCGCTGCGGGCTATCCCGTCGAAGACGCGGACGCGCAGGAGTGCCAGGACCCGGTAGGCGAGGTCGTGGGAGAGGTCCATCTCGCGCCAGGTGGCCAGCGCCCGCACGGCGGCCAGAGCGACGAGCAGCGCCATGGTGGCCGCCGAGGGGGGCCGCCCGTCGATCACAGCGGTCCCGACGGTGTGGGCGGCGAGGGTGACCAGGACGACGAGGGCCGCCTGGTCGACGAGGGCGGCCGCACAGGTACGGGCGGTCATGGCGCGGTGGGCGGCGAGCACGGGCAGCAGCGAGCGCAGGGCCTTGTGCGGGGGCGGGCCGGCCGGTGGCTCCGGCGGGGTCGGCGGGGTCATGCGGCCTCCTGCTGCATCGGGGTGACGGTCCGGCCTGCGGCCACCAGGCGGGCGTACAGGCCGTCGGCGGCGAGGAGTTCGGAGTGGGTACCGGCGGCGTCGACGCGGCCGTGGTCGAGGACGACGATGTGGTCTGCATGGCGGACGGCTTCGAGGCGGTGGGCGACGAGCAGGCAGGTGCGGCCCCGTCCGGCTGCCAGGAGTTCCCGGGTGATGCGGGCCTCGGCGCGTTCGTCCACGGCGCTGGTGGCCTCGTCGAGGACGAGGACCGGGGCGTCGGCGAGCAGGGCGCGGGCCAGGGCGAGGCGCTGGCGCTGGCCGCCGGAGAGGGTGGCGCCGCGTTCGCCGATCACCGTGTCGTACCCGTCGGGGAGCCGGGTCAGCTCCTCGTGGATGCCGGCGGCGCGGGCGGCCTCGTGGAGCTGGGCCGAGGTGGCTGCGGGGCGGGCGAGGCGGAGGTTGTCGGCGACGGTGGCGCGGAAGAGGTAGGTGTCCTGGGAGACCACGGCGACACCCCGGCGGAGCGCGTCGAGCCGGTACGCGGCGGTGTCCAGGCCGCCGACGGTGACCCGGCCGGAGTCGGGGTCGCGCTGGCGGAGCAGGAGGCTCAGCAGGGTGGACTTTCCGGCGCCGGAGGGGCCGACCAGGGCGGTGACGCGTCCGGCCGGAGCGGTGAAGGCGACGCCGGCGAGGGCGGGTCGGATCCGTCCCGGGTGGGTGAAGTGGACGTTCTCGAAACGTACTTCGGGGGGCGTGGCCCAGTCGGCGGCGGCGGTGCCCTCGTCGGGGACGCCGCCCTCGGCGTGGCGCAGCGCGGCGATGCCGTCGACGGCCGACAGCCCCAGGTGCCCGGCGTGCCACTCGCGGGAGAGGTCGCGGACCGGGCGGAAGCACTCGGAGGCCAGCAACAGCAGCAGATAGGTGCCGGTCGCGGCGGTGCCCCCGGTGGTGGCTGCGGCGCAGGCGACGAGGACGGCGGCGACGGTGCCGCCCTGCACGGCGAGGTCGGTCAGGCCCGTGTCGGCGAGGGATCCCTGGGCTGGCTACGAGGTGGGGCGGTGCGGTTTCTGGTGAAATCCCTGGTCGTAGGGGGTTTCTGAGGGGTGGTGTGGTGGTCTTGGTGCTCGCTGAGCTTTAGGCCGGCCACCCCGGGCCCTCCCCGGTGTCCGGTGGGTTCCTTACAGTATGCATCCATCCGGACCCCGGTGACAAGAAGGCGGTGCCTGACGCTTCGTCAGTACAACAGCCTCGGAGGCCCGCCAGATTGGTCTACACCGCAAGGTCTGAGGGTTAGGGCTTGAAGCCCTCTATCTGCTTCTCGATCAGCAAGCGCGTTACATTTGCGGCCTCCTTCGGAATATCCGCCAGAACGATGACGGGGTAGGGGGCTATGGTTCCCCACATCCACCCCATAAACGCAGCTGTCAGCAGGCTCCCCACCACCGCGCAGAAAGACAGGCGAACCAGCGGTCCACGTCTTCCCTCAGCCCCGCGAGGAGAGCAATTCTGCTGTTCAGTTTGGTTCATTCCTCGAATGTCTCCCCTTTTGAAGTGCATTGCCTTCACGAAATGAGAGTGGCCCGGCAGAAATGCCGGGCCACTCTCATTTCGTCGCGCTATGCGCTGATGCCGATGGAACCGACGTATGCGTAAGCCGCATATTCGGAGTCAAGGTCTGAGATCACGTCATCCCAGATCTCATCAAGGGTGTCCAGATCTCCTGATGCCCATGCATCGACCGCATCATCCCAGATGTAGCGGGCGGTGACCGTCCTCTGAGAGATGACCCGCTTCCGCTTCTCCGGCACCGCTGACTGGTCGACCGGGTGGATTTCGATACGCCGGCCCCGGCCCTCGTTGTCGAGAAGCCGCTTGAGTGCCCCCGACCGGATCAGGTTCGCCCGGCGCCGCTCCCAGTACGCCGCGTCGACCGCCGCCAGCTTGGCCCGGCTAGGGGTACGGCCCGCAGCCCAGGCACGGCGCAGGCGGTCGGAGACGCCGTGCTCGGCGAGGGCGCGGTGGCCGGCTGGGCTGTCGAGGTAGCGCAGGCGTGCGCGGAGGCCGCGCGAGGTGGTCACGGGTGAGGCGATGCCGCCCTCGCGGGCGATGCGTTCGATCTCTTCCCCGAGTGCCTGTGCGCCTTTCTGGCCCTGTGCGTGGTACTTGCCGAAGTCTGTCCACAGGTCGCTTGCGCCGCTCACTCAGTCCCTCCCAGCGTGTAGATGTTCTTGGCCTTTACCTGGCTGAGTCCGCGGCCTTCGGGAAACACTGCCTGCCAGTTGCCGGACACGTGCAGTTCGTCGGTACCACTCATCTGCACGACGGTGAGACCGGCCTTATGCGCCTTGTGTGCTTTCAGCCACAGGTTCACGAATGCCTGACTGCGGATGATGTGCATCCAGTCCGGCCGCCGGATTTCCCGGTTCGCCGCGCTCTCGCCGATGGTGGAGACGAACTTAGAATACATTGACTTGACGTATTCCGTGGTCACTTCTTCGTTATTAGCGATAGCCTCATCCCTGACCGTGACAAGGGCGCGACGCATCTTCTCCAGAAGTCCTTCGGAGGCTCCGGAAGTCCATGACTCCATGATCTTCGGCGGGGTACAGAGGTCCATTTCGGCGCACCGGATCAGGGCCCTAAGGGTGGGTTCGGTGATCCAGAGGGGACCTGGCTCCTGTCGCGACCCCAGCGGAGAGGGCAGGTCCGGGGTGAGCCACTCCCCCGGGTCGACCAGGTGCACGCCGGACCGCTTCGGGTCGTGGTGGTCGCCCTCGGAGTGCGTCAGCTTCCCGATCGGCAACCAGGTCTTGAGTGCCGCGAGGTACGCCGCGTTCATGTCCAGGGCGGTCACGTCCATGGTGATGTGGCCTGCGCGTGCGGCGCGGTGGAGGTCGGCCGCGCGCCACTTCGGCCGGCCCTCCCAGATCGCGTCGGCTCCCTTCTGGCTGCGCTTCTGGAGGATGCCGGCGGTGGGGGGGAACTCGCTGTGCTCGTACCGGCCGCCGACGCGGGAGGCGGCGAACAACGCCATCACGTCGGGGACGGCGCGCTTGATCAGGGCGGCCTGCGCGGCGTCGGTGTCGCCGCCCGCCTCGGTGAGGGCGGCGGCGACACGGTCACGGATGAGATCGGGCAGCGGCCCGGCCGGGGCGGCGCGGCGGGGGGTACGAGGCACCGAGCTGGTCGTGGCGGCGGCTGGGGCGGGAGCGGGCGCAGGCGCGGCGGAGGAGGCAGGGGCGGCCGGGGCGGGGGCGGGGGCGGTCTCGGCCGGTGCGGGGGTGGCGGTGGGGGCCGCGCTGCAGGGTGCCGGTGGCGCGGGGGCCGACGGCGCCAGAGGCACGGCGGTCTGGGTGCCGGTGGTGGGGCGACGGGCGGCGGGCAGACAGCCAACGGCGTGGGTGGGGCCGGCCAGGAGATCGAGAGTGGACATCCCCCAGTGGGCTGCAAGCCGGTCGCAGTCGGTCAGGGTCCAAGCAGACTTGCCGGACTGACGACGGCTGAGCTGCGGTTGTGTGAGGCCGATGGCGGCGGCCACGTCGGGCTGCCGCTCGCGCGTGAGCTGCATGAGGGCGGCGACAGTGAGACGCAACGTCTCCTCAGTACTCATCATGGGCACACCCTAACCGAAGTATGCATTAATCGCATTGGGCATGCGAATGGCGCACACATTCGGAGGGTCATCCGGTCGTTGATCAGGGCACGAGACCCCGCCGCCCTTACTGGTCCTCAGTCTGCGTCCGGGTCGAGGGCGTGTTTCATGGGGTGCGGTCAGGAACCGCTTCAAGCGGTCTTGTTCGACATGCCGCGCGGTGTCGTTCGCCTGACCGGCTGGCAGGTCCGCGTGGTCTCTGCGTCCTACATCGCCTTCTCCCGGCTGCGGGCCCCGGCGTCGGGCACGGGCTTGGTTCCGCTGGAGGAACGGCCCTTTCCGACCGCCCAGGTGATCAGGGCGCAGAGCGCGAATCCGGCTCCCAGGACGCTGGATCCGGCCCATCCGTGGGTGGTGAAGGCGGAGGTGGTGGTGGCCGCGCCGAGGGCGGAGCCGAGGGAGTAGAAGACCATGTAGGCGCCGATGACGCCGCTGGTGCGCTCCGTGTGCGCGCTGGTGAGCGTGTGCTGGTTGCTCACGTGCACGACCTGGACTACGAAGTCGAGCAGCACGACGCCGACGATGAGCAGCCACAGCGACCAGGGCAGTTGGGCGATCGCGGCCCAGGAGACGAGGAGCAGGGCGAGCGCGAAGCCCGCCATCGGCACTGCCCGCCCCGCGTCCGCCCAGCGTCCCGCGCGTGCGGCGCCCAGCGCACCGGCGAGTCCGGCGACGCCGAACATGCCGATCTGGCTCTCGCTGAATTGCCATGGCGTGTCCGTCAGCGGCAGCGACAGTCCGCTCCACAGTGTTCCGAAGGACGCGAACAGGAAGAACGCGATGAGGCCGCGTGTCAGGAAGAGCCGTTCCCCGAACAGCGCGCCGAGCGCGGTGAGTGCCTGATCAAACCCCTGCTGCGCCGTTACACCGGGCTCGAAGTCGCCGCTTACACGATGTGGGCCGGGACCGCTCTTCTCGCCCCCCTTGCCCCCAGCAGCGTCCGGGCCATGCTCGATGCCCCGGCTGGTGCGACCGCGGCGGTCGTCTTCCTCGGCCTCCTGCCCTCGGCCGCCGGGTTCGTCATCTGGGGTTACGCCGCCGCCCGGCTCAGCGTCACCGCCGCTACCGCCGCGCTCTACCTCGTCCCCGTGGTCACCCTCGCCGTCTCCTACCTCTGGCTCGGCGAGCAACCGCACCCCAGTGCGATCCTCGGCGGACTCATCACCATCGCCGGCCTCGTCCTCCTCAACAAACGCCGCAGCGCCACCAACCCCATCCCAGCCCCGCCCCCGTCACCAACCATCCTCCCGCGCCACCACTCCTGAACACTGCGTCACCGCCTGCCGACCCACACAGGAGAAGCCCTGGTGCCTCGACAACCGGCCCATGCCGGTGGAGAGCATCCTGGGTTACCTCGGATCGGGCCTTGCCCCCTGATCCTGGACACACGAGACACTGGATCCTGAGGATCTGAGAACGGACATCTCGTGGTCATGAAGAACTACCCGCCGGAGTTCAAGGCGGACGCGGTCGCGCTGTACGAGTCGCGGCCGGAAGCGACGATCAGGTCAGTCGCGGCCGATCTGGGGATCAACCCGGAGACCCTGCGGAACTGGGTGAGGGCAGCCGGGGTGAGCCGTCCCCGAGGACGGCGGGCACAGGAACCGGCCCTGTCGCCGGCGCCGCTGGAGGCGGAGAACGCCGCCTTGCGGAAGAAGGTCCGCGAGCTGGAGGAGGAACGGGAGATCCTGCGGAAGGCGGCGAAGTATTTCGCCGGGGAGACGCGCTGGTGAACCGCTTCCAGTGTGTCGCCGACCTCCAGCGCCGTCACGACGTGAAGCGGCTCTGCAGGATCCTCGGCGTCGCCCGCTCGAGCTTCTACTACTGGCGGCGGACGGCTGCGGACCGGGCCGCCCGGCAGGTGGCCGATGCCCGCCTGGCAGCCCGGATACGGGCGGTGCACCAGGAATCGGACGGCACCTACGGAGCTCCGAGGATCACCGCCGAGCTCCGCGAGGAGGACGGTGTCGCGGTCAACCACAAGCGGGTCGCCAGGGTCATGCGGGAGTCCGGGATCGAAGGAGTCCGGTTGCGCCGCCGGCACCGCACCACCGTCCCTGATCCGGCTGCGGCCCGGGCGCCGGACCTGATCGGCCGCGACTTCACCGCGGACAGGCCGAACACGAAGTACGTCGGTGACATCACCTACCTGCCCGTCGACGGCGGGAAGTTCTGTTACCTGGCGACCGTCATCGATCTCGCATCACGCCGTCTCGTCGGCTGGGCGATCGCCGACCACATGCGCGCGGATCTCGTGACCGACGCCCTGGCCTCGGCGGTCCGCACCTGTGGCAGCCTCGCCAAATCGATCATGCACACTGACCACGGAGCCCATTACACCAGCAGAGCATTCGCCGAAGCATGCAGGTCAGCAGGGGTGCCGCGAAGAATGAGCGCGGTCGGCTTTATCGTCTGCAAGCGGGTGCGCGGTTGTGCGGCTCTGACAAGAGCGTTGGGCTGCGCTCGGGATCGGTACCGGCCGTTCCGCCGGCGCAAGCAGACGGTTACCGACAGCCGCACCGAGCCGCGTTTCGGTGGACAGCCGGTGGACAGGCGCCTTTGGACGGCGCATTACGGGGTGGTACGGGTCAACCTACTGAACCTGCTCTGATCAGGCCGAACGTCACTGGGTGGTACGACGAGGCACTACGCAGCACGATCGCTCCCGGTCTCGTAATGCGTAGGTCTCGGGTTCGAATCCCGAAGGCGGCTCAACGGTGAACCCCAGGTCAGGCTTCTGACCTGGGGTTTCTTGTTTGGGATGACCTGGGAATCCTGTCAGACCGGGCGCCGTCCGTCTGTGCATGTGATGCGCAGGTCTCAGGTTTGTTCTCGCTGTCGTCTGTGAGCTCCGGCAAGGCTCTGACCTGCTGTTCCGGTGCAGTGCAGCCCTTCGGTCGCCGCGTAGTCACTTGCTCTGGTGGACAGCCGGTGGACGAGGGCGCGTGATGTCGCGTCAGGAAGACACCTTCCGAGGGGGTGGGAGCTCCGGGTGTCTGCGGAGGGGCAGCTGGCCGAAGTCTTCCTGCGCTGATCCGGCATTCGGAAGAAGCCTCTGAGTAACAGCTGCCTGTCGCTGCTCAGCCACCAGCCTGTTGGTCGCCCTCGGCCGTCATGTCGGAGCGTGCTCGTCGGACCGCGATGCCCTGAGCGTGAACGAGCGGGCGTTGTTAGCGGCTGAGGGTGCGTGTTTCGATGAAAGAGATCCAGCCTGCGACCTTGGCGCCGGTGAGCCTGACGCGGCCCTCGGCGGTGAGGCCACCTGCGTTGAGGACGGTTCCGACGGTGAGTCGCGCGGCGTCGACGGCATCGCCGTTCGCGTTCTTGACTTGGGCGTCTTCTAGATCGACCGCCCCTTCGACATGCGCGGTGCTGAGGCGGATCCCACCCACTGTCACGAGGTTGGGTGCCCATACATCGGCGCCGACAGTGGCGTGATCGAGTTGGAGCGCCCATCCGCCACCAGTTCCGAGATGCGCGTGGTCCAGGAAGATTCCGCTGGAGATCTCGGCGTTGCTCAGCTGGACGCTCCCCGCTATCCGGCAGTTCGTGAGTCGGAGCGCCCCGTCGATGCGGAGGGACCTGGCCGCCAGCGCAGGAAGAGAGGAGCCGCTGAGGTCGAGTTGACGGGTCTGCGCCCCGTCGAGTTCCAAGGAGTGGCGGAAGTGACAGGAGGTGAGACGGATCGGGTGGTGTATCTCTGCGTGCTGGAGGTCGAGGACGCCGGTGATCCTCGCTCCGGCGACGCGCAGAGCAGGCGCCTCGCCGGGCTCGGATGAACCTCCCAGGAGGAGGGCCCGGATGACCTCAGCCCGTATCGTTCGTTCCGCCCCCTGGATTGTCGCGGGGTCCTCACTCTCGTCCCGTCGGACGTCGATCACTGCGCCGCGAGGGAACGCCTGCCAGATGCGACGTTCCAGAGGCGTCAGGTCGGTGCTGTTCATCCGCAGGACCTTATCCGTCGAGGCACCGCGATACAGGAGGAGCGGCTCCCTTGTCTCACAAGCGGCCCCGGCTCGCCCCTTTGTTGGGTAAGGGGGCGGGCAGAGTGACCAGGTGGCCGAACGTGTGCGCGTCCGGGAGGTTGACGATGACGAGGGCAGGCGGTTACTGCCGGTCATTCGCAGGGGCACCGGTTCGGTGGTGACCTGGCGACGGGCCCGGATGGTGCTGTTGTCCGCACAGGGCATGGACGTGGCGAAGATCGCCGAGGTGACGTTTACCAGCGCCGACCGGGTCCGGGATGTGATCCACGACTTCGACGCCGACGCCGACGCCGACGCCAGGGGCGGCGCGCAGGCAGGCTCCGGTGTTGGTCAACAGGAGGCGGGGATGAGGAGTCACTGCCGCTGAGCAGAGCGGCGAGGTCTCCTTCGCCTCACACGCGCGGGCATCCGGCGTCGGCGGTGTATGTGGGGAGCGGTGTGGCGGTGAAGACGGAGTCCGGGTCGACTGCGGACTTGACGGCGAGCAGGCGTTCGGTGTTCGGCCCGTAGGAGTTCGCTATCTGGTCGGGAGTTTCCGGCCCCAGGAAGTTCGCGTAGCCGCCCGGCAGGGAGAACGGTTCGAGGGCTGTGTGGGTCTCTTCCAGCCAGCGCAGGTGCGAGGACCTGGCGTCGCCACTGCCTGTGTGTTCCTTGTTCTCGCCGTTCTCCCACATGGAGATCAGCTCGACCATGAGGTGTGGTTCGCGTCGGCCGAAAGCTGTGGAGCCGAGAGCAGGGCGGGTGGCCGCACCGTGGAACTGGTGCCACACGATCGCGGAGAACGGAGAGGTGAACTCCCGGGCGGCGCGGTCCAGCACGGTCGCGATGGAGCCCGTGACACTCTGGACGGTCCGTGTGCGGATCGCGCCCATGCGTCCAGGCGGGAACATGCCGTCCGTCGCTGCCAGCGTCGTGGAACGGGCGACCGGTCCGATGTCGGCGAGCACGGGTGTACCGAGTTTCGCCAGGGTGCGTACCGGTCCGTTCTCGGCGTTGCCCACATCGAGGTTCCCTGACCAGGTCGGCGCGACGTACACCGTCGGTTCTCCTTCCGGGCCCGGAAGGAATCCCACGTCTACCGTCAGCTCGTCGGGACTGTCCTGAAGGATCCCGCCGAGGTCGGCCAGAATGCCGGCGCTGTGGTCGATCGGGTACAGGATGGTTCCCGAGATCACGGTCGGTACCGGGTGGAGACGGATCCGTGCCGAGGTCACGACGCCGAAGTTGCCGCCGCCGCCGCGCAACGCCCAGAAGAGGTCCGGGTGATGCTCGGCGTCGGTGTTGACCCGTGAACCGTCGGCCAGGACGACCTCGGCGCCGAGCAGGTTGTCGGCTGCCAGGCCGAATTGGCCCAGGAGAGGGCCGTAGCCGCCGCCGAGCGTGAGGCCGACCATGCCGACGGAGCCCGCCGTTCCGGTGACGGCGGTCAGGCCCGCCCGCTCGGCTGCCGAGACGACGTCGGAGGAGAGAGCCCCGCCGCCCACCGTCGCGTACCGGTGGTCGAGGTCGACCTGCACCTCTCTCATGTCGGTCAGATCGAGGACCAGTCCTCCGGGACGGAACGCCCGGCCCCAGAAGTCGTGGCCCCCGCCACGCACGGAGAGGGGCACTCCATGAGTGCGAGAAGCGCGTACTCCCGCCTGCACGTCAGCGGTGCTCGCGCACCGTACGACGACGGAAGGGCGGATATCGACCGCTGCGTTGAACAGCGCAACGGCTCGTGTGTATCGCGGTCCGCTGGTGAGCACACGGCCTGCAGGGATGTGGGACTTCAGCTCAGCCAGGAAGGCGGTACCGGGAGTTTTGTGGGCATCGGCGTCGGTGGGGGACTGCATGGTCACTCCTGGGTCTCACTGCGGCTGTCGAGGGGGCGGTGTGGATGCGGTGGCCGGGTCGGTTCGGGTAGCGCTCTGCCCCTTCGACGGGGGCGTTCCGGGCGTTCCGGGCGTTCCGGACGGCGGACGGCGGACGGTGTGTCGGGGACGGTGCTCGGTGTCCTGAACGCATCAGGAGGAGGGCGCGTCGGGTTCGGTGCACCGCTGGGCGAGGACGGTGGCCATGTCGGGCAGCAGAACGGCCAGGGGGTCGTGGGTCAGCTCCGTCATGCGTAGGCGTCCCCCGCAGGTGGCGACACCCAGGACGTGTTCACCGGTCAGTTGGGTGGTCTGCGCCGGTCCCCACAGAGCGGTGAGGCGGGCGCGGCCGTGTGCAGGCGCCTCGACCACCCCGAGATTGGTGATCTGGATGTCGGCGGCGGTGACCACGGTCATCATCGCCTCGGCCTCTTCGGGGGTGGCGGGCGGCTGCCGGGCCAGCGCCTGCGAACCGGCCTTGAGTACCTGCGGTGCGCGCTGGCGTTCCAGAGCCTGGTGATGGTGCCGGGCAAGTTTCCAGAATTCCCCGGCCTGGGACGCCTCGCTGACTGTCCGCGCTCCGGCGAACCGGTTGGCGACGGCGTCGGGCAGACCTGCGGCTCGGCGCAGGTCGACCGGGCTCAGCACCCTCACCCGGGTGCGGCCCGCGCGGTGGAGGACCGTGCTGGCGGCAGCGCACAGCGCGGCGTGCACGGACACGCCCTCCGCGCGGCAGCGGGTCACCAGCCGGGCGGTCAGCGCGCCTTGCAGCGCCAGAGCGGATACGTGCGGTGCCCGTCCGGAGAACCGGGTCAGCTCCCCGGGCGCGTTCACCGGCTCGTCCTGGGGAGGCCCTACGGGAGGCGTCGCCGCGTCGAGAGCCTGCAGGAGGGTCTCCTGGGAAGGCGGCACATCCGGCCCCGGAGTGGGTCGGTCGCTCTCCTCGTCGCCGTCGAGGGCGGCGACGAGGTCCGCCACCACTCGTATGCCGCCGGTGCCGTCGGTGATCTGGTGGGCGAAGGTCAGCACGATGAAGCTGCCAGTCTCCGCGGGAATCAGTACAGCCCGCATGAGCGGGCCGGGCTCCGGGGTGATGGGGCGCGTCTGTTCACGGGCGATGACCGCCTGCCAGGGCGTTCCCTCCGCGGCGGTCTCGATGCTGACCGGGCCCTCTGCCCAGCGGTACCGGGCCTGGGGGGCTCGGCGGTCGACCGAGACGCGGAGCAGCGGGTGCTGTGCCTGCACCTTCCGCAGCGCCCTCGCCAGCGTCTGCTCACCGACCCTGCGGTCGATCTCGGCGACCAGGGAGAACTGGACAGGGTTTCGGTGCATGTAGAGATCGATGGTCCGCTCGAAGGCTCCGAGGTCCCTCACCGTCTCGGTACGCGTGCGGCTGATCGACATGAGGCCCCTTACTCGCTGAGGTGAAGTGACTGCTCGCTACCTGGACGCATCCTGACGAGGGGGGAGTTCGGCCTCCTGCTGAGTGACGGGCGGGACCGGCCGGCTGTCCACCAGACGTTTGGACGTCGCGCGGAAGGCCCAGGCGACGGCCAGTGCGGCGACCACGGTGAGGGGGGTGCCCATGGAGATCTTCGCGAACGCGAGCCAGCCCGTGGCGTCGTGCAGGTAGAGCCACTGCTTGACCACGAACCGGGCGCCGAGGACGCTGGCCGCTGCCAGCGTGGCTATGTCGTGTGCCCGCAGAACCTGACGGTCCGTTCGCCAGGCGTACGCGCCCCCGTGCAGGAGGTTCCAAGCCACACCGGTCAAGGGGCGACGAAGGAGGACCGAACCGAAGGTGGCGAGGAATCCTGCGAAGGCCACCCAGATGCCCAGCAGGAAGAAGTCCTTGGCGGAGCCGGTGAGCGCGACGATTCCTGCAGCGACCAGCACGCCGGTCAGGCTGCCGGAGGCGGCGAGAAGACGTTCCCCGCGCAGCAGCCGGTGAGTACCGCACCGGTTGCTACCGCCGCGATCACGGCTGCCTTTGTCGACAGCAAGGCGAGTGCGATCACGAACACCGCGACCGGGACGGTCGAGTAGACGAAGCCCGCGGTGCCGCCCATGGAGTCGAGCATGGGCGAACCCGGGGCGGGGGGCGGTGCGCTTGCGTTGCCCCGGCCGTGAGTGGGGGAGGGGGTGTGCTCGCCTTCGCGTTGGGTCATCGATCACTCCTGGTCACGTGCTGCGGTCGTAGCGTCTCTTGGATGTTCCTCGTCGCGGTCGTGGGGCGATTCAGGCGCTCCAGCCGCCTCCCACGGCGCGGCTCGCGAGATAGGAGTCGCGCAGCGCCTTGCGCAGTCCGGGGACGAACGCGTCGAACCGCGCCGCTTGCGCCTTCAGGGCTGACTTGTGGATGCGGCGGTCTTCCTTGCTCCACACCGAGGTGAGCTCCAGCTCGACCGCCAGGACGGCCATCGCCAACTCGTCTGTCAGGTCATCGGCGGGAGCTCCGTCGAGCACGATCGCGCGCACCCGGTCCTGCAGGGCGTGCACCAGGTCCGGGTGCACCACGGTGACCCTGTTGGTGGACACGACCCCCAGCTTCTTCTGCCGTTCGATGGCGACATCCCCGGAGGCGAGCAGCTGGTCACGGACCGGGGTTTCGGCTGTGTGCGCCTTGTTGTGCAGGAACTTGAGCCAGCCCTTGGGCTTGTCCTCGGGCAGGTCGTACCAGACCGACGCCGTGAACGGATCCTCAGGCGGACTGCCGGGGAGCCGCCGGACCTTCCCCCCGGTCGCGTCCAGCAGGTCCCCGCGGGCCAACTCGGTCATCGCTCCGGCCCGCAGCAGCTGGCCGCGCCCCTGAATGTTGTCGAGTTGGAACTTCTCCTTCTCGACGGTGTAGCAGAGCATGTACAGCTTCTGAGCGAGAGTCGTGGGCATCGTAACTCCCCGGATACGTAGGCCGAAGTGAGCAGTAATTACCATCACCGATAAGAGAGTGGAATGCGCGTAGTGGGGGGCTCGGCGGTCTCGTCCTGCCTTCCTTCAATCCCTGCCGAGGGCTAGATGGCATAGATTGGAAGTTCGTCCATCTGTCAGGGCGTAACCGCTGCGCTCTCGTGGCTTCTTTGCTTTCCAGGAGGTCTCCTACCTCCGGTTCGAGCCGTGAAACTGGTGACGTTACGGCATAGTTCTGTGCGCCCTGGAGAATGGACATTTCGCGATCTGTTGCACGGTGCGCGCCGGGACCACCGTCGTGACGGAGGCGTGACCGGGGTCCGCCTGGCGTCCGGGGGCCGTCCGGACGGGATGTGCGGGATGCCCAGGGCGCGCTGCTCTGACCGCTCTCGCGCCGGTCTTCCGGCGGATACTGTCCGTCCTGCTGGGCCGGGTCCGCGAGCCGACGTGGGCCGAGGGATCGCGGTTGGTGCGGAGACCGGAGCCGACGCCGGCGAAAGGTGTGCTGGACGTGCGGTAGCACCCGTGGAAGAGGCCTTGGGTGCACCCGGAGCGCCGGTGACGGGGCGATCTCCCCCTGAACTGGTCAGGAGGTGGTGTGCTGTGAGTGGGTGGCGGCGAGGGCAAGGCGCGGGTTTTTCTTTTCCCTTTCGGTCTGCGCCGTCAGTATCCGCGGATCACATCGCCGAGCCCGACCGGTTGTGCGCGCTGGACTTAATCTCTCATCGCTTTCACGGTGCGTCTGTTATTCGAGCCGGAGCGAATCAGGCGCGGGCGGGTCTCTGAAACGGGTTGAGTGACCTCGCCCGGCATGTCGAGGGTGACCGGCAGCTCCGGAGGGAGGGTGTCCTGCCCGATGGCGGTGTGGTCAGGCATGAGGTCGGAGACGGCCGTGCGGACGGTGTCGGTCTGCGCGGCCGGGGCTGCGGGGGCGGCGGCCGCCCTTGCTGCCTTTGACGACAGGCGGCTCGGTGGACGGCGACCGGCTCAGGTTGAGCGCAGGCAGAAGGGGTGTCCGGCCGGGCTGGCGTAGACCCGGCTACCGGTCCGGGTTTCCGGGGTGACCTCGTCGGTGGGCCGCAGTCGGGTGGCGCCGGCGTCGGTGGCCGTGCAGTCGGCGGTTGCGAGGTCGTCGACGCCGAAGTCGAGGTGCATCTGCTGGGAGGTGCCGTCCGGCCAGTTCGGGGCGGTGTGTCCGGGGGCGGACTGAACGACGATCACCGGGAGGCCGGGAGCCTGAACGAAGTGGTGCGTCGGGGTGGGGGTGAGGGTGCCCCCGAGCAGCCGGTGCCAGAAGGAGCTCTCCTTCTGGATGTCGGCGGCGTCGATGATCACGGAGGTCAGGGTGACGGGCATAGGGGTGTCCTCGCGCTGTCGGTGGTTGCTCAGACGGTCGGGATGATGCCGCCGTCGACGCGGAACTGTGCTCCGGTGAGCCATTTCGCGCGGCTGGAAGCGAGGAAGGCGATCATCTCGGCGACGTCCTCGGGGTCGCCGGGGCGGCCCATGGGGACGTTCAGGTGGTCCACGATCTGCCGGGTGACCTCTTCGGTGGTGATGCCTTGCTTCTCTGCCATGTGCTTCAGGTGGGCGGTGGCGCCGTCGGTGACGACGAACCCGGGAAGGACGCAGACCACGCGCACGCCGTGCTCGCCGACCTCGGTGGCCAGTTCGCGGCTGTAGGTGTTGAGCGCGGCCTTGGCGGCGGCGTAGGACGCCTCGGTGCGCTGAGGCAGTTGGCTGGCGATCGAGGAGACGTGCACGACGACGCCGGAGCCCCGCTCGACCATTCCCGGCACCAGGGCCCGGTCCAGGCGCACGGCGCTGAGGAGGTTCGTCTCCAGGTCCGCCTGCCAGGACTGGTCCGACCGGCTCAGGGTCGGCGCCGGGGAGCTCGCCGCGCCCGCGTTGTTCACGAGCACGTCCACGCCGCCCACCTGCTCGATGACGCGGCGGCCGAGTTCGGCCACACCCTGCTGCGTGGAGAGGTCCGCCGCGAGGAATACGGCACCGCTGTCCTCCTCGGGCCGGCTGCGGGAGGCCGTCAGCACGGTCGCGCCCGCGGCGACGAAGCGGCGCACGGTCGCCGCGCCCAGGCCCCGGCTGCCGCCGGTGACCAGTACCCGCAGGCCGTCGAGGCTGTTGTCCGTGATGGGCATGGGGTCTCTCCTCCGTAAGATGAAGCTGACTCCGGAAAAGGTACACGTAAACGGAGTCGGACTCACCTTATGGAGGTTCTCTTGCCGCAATCACGCCCGCTGCGCGCCGACGCGCGACGCAACCGCGAGGCACTGCTGTCCGCGGCCCGCCAGGCGTTCCTCGGCGGCGACACCGACGCGCACGTCGAGGACATCGCCCGCAGCGCCGGCGTCGCCGTCGGAACGCTCTACCGCCACTTCGAAACCCGCGAAGCGCTGATCGAGGAGGTCTACCGCAAAGAGGTCGACGACCTGTGCGCCACGCCCGGCGTCCTGCTGGACCAGCACGCCCCGGAGGAGGCGCTGCGGCGCTTCCTGCTGCTGCTCGTGGACCACGCGGCGGTGGGCAAGGGGATGTCCAGTGTGCTGGAAAGCATCATGGCGACGGACTCACACGTCTTCGACGACGCACGCACCCGTATGGCCGACGCCCTCTCCCTGCTGCTCGAAGCCGGCAGCGCGGCCGGCACCGTCCGCGACGACGTCACAGGCTCCACCCTTCTGCGCGCCCTGGGCGGCATCTGCGGGATGCGCGCCACCGAGGGCTGGTTGGTCGAGGCCCGGCAGATCACCGCCCTCCTCTTCGACGGCCTGCGACACGGCGCCCCGCAGTCACCCTGAGCCGGGGGCCGCGCGCCAGACTGCTCTCACCCCTCATCCGGGCCCACCGGCTTCCAGGGAAACCTGACCCCGCACCCCGAAGCTGTGCTGGACGACCGTGTTCGAACAGGAACCAACCAGCGTCGTGTTCCCTTCAGGCACCCGCAGCCACCGGTCATCTTCTGAACCTCGGCGGTCTCCGCACATCGCCAAGAGGCTGGGGCAGCACCTTCGTACGCTCCGACCTGTCCCAGCCTGCCGTTGCGTCATGGTTTTCAATGGGGCTCGCGACGTGACCGCGTCGGAGCACCGGACGGTGGGGGAGATCTCGATCATGGCGTGGAGCACTCGGGAGATGGCGGAGCTGGCCGGCGTCAGCCTCAGGGCCGTACGGCACTACCACGACATCGGCCTGATCGAGGAGCCGGAGCGCCGCTCCAACGGCTACAAACAGTACGGCGTGAGCCATCTTGTCCGGCTCCTCCGGATCAAGCGCCTCACCGCTCTGGGCTTCTCCCTCTCCCAGATCGCGGACATGGACGACGCCCCGGATTCGGGTCCCGATCCGCGTGACCTGCGGGCTCTTGACGCTGAGCTGGCCGCCACCATCGAACGTCTGCAACACGCACGTGCCGAGGTGGGCGCCCTCCTGCGCGGACGAGCCGCGAGCGATCTCCCCCTCCGCTTCGCCTCCGTGGACAAGACAGCCGAGCTTCCTGACCCGGACCGCTCCTTCGTCACCGTCCTCGGTACGGTCCTCGGGCCCAGCGGGATGGATGCCTATGCCGACCTGCTCCAGCAGGAGTCGCAGCCCGTGGCACGTGAACTCAACGAGCTTCCCGCCGACGCCGACGAGCTGACCCGCCAGAGTCTCGCCGAGCGTCTCGTGCCTTACGTCCTGGGTCTACGGTCCCGCCATCCCGGGCTCAGCGACCTGGCGTCAGACGCCCCGCGCGGTCGACAGCACACCGCCGGCACCCTCGGCAAAGCCATCAGCGATCTCTACAATCCAGCCCAGGTGGACGTCATGAAGCGGCTTGCCGGGCTCCTGTCCGACGTCGATGCCCCACGGTGACCGCGCTCAGGGCGCCGCTTCGCGACCCGGTGAGTGCGGCCCGACGCGCGCCTGATGGTGTGACGCGTGCACGCTGTCGCTCTCGACGAGGATGCTGTGAACGCGTCGCAGCACATCGAGGTGCGCGCGGTTGTAGAACTCGACCAGGGCGTGCACGGTGACCGAGTCCGCGAGCGCCCTTTCCCGGCGCGAGGCCAGCCCGAGGTCGGCCAGAGCAGGGTGGGCCCGGTGCTGCTGGCGGACTTCGGGCGCCATCTGCTCGGCCAGCCGCTGCCGTACGTCGTCGGGAGCGTCCTCCTCGAGCGCCGCGAACTCCGCTTCGAGGTCGCCGCGAGGTCCCGAAAGCTGTTCCTGGAGGGCGGCGATCGCTTCGGGTGTGAGAATGCTGGAGTAGGCCACCAGCAGGGATCGCTGGGTTTCGGGCAGGTCGTCGGCAAGCGTCCTGAAGTCCGGGGGCATGTCGAGCGCGGCCCGATTGTCCATGATGGCCGCCAGGTCCCGCCGCATCCGCTGTCGGCGTTCGATGTCCGCCGCGAGTTCGGCGTCCAGGTCCCGAAGGATCTGCCGTGCCCTCTCGTCACCGCTCTCGACCGCGGGGACATCTGCGAGGGCCACGCCGAGGTCGGTCAGTCTGCGGATACGCAGCAGGCGCACCAGATGGCTGACGCCATAGCGCTTGTAGCCGTTGGACGCCCGTTCCGGCTCGTCCAGCAGGCCGATCTCGTGGTAGTGCCGGACGGCCTTGGCCGTCGTCCCCGCGAGTTCCGCCAGCCGACGTGTACTCCACGCCACCAGGAGCCCCTTTCCAGGATCGTGCCCGGAGGGCATTGGAAACCCTGCCCCTGGGGCACGGTCAACTCCGTTCGGTTCCGGCTCGCCACCGGTTGACCGTGCCCCAGGGGCAGGGAGTGGGATGGTCGCGACCACCCCCACCACGAACCCGGTATGCGGAGACTGGACATGGAACGACAAAGCAGTGTCGGCCGGAACCTGGCCCTCCTGGCGGTCATCGGCCTGGGCGCGTCACTGATCACTGTGCCCGCCGCCGCCGAGGGGACGAGAACGCCTCCGGTGGAGTGGGGCCAGTGCCCCGACGACGTCGGGGCGGAAGCCGCTCCGACCGTGCTGGAGTGCGCCACCGTGCGCGTGCCGGTGGACTATGCCGAGCCGGAAGGCGAGCAGATCGACCTCACCGTCTCGCGGCTGGCCGCCACCGACCCGGACAAGAGGCGCGGCGTCCTCATGCTCAACCCGGGCGGTCCCGGCGGATCCGGACTGGCGCTGTCCGCGCTGCTGGTGGCCCAGGGCCTGCCCAGCAGCGTCACCGACCGCTACGACTTGATCGGCATGGACACCCGCGGGATCGGTCATTCCACACCGGTCAGCTGCGGTTTCACCACAGACAGCCTCTACTACTCCAACATCCCGCCCTACGCGGTCGATGACGCTGCGGTCACCGCGCAGGCGAAAATCGCTGAGAAGGCAGCCGAGCAGTGCGCGGACAACGACGACGATGGCGGGCTGCGCCACCTGACCACCGCGAACACCGCCCGCGACCTGGACCGGATCCGGGCCGCGCTCGGCGAGGAGAAGACCAGCTACCTGGGCTACTCGTACGGCACGGCCCTCGGCGCCGCCTACGCGTCGATGTTCCCCGAGCGTTCCGACCGGATCGTGCTCGACAGCAACATCGGAGACACTCACCTCGACCGCGACGGCATGCGCCGCTACGTGCTCGGCATGGAGCAGACCCTGCCGGACTTCGCGAAGTGGGCGGCCAGCCGGCACGACAGCTACGGTCTGGGCCGCACACCTGGGCAGGTACGGGCGTCCTACCTCGCCATCGCCGGCAGGCTCGACAAGGCTCCGGTCGCGGGGATCGACGGCAGCCTCTTCCGGCTCCTGACGTTCGGCCACCTGTTCAAGCAGACGCAGTACCCCACGCTGGCGCAGACCTGGCAGACGCTGCGCGAAGGCGACGAGGCCGCGGCCCGCGGTCTGACGGCCGCCACCGGGGAAGCGGCGGACGGCGCGCTGTCGCCGACCGACAACGCACTGACCGTGTTCCTCGCCGTCACCTGTAACGACGCCGAATGGCCCGAGGACGTCAACACCTACCGGCAAGGCGTCGCCGAGGACCGCGGACGCTACCCGCTGTATGGCGCCGCCACCGCCAACATCACCCCCTGCGCCTTCTGGCCGTACACCCCCGCTGAACCGCCCGTGGAGGTCGACGCCGAAGGCCCGCGCAACGTGCTGCTCCTGCAGAACCGGCGGGACGCGTCGACTCCGCACCTGGGCGGGAAGATGCTGCGGGAGAAGTTCGGCGACCGCGCCCGGCTGATCAGCGTCGACGACAGCGGGCACGGTGTCTACGTCCTGGGCCGGAACTCCTGCGCGTTGAACACCACCACGCGCTACCTCGTCGAGGGCGAGATGCCCACGAAGGACGCGTCCTGCCGCGCGGATTGACCACCGGACCCGCGCCGCCGGCCCCGTCCGCTGTTGTGACATCTTCCGACGTACCCGTCGACGCCGGTTCACAGGCAGTGCCGTAGTCCGCAGGGTCAGCAGTACGCCCTGCCGACGCGGGATCAGGGCACGGTGAATGGTGTAGCAGCGCATCGGAGCCCGGCGCCCTTGGTGCCAGGGCTCTGACGCGTTTCGAGGGGCGGGTCCTACGGGAGCCATGCGGGGCAGTGGCGGCCGGGTGCGGGAATCGGGGCAGATCGCCCAACAAGTCGGATTCGGGCCTCCAGTCAGGTGCGGCTGGATAGTCTCGTCCGCCTAGGAGGACTCCGGAGCGGGCGGGTGGGCGATGAAGGACGAGATTCAGCTGGTCGGTGATGGTGACGGGCTGGCGGTGTTCGGGGACGCGGGGGACGTTGAGCGGTTTCTCGTCTCGGAGGGGCTGGTGGGGAGGAAGCTCGGTCCGGGGTGGATCAAGCGGATGGCCGGGGCCGGGGCCGCGGTGGTGAAGGAGGGGGCGGAGGAGGGCGCCGGTGTCTCCGGGCGGTGGGTGAAGTTGACTGTCCAGTCGGCGGAGCAGGTCAAGAAGTACGGGTTGCGGGAGAGCGCGGCGGCGGGGGTCAGTACCGGTGTGCTGCAGGGGGACCGGGGGCAGATCAAGGGGTTCGTCGAGTTCGCCCGGGGGTCCCGGTCGTTCGTGGGGAGCCCGGTCGCTCTCGCCAATGTCGCCAAGCTGCTGGCGCAGGTGGCGATGGAGCAGGCCATGGACGAGATCACCGAGTATCTCGACGCGATCGACGCCAAGGTCGACGACGTGTTGCGGGCCCAGAAGGACGCGGTGTTGTCCCGCGTGATCGGTACGGGGCTCGTCATCGAGGAGGCCATGACCGTGCGCCGGCAGCGGGGCGAGGCCGACGAGGTCACGTGGTCGAAGGTGCAGGGCGGGCCGGCGACGATCGCCGAGACCCAGGCGTACGCCTTGCGGCAGCTTGACGCGCTCGCGGAGAAGATGGAGCGGCAGGCCAAGATCGGGGAGCTCGCGGTGACGGTGCGTGAGGCCGAGCCGGTGGTGCGGGAGTGGCTCGCTGTCCTCGCTCGCTGTTTCCAGTTGCAGGACGCGGTGGCGGTGCTCGAACTCGACCGGGTGCGGGACGTGTCGCCGGAGGAGCTGAACGCGCATCGCCGCGGGCTGAGGGAGGCCCGGCGGGACCGGCAGGAGCTTGTCCTGCGGTGCACCGACCGGCTGGTGACCAGGATGAACGCGGCCGCCGGGGCGGCCAACGCGAAGGTGCTGCTGCACCCGGCCAAGTCCCCGGCCGTGGTCGGGGCGAGCAACCAGGTCGTGGCCGGCGTCCACGAGTTCCAGGAGCGCGTGGCCGACCGGGCCGGCCGTCGGTACACCGAGACGAGGCGGTGGGTGGAGGCCGCCGTGCAGGCCAGGGACCGGGCGCTCGAAACGGGGGCGACGGGTGTGGCGGCCGCCATGACGGTCGGCAACGAGACTCTGGACCGGGCCGGGGCCGTGCGGGGCAAGCTCGCGAGCGGCATCGCCGAGCGGGCGCGACGCCTGCGCGGAGGCAGGGCCGGCGGCGAGGGCGAAGGCGAGGGCTGAGCGGGCGGTGGGCGTCGGCGGGGAAGCGCGGGTGACGGTCGGGGCCGACCTGGCCCAAGGGTGCCGGGGTCGAGGCCCTGACGCCGTGCGCGGCCGAGAACCTGCCCTGGCTGCGGGGCCCGGAGTTCGCGCACCTGAAGGCCCCGGCCCCGGTGGCCGCACCCGCCCCGGCCGCCTGCTCCGATCGGCGGCAATCCTCCCAGCTCAGGGAGGGGGCGGGGTCGTCCGGGCACGGATCACCCATGCTCGTCCTCGCCGTCTTCTTCGCCGTCCTCGGGGCCGCCAGTAACGCCGCCGGTACCGCTTTTCAGCGGAAGGCCGCCTCCGAGGTGGCGTCGGGCGGGGGGTGGCGGCTGGTGCGGGAGCTGGCGCGCAAGCCGGTGTGGCTGCTGGGGATCGCGGGTGTGGTCGGGGCCGCCCTGTTCCAGGCGCTGGCGCTGGTCAACGGGCCGTTGGCGCTGGTGCAGCCGGTGTTCGTGCTGGAGCTGCCGTTCGCGCTGCTGATCGGGGTGCCGCTGCTGCACCGGCGGCTGCCGCGTGAGGGGTGGTGGGCGGTGGCGGCGGTGGTGGTGGGGCTGGTCGCGGTGCTGGGGGCGGCGGCGCCGGCCGGGGCGCGTACCGATGCGCCGATGGCGCGGTGGATTCCGGTGCTGGTGGGGTGCCTGGGGGTGATGGCGGTGGCCGTGGTGGCCTCGCGGTGGAACCGGTCGCCCCTGTTCCGGGCGGCGGCGCTCGGCTCCGCGGCCGCCGTGGGCAACGCCCTGACGGCGGCGCTGCTCAAGTCGGCCACGGGAACGCTCGCCGACGAGGGGTTCACCGCGTTCCTCGCGACCTGGCAGACGTACGGGTTCGCGGTGACCGGGGTCGCGGCCGTGCTGCTGCTGGAGAACGCCCTGCAGGCCGGGCCGCTCGCCGCCTCGCAGCCGGCGCTGACCATCGGGGACGCCTCGGTCAGTCTCCTGCTCGGCGTCGTGGTCTTCGAGGAGAGTGTGCGCGGCGGCTGGTGGGTGGTGCCGGAGCTGGCGGGGGTGGCGCTGATCGCCTGGGGCGTGCGGGAGCTGACCCGGGCGGTCCCGCACCTGCGGGACCTGACCGGGTGACGGGCCCGGCGGGGCTCAGCCGAGGAGGCGTACCGGGTTGCCGTCCAGGTGGGCGGCGATGTCCTCGACGGCCTCGCGGTAGTACGTGGCGTAGGTGCGCTCGGTGACGTAGCCGAGATGCGGGGTGGCCAGGAGGCGGGGGGTGGTGCGGACGGGGTCGTCGGCGGGGAGGGGCTCGGTGGGGAAGACGTCGAGGCCGGCGCCGGCGATGCGGCCCTCGGTCAGGGCGGCGAGGAGGGCGTCGTGGTCGACCAGGGCGGCACGGGAGGTGTTGACGAGGTACGCGGTGGGCTTCAGCAGGGCCAGTTCGCGGGCACCGATGATGCCCCGGCTGCGCTCGCCCAGCTTCAGGTGGAGGGTGACCACGTCGCTGCCGGCCAGCAGTTCGGGCAGGCCGGAGGCGAGGCGGACGCCGTGCTCGGCGGCGCGTTCCGCGGTGAGGTGGGGGCTCCAGGCGGCCACCTCCATGCCGAAGGCGGCACCGATCCGGGCGACCTGGGAGCCGATCCGGCCGAGGCCGACCACGCCGAGGTGGCGCCCGTGCAGGTCGGCGCCGAGGGTGGACTGCCAGGGACCGCCGGTGCGCAGGGCGGTGTTCTCCGCGACCAGGTTGCGGGCGAGGCCGAGGATGAGGGCCCAGGTCAGTTCGACGGGGGGCGTGGAGTGGCTGGCGGTGCCGCAGACGGTGACGCCGTGGGCGCGGGCCGCCGCGAGGTCGATCGCGGAGTTGCGCATGCCGGAGGCGACCAGCAGGCGCAGGCGCGGGAGGCGGGCGAAGAGGGAGGCGGGGAAGGGGACGCGTTCGCGCAGGGTGACGACGATGTCGAAGTCGGCGAGAGCGGTGGCGAGTTCGTTCTCCGTGCCGAGATGGGTGGAGAAGGAGGTCAGTTCGACGCGGTCCAGGACGGGGGACCAGTCGGCGGCCGTGGTGGCGACCCCCTGGTAGTCGTTCAGCAGGGCGCAGCGCAGCGGCATGCGGGGCTCCGTTCGGGTGTGCGGGGTCGGCCTCAGCCGGTGAAGCCCTGGGCGTCGAGGGCCTGCCGGACACGGGCGTGGTGGTCTGTCTCCCAGGCGTCGAGGGACTGGGCCGCCTCCTTCGCCTCCTTCGCGCGGGCCGCCTGGAGGAGTTCGTCCTGCCGGGCGGCGGGGACCACGACGACGTCTTCCTCGTTGGCGACGACCAGGTCACCGGTGCGTACCGTGACACCGCGGCAGCGGATCTCCTCGTTCAGGAGGCGCACCGGACGGTGAAGGCCGGGCCTGCGACCCGGGATGGCGTCGGCCAGAGCGTCCGCCGCCCGAAGTCCCTGACCTGCTCACGGCCGAGAAGGCCGGCGATGGCGGGCGAGACGTCGCTCAGGGGGGCCGGGAGTCGCGGGCACGGTTCCTCCGGGGTGGTCGGTACGGCACGGCGCGGGCCCGGGCGGGGTCGGGGCCGTGGGCCAGCGTACGGAGCGCGCGTCGTGCTGTCACCGGGTTCCCCGAGGTCAGCCGGTCGCTCCGGCGGGATCGTTCGCCTCGGCCAGGCGCTCCGCGATCTGCTCCGGGGTGAGATCTTCCAGGTGCGTGAGGAAGATCCACAGGTGGCCGAAGGGGTCGCGGAGCATGGCTGTGCGGTCCCCGTGGAACTGGTCGGCGGGGCCCTCCAGCAGCTCGGCCCCGGCGGCGGTGGCCCGTGCGGTGAGGGCGTCCACGTCGGGGACGTAGACGTGCAGGATGACCGGGGTGCCGCCGATCGCGGCCGGGGAGCGCAGGTCGTCGCCGGCGTCGCCGAGCATCATGACGGCGCCGGCGACGGTGAGTTCGGCGTGCACCACCTCGCCCTCGTCGCCGTCGAGGCGGAAGCGCGGTTCGGCGCCGAAGGCCCGCTCGTAGAAGGCGAGGGCGGCGTCGGCGTCGTCGACCAGGAGGTGCGGGACGACGGAGTGGAGGTAGGCGGCGGGGACGGTCTCGGTTGCGGGCACAGGGGCTCCTCGGAACGGTTCGGCGTCGGTTGTCGTGCCCGGCCGAAGCTAGAAGCTCAAGCGGGGGCGAGGTCAAGGACTGGCTCGCGCCCGCCCGGGAAATGCCGTTGGCCACCTGGTCGTCGGTGGGTGAGGATGACCGGATGCTGATCCGTGAGGCCCGCACCGAGGACTGGGACGCCATCTGGCCGTTCTTCGAGTCCGTCGTCCGCGCGGGCGAGACGTTCACCTACCCCCTCGACCTCTCCCGCGAGGACGCCGAGGGCTGGTGGATGGTGAAGGCGCCGAGCCGCACCGTGGTCGCCGTGGACGACTCCGGGGCCGTCCTCGGCACCGCCAAGATGAACCGCAACCACATGGGCAACGGCAGCCACATCGCCAGTGCCAGCTACATGGTCGACCCGGCGCACGGCGGTCGGGGCGTGGGCCGCGCGCTCTGCACGCACACCATCGACTGGGCGCGGGCCGAGGGGTACCGGGCGATGCAGTTCAACGCGGTGGTGGAGACCAACACCCGCGCGGTGAAGCTGTACGAGTCGCTGGGCTTCGAGGTGCTGGGCACGCTGCCCGAGGGGTTCCGGCATCCGGGCGAGGGGTATGTGGGGCTGCACATCATGCACCGGTCGCTCCTCGGGGACTGACCGGCTCCCGGCCGCGCCGGGCGCGCAGGGCCGCGGCTCGGCGGCGGGGAGGCGGACCGTGCGCGGGAACTGACGGCGAGGCGCCTCCGCGCCTGTGCCCTGCCTCGCGGCCGTGGCCAGGACGGCACGGCGTACCCGCAGGGCGGCGATCTGGGCGTCCAGGGCCTCCGCGTGCGCGGCGGCGACCTCCGGCAGTGTCAACTCCCGGTCGGCGATCTTCCGGACGGCCGGCAGGTCGATCCCCGGCTCGCGCAGGGTCCGCACCAGCGCCAGCCGCTCTGCCGTCTCCTCGGGATGGTCGTCCATGCCCCCACCTTCGGGTCTCCACCCGCTGGAGGCGCAAGCCCTCCGTCCGTAGGGCGCCTTCCGGCCGCCCTTGCCCTCAACCTTGGTCGAGGTCCTACGTTGAGTCGCGTCGGCCCGACCCGGGGTCGCCGTGGCGAGGGGACAGCACCGTGACCGTTGATGCGCAGTACACCGACGAGGAGTTGGCGGCTCAGCCCGTCCCGTACTGGACCAAGCTCGCGTACGAGGCGACCATCGGGTTCGTGCGGCGGAAGCAGGCCGAGGTGGGGTTCACGCAGCCCCGGTTCTGGGTGCTGCGGTTCCTGTCGGTGAACGACCTGTCCGAGGACGGGCAGGGCAGGAGCGTCGAGGAACTCCGGTCCGCGATGGTCTCGTTCCTGCGGCCCGAGGACGATCTGGCCGCCGAGGCGGAGGTACTGCTCGCCTCCGGCTGGGTGACCCGGGACGGGGACGGCCGGCTGTGGATCACCGAGGCGGGGGACGCGGCCCGTCTCGATCTCAAGGCCCGCGCCCCCGAATGGCGCGTCGAGCTGCACGACGGCATCACCGACGCCGAGTACGCGACCGCCCTGCGCGTGCTGATGCGGCTGATGGGGAACACGGGAGCGACCGTACCCGCCATCTGACCTGCGGGGATACGGGGGAGACACGTGCGGGGCGCCCGGCCGGGGCGCCCCGCACGTACGCGCGTTCCTTGCGCCGTACAGGCTCTATCCGGGCCCCGGTACGACCCCCCGCGCCACCCCCAGCTCCACCGCGTCCTGCGGGCGCAGCCGCAGCGCGTCGGCGGTGGCCGGGATCTCCTCCGGGGGCCGCTTGAGGATGGCGGCGGCCAGTTCGGGGGCGATGACGGAGAAGTAGCTGTCGGGCGTGACCCAGAGATGGCCGGGGGCGGCCAGCGCCAGCGCGCCCCCGGAGCCGCCCTCGCCGACGAGGAGCGAGGTGACGGGGACCTCGGCCTCGGCGACGGCGGCGAAGAGGTCGGCGATGGCGGGCCCGGCGCCGCCCTGTTCCGCGGCGGCGTCGTTGGCGGCGCCCGGGGTGTCGATGAGGGTGAGGACGGGGATGCCGAGCCGGCCGGCGGTGCGGACCAGGCGGGCGGCGGTGCGGAATCCGGCGGGCAGGGTGGCGGTGCCGCACTGGGCGGCGTAGGCGACGGTCCGGCCGTCGCGGTGGCCGAAGCCGCAGCGCATGCCGGGGTCGGTGGCGCCGGTACGGTCGCCCAGGATCTCCTCGCGCCAGTCGAAATAGGCGTCCAGGTAGGCGGCGGCGCGCGGGCGTTCGGGGGAGCGGGTGCGGCGGACGGCTTCGGCGCCGTCGGCCGGGAGGGGGCCGGTGGTCAGGGCGTGCGGGGGTTCGGCCCGGCGGGCGGGGGCGGGCCGGCCGGCGAGCAGGGTCAGCCAGCGGCAGAGCACGCCCGGCAGGTCGGCAGGTCGGGTGAGGGCGTCGATGTGCCCGGCCGCGTGCTGGCCCTCGGCGGTGTACGCCCAGGGGTCGGCGCCGGCCGGGCGGACCCGGGAGCCGGCGAAGCCGACCTGGGCGCCGGGCAGGGCGAGGACCACGTCGGCACCGGCCGCCAGGGTGGCCCAGCCGCCGCCGGTGGTGGGGTCACGGACCACCGCGAGCTGCGGCAGCCCGGCGCGCCGGGTGAGCACGGTCTGCCGGGCCACGCGCTGGAGTTGGGTCAGCGCCCGCATACCCTCCTGCATCCGGCTGCCGCCCGTCGCCACCAGGGAGACGACGGGGAGCCGGTGGGCGCGGGCGTGCGCGTACGCCGCCTCGATGCGGTCGCCGGTCGCCTCGCCGAGCGAGCCGCCGAGGAAGCCGAACTCGAAGGCGATCAGGACCGCTTCGGGGGCGGGCGCGGCGTCGGTCCCCGCGCCCACGCGGCCGGTGGCGCAGACGACGGACTCGCGCTCGCCGGTGCGTTCGCGGGCCCGTTCGCGGGCGGCGCCGTAGCCGGACCACTCCAGCGGGCCGTCCGTGAACTCCGGACCGAGGAAGCCCAGTTCGACGTAGCCCGGGTCGAGGGAGGCGATCAGGGCGCGGGCGGTGAGGGCGTCGCGGTCAGCCATGCAGGGCCCGCTTCATGATCTTGCCCATGTCGTTGCGCGGCAGAGCGTCGAGGTGGCGGACGACGCGGGGGCGCTTGTGCGGGGCGAGCTGGCGGGCCACGTGGTCGGCGACCGCCTGTTCGTCCACCGGGCCGCCGTCGGTGACCAGCCAGGCGACGACGCGCTCGCCGAGGTCCGGGTCGGGTTCGCCCGTGACGGCGGCCTCGCGGACGCCCGGGAAGTCGAGCAGGGCGTTCTCGATCTCGCCCGCGCCGATCTTGTAACCGCCGGACTTGATCAGGTCGGTGGCGCGCCGGCCGACGATCCGCACGTACCCGTCGGGCTCGCGGACCGCCATGTCGCCGGTGCGGAACCAGTCGCCGTCGAAGGCCTCGGCGGTGGCGTCGGGACGGTTCAGGTACTCGGTGAAGAGGTTCGGGCCGCGCACCTGGATCTCGCCGACCGTCTCGCCGTCCCACTCCGCGATCTCGCTCCCGTCGTCCTCGACCAGCCGCAGCGCCACCCCGGCCAGCGGCACGCCGACCGTGCCGGGGCGGGGCTCGCCGTCCGCGCGGACGCTGGTGTTCATCAGGGTCTCGCTCATCCCGTACCGCTCCACGACCCGGCGGCCGGTGGCGGCGGCGATGCGTTCCTGGTCGTGCACGGGGAGCGCGGCCGAACCGGAGACCAGCAGCCGCGCCTTGGCGAGGGCGGCGGCGAGCGGCGGGTCCCCGGCGGCCTCCTCGGCGATGCGGTGGTACATGGTCGGGACGCCGAACATCAGCGTCGCCCCCTCCTCCAGCGCCCGGCGCACCCCGTCCGTGGAGAAGCGGACCAGGTGGACCAGGGAGCCGCCGCGCCGCAGCGGGCCGAGCACGCCGAGGATCAGGCCGTGCACGTGGAAGAGGGGCAGGCCGTGCACGAGGGTGTCGTCGGCCGTCCACTGCCAGGCGTCCTGAAGCGCGTCGAGCGTGCTGGTCAGGGCGCGCCGGGGCAGGACCACGCCCTTGGGCGGGCCGGTGGTGCCCGAGGTGTAGACGATCAGCGCGGGCGCCTCCGGCCCCGGCTCGGCGGGCAGCGCCACGGCCCCCGGCACGGCCCCGGGGTCGGTCG
Source organism: Saccharomonospora sp. NPDC046836 (assembly GCF_040645195.1). Lineage (NCBI taxonomy): Bacteria > Bacillati > Actinomycetota > Actinomycetes > Pseudonocardiales > Pseudonocardiaceae > Saccharomonospora > Saccharomonospora sp. NPDC046836. Next base: position 28,165 of record NZ_JBEYXW010000051.1, read on the forward strand.
CCACGTCCCGGCGGGCCAGCCCCGCCAGCTCCCCGGGCAGCGTCTCACCGGGCGCGGCCAGCACCAGCGCCGGATCACTGTCCGCCAGGATGTGCGCCAGCTCGCGCGCTCCCGCCTTCGGGTTGAGCGGTACGGCGGCCACTCCGGCGAGCAGCGCCGCGACCACCGCCACGCCGGTCTCCAGGCTCGGCGTCGCCCAGACGGCGACCCGGCGGCCGTGCGGCAGTTCACGGGCGAGCGCCCCGGCGAGGCGGGCCACCTCCCCGTACTCCAGGGTGCGGTCGCCGAAGCGGAGGGCGGGCTTCGGCGGGACCGGCGGGGTGTGCAGCGCCGGGAAGAGGGGTGCCGTCTCGGGTGTGGCGGACGAGGTCACGGGTGGGTTCTCCTCGGGTTCGGGCCAAAGTGGTGCCGCGCCGGTCGGGGGTGGGCGGGGGCGCCCTGGTCAGGCGGCGCCTCCTGACCAGGGTTACCCAGGTCAGAGGCCGGGCACCACCAGCGCCAGCCAGAGCACGAGCGGGGCCAGCACGGTGACGGCCCCGCCGTACAGCATCAGCTGCCGGAAGAAGCGCTCGCGGTCGGTGTCCTCGGCGGCGGCCAGCACGAGCGCGCCGTTGGTCGAGAAGGGGCTGACGTCGACCACGGTGGCCGACACCGAGAGGGCCGCCACCATCCCGACCACGCCGATCTCGCCCTGTTCCAGGAAGGGCACGGCGAGCGGAATGAGCGCCCCGATGATCCCGACGGACGAGGCGAACGCGGAGACCACCGCACCGATGTAGCAGAAGAGCAGCGCCGCCAGCAGCGGAATCCCGATGGAGCCGACGTGCTCGCCCGCCCAGTCGATCGTCCCCATCTCCTGGAGCACCGCGACGTACGTGAGCATCCCGCAGATCAGCAGCACGGTCGGCCAGGTGATGTGGGCCACCGCCGCCTTGCTGTCGTCCGGCCAGACCACCGCGAGCAGCACGGCGAGGGTGATCGCCGTCAGCCCCGCGTCCAGGTCGAGGACGAGCACGGCGACGACCAGCGCGACCAGCCCCGCCAGGGTGGCGGTCCGCGCCGGGGTGAGGCGCAGGACGTCGGCGTCGGGGGTGGTTCGGGTACCGGTGACCGTCCCGGTACCGCCGGAGCCGCCACTGCCGTCGCCACCGCCCTCCGTGGCCTCCTCGTCGCCCAGGTCCCGCCCCCGCAACCGCAGTCCACCGAGGGCCACGAACAGCAGCGCGGCGATGGCCAGGTTGGCGAAGAGGCTGGCGAGGAAGAGGGCGATCGGGCTGCCGGGCAGCCCCTCGCGCTCCAGGATGCCGTTGACGGTCGAACCGTAGATGCTGATCGGCGAGAAGCCGCCCGCCTGGGCGCCGTGCACGACGAGGGCGCCCATGAGCAGCGGCTTGATGCCGTAGCGGGCGGCGAAGCCCATGGCGAGCGGCGCGACGATGGCGACCGCCGCCGGGCTGACCGCGCCGATCGCGGTCAGCACCCCGGTGACGGTGAACATCACCCAGGGGATCAGCGCGATCCGGCCGCGCACCAGCCGGATCCCGGCGTGCACCAGCCAGTCGGTGGTGCCGTTGGCGCGGGCGATGGCGAAGAAGTAGGTGACGCCGACCAGCACCACGAACAGGTCACCGGGGAACCCGGCGAAGATCCCGTCCGCGTCGAGCCCGGCGGCCAGCGTGCCGACCCCGAAGGCGGCGGCGAAGGCCAGCGCGCCCATGTTCACGGAGCGGGTGGTGCCGACGACGAACAGCACCGCCAGCACCAGGATGGAGAGTAGTTCGGCAGACATCAGGGGCTCCCGTCCCATGGGTCCCAATGGGTCATGTCACGGGGTCCAGTGGGGTGTTGAGCCCGAAAGGACCCGGAGCCGACGAAGCGGAACGCCTCATTGGCCCAGTGGCTGGACCACGCTCGGCCCTGACGCGCCGGGTGTCAACGGGTCGCGCACGAATTGGTTCAGCCACTCGGCCACCGGGTACGGATCAAGGCCGGCGCAAGGCCCGCCCGGGGCCCCGGTGTTACGCTCCGGGCGCCCGGGGGAGCAGGAGGACAGGGGTTACGCATGACCGACGACGCGCTGCGCCCGATGGGCCGTACCCGCCTCTACGAGCAGGTTCTCGAACGTCTCCGCGCCTACGCCGCCGAGCACCGCCTGGCCGCCGGGGACCGCCTGCCCGCCGAACGCGACCTGGCCCAGCGCCTCGGAGTGAGCCGCGCCTCCGTCAAACAGGCCGTGGTCGTCCTGGAGGTCCAGGGCCTGGTGGAGACCCGGCACGGCGGCGGCACCTACCTGCTCCGCGACACCCTCGACCACGAACCGGTCGAGCGCCTCGTCGAACGCCGGCGTCGCCTTCCCGACGTGCTGGAGGCCCGCGAGGCCCTGGAGACCAAACTCGCCGAACTCGCCGCCACCCGCCGCACCGAGACCGACCTCACCGCCCTGCGCGCCGCCCTCGCCCACATGGCCGGGGAGATCGCCTCCGGCGGCCACGGCGAGGAGGGCGACCGCCTTTTCCACGCCGCCGTCACCGAGGCCGGCCACAGCCCCCTCCTCGCCGAGTTCATGGCCTCCCTCACCGACCAGATCACCGAGAGCCGCCGCGAGTCCCTCCGCCAGCCGGGCCGACCTGACCGGTCACTGGCCCAGCACCACGCGATTCTGGACGCGATCGAGGCGGGAACGGCGAAGCAGGCCGCGGCGGCGATGCGGCGGCATGTGCGCACGGTGGCGAAGGTGCGGCTGCTGGAGTGGGAGCCGGGGGAGCGGTGAGAGGGCCGTCCCTCACGGTCCGGTCGGGCTCGGCCCAGGTGGCGGCGATCGGCCGCGGCTGTCTGGCCGGCCCGCCCCCGCCACCCGGTCGCCGCGCGCCTGCGCCCGCGTCGGCCGGGTGGCTGCCGGTCGGTGTCAGAGCTGGCCGCAGTCGCTGATGGTCAGGGTCGCGGAGGTCTTGCCGGTGCGGGAGCCGCGCGACTCGATGGCCTTGACCGTGTCCATGCCGTCGACGACCTTGCCGAAGACGACGTGCTTGCCGTCCAGCCACGGCGTGGCCTCGGTGCAGATGAAGAACTGCGAGCCGTTGCTGTTCGGGCCGGCGTTGGCCATCGACAGGATGCCGGGGGTGTCGTGCTTGAGCTGGAAGTTCTCGTCGGCGAACTTCTCCCCGTAGATGCTCTCACCGCCGGTGCCGTCGCCCCGGGTGAAGTCGCCGCCCTGGCACATGAAGCCGGGGATGACGCGGTGGAACCCGCTCCCCTTGAAGTGCAGGGGCTTGCCCTGCCTCCCGTCGCCCTTCTCGCCGGTGCACAGGGCGCGGAAGTTCTCGGCCGTCTTGGGGACCACGTCGGCGAAGAGCTCGAAGGTGATCCGGCCGAGGGAGGTGCCGTTCGCTTCTACGTCGAAGAATACTTGCGGATTAGCCATTCCGGGATTCTCCCATTGGGGCGGTCGGAGCCGCACAGGGCGTCCCCCGGGCGTCCTCCCGCCGCCTCGGCGGTGCTGTGCTCCTCGCGCGCCCCGGCCTCCGGCCGGGCGATGTGGACCGTGACGACGACCTGCTCCTCACCGATCACGCGGGTACGCGGCTCCGGCGCGTCACCCTCG
>NZ_JBEYXW010000052.1:0-27890 GCF_040645195.1 Saccharomonospora sp. NPDC046836
GGCCCCGCACCTGCGGAGGCACCCCGCTACCTGCGGCGGGGCTCGCGGGCCACGACGTGTCCTCTCCGCGCGAGCGGAGGTACCCCGTTGATGCCGTGCCCGAGGACGACGATGCCCTCTTCAGCGTGAGCGGAGGAAGCCCGCATCAGGACCTCGGCCAGGGAAAAGACGGGGCCTCTTCGCGCCTGCGGGGATGCTTCAATCTCACTGGGGAGCGGCGCGGTCAGCGTGCGGCTGTTCCCGCGCTCGCGGGGGGATGGCACTTGGCGGTCATTTCGGCGAACGGCACGTTGGCTCCGTACTGAGCTGAGCACCCGCCGGGCAGAGTTATTCCATCCGACCAAGGGAGAGACTGCAGTGTCGTCCGTTCCCCGCTCAGAACGATACGAGAACATCCCGACCGCCTTGGTGTATGACATCTTCGCGGAGTTGGCCACCCAGCTCACCGGTCGCTACATCCGTCTGTCCGATACCGCACCGTCTGCCGCGGAGCGGGACCAGTGGTGGCAGAAGGTGCTGGAGCTGCGCCAGTACAAGCGCGCAGTGCCCGCGCGCGACCGGGCCGCGTTGATAGCCCACATCAGCCAGTGGGAAGCGGAACTTTCCCGCCTTCAGGGCGCGCACTGTGTCTGAGGGCCGGGACTACTACCTCGCTGAGGAGGATCAGTGGGGTCGGGAGCGCGGCGCCACCACAGCCAGCTGGCGGCACCGCACCGCAGGCCCTGCCTCCGATCCGCCCTCGCTACCCCTCACTGAGGCGCTCATGATCTGTGTGCCCGGCCCTGCTCGTGGACGGCCCCGCACCCATGTGCTCTGTGGTTCACCGGCGCGGCCCGCCAAATGAAGGGGGCCTCGCGAACGCGGGGAGGGCTTCTGGTGAGGGTGGTCTTGAGAGGCGCGATGCAAGTGAATGAGAACTCGATGGCTTCGCGATCACGTTGCAGCTGAGCAAAGTCGGCCCCGCGCCTGCGGGGGATGCTCCCTGTCCATCGTGCGGAGCGCAAGCGCTACAACAGTCGGCCCCGCACCCGCGGGGATGCTCCGAGGCCAAGGCCAAGGTCGGCGCCGCGCGTCGCGTCGGCCCCGCACCCGCTGAGATCCTCTCAGGTTCGAAACGGGCGGGCGGCGCCTTGTCGGGTCGACCCTGGGCGCCTTCGGTATCCGTACGCCCCCTACCGCCCCAGCCCGGCCCGACGCACCGTGGCCCTTCCGGCGCAGCGCCGGACCAGGAGGAGGGGCGGCAATTAACGCCCATCGTGTGGAGCGCAAGCGCTGCAACAGGGCTCTGGGTGGGTGCGGAGTCAGACGTGCGGCTGGTCATGCGTCGCCCCGCTGCCCACCGCGCCGGTAGCCTCACCGCATGAGTAGGCCGCCAGAGATCACCCGCACCGAGTGCCGGCAGTGCGGCACCGAGATCTACGGCGTGAACGGCCGCTACTCCTGCACCGTGTGCGGCTGGGTCAACCCCTGGTACGAGGGGCACGGCGAGCTGCCCACTGCCAAGGACGACCCTGACTACCCGCGTCGTAGAAACGCCCGCTGAGTTACAGCAGTCCGAGGTCCGTGTCCGGTCGGCACATGCTGCAGGCCTCCACGTCGACGAGGGCCTGCCGGGCCTGCTCGGTGTCGAGCGGCCGGACGCGGGACCCGGCGACCGGGCAGCCACCGATGTGGACGGCGGCGGGCGGGCCCGTGCCGATGCCGAGCTGGACCACGTAGGCGGGTGGCGGCGGGCGCACCTCGGCGCCGCGCCGGGTCTCGGCTTCCCGCTGCTCGGCTGTCGCGATCGCCTTGTCGATTCGGGCCAGCCACATCGCGTGCCACGTCCGCAGCACGTGCAGGCGCGGCAGGTCGGCGGGCAGATCGGACATGTGTTCGAGTCTAGGTATGTTGGTGTCGGCGGCGTGCGGCACCCCCCTGCTTGACTTCGAAACGCCGCCTTCGCCTTCCCCTCCCCCATCAATCCGCCGGCCTGGTACCGGGGCCGTATCGCCTGCATGGAAATCTCGCTCGCGACGGTCCTCGCCCTGGCGCTCTGCGGCCGGCGGGCCCACTTGGTACTGGGCGCGCGGCAGTTGCCCGCCGAGGCGCATACGTGGGTGTGGACCGAGAACGGCGCATTCGGGCTGTCCGGCCGCGACCGCCCCGACCCCCGCCGCCCCTGGGTCGGCGCCCTCGCCGCACCTCCCGTACCGCACACCCGAAAGGGTGAACCGTAAGGCGTCATGTTGACGCCCTCGGGGGTTGACCTGCGGATCTGCACAACACCGCAGGCAATCCCCGTGCGGCGGCGCCACGGCCCGCCGTACACCGGAGGAGTGACAACACCCACCCCGCCCGTCGTCCCCGTCATGCGCCTGGCCGACGAGAGCCGCCCCACCACCGGGATAGGCCAAACCGCCCGGCGAATGCCCGCCGTCCTGGCCCGCACCGCCCGCCTCGCCTGGCGCGCCGACCGCCCAGCCGTGGTCTGCATGGTCGTCGCACAGGTCGCAGCCGCCGCCCTCGCGGCGCTCGCCCTGACCGCGACAACCGCCGTACTCGCAGCCGGGCTCGACATGGCCACCGCCCACTCCACAGGCCGGCCCGTTGCACCCCTGCTCTCGGGGACGGCCATGCCCTGCGTCACCCTGGTCCTCGCGCTCGCCGGAGCCACCCTCGCGGACGCCGCCGCCCGCGCGGCCGCAGCCCGCCTCGGCCCGAAGTGCTCACGCGAAGCCGACCTCCAGGTCCTCGACGCCGCCGCCCGCGTCGAGCTGATCGCCTACGAGCACCCCGGCTTCGAAGACGCTCTCGACGCCGCAGGCAAGGGCGCCGAAAGCGCCCGCGACCTCGTCGCGGACGCACAGAGCCTCATCTCGACCACCGCCCGCCTCGCCGCCGTCGCACTCGTCGTCGCCACGCTCGACCCGACCCTCCTCGCCCTGCTCCTCCTCGCAGCAGCACCCCGCGCCGTCGCCTCCCTGCGCGCCGCCCGCCTCGAACACGCAGCCGTCCACGCCTCCCGCGCCGACTCCCGCCTCCGGCAGTCCCTGCGCGGCTACAGCACCGACCGCAACACCGCCGCCGAAATCCGCGCCTCCGCCATGGGCCCCTTCCTCAGCACCCGCTACCGGCAGGTCTCCGACCGCCTCGAACACGACGTGCTCACCGCCGCCCTCCGCTCCCTGCGCGTGCAGCTCACCGGCGACGCCGCCTCCTCCCTCGCCCTCGCCGGCTGCTTCGCCGCCCTCACCTGGATGGTCACCGCCGGCCGCATCGACCTCGCCGCCGCAGGAACCGCCCTCTTCGCCCTCCGTACCGCCTCAGCCGCCCTGACCACGCTCACCCGCGCCGCCGCCCGCGTCTTCCGCACCGGCCTCTACCTGGACGACTGGGCCGCCTTCCTCACCGACGCCGACCACCACCGCACCCGCAGAGGAACCCTCCAGCTCCCCGCCGGACCACCCACGCTCATCACCGCCCGCAACATCACCTTCACCTACCCGGGGGCCGACCGGCCCGCCCTGGACCGCCTCGACTTCGACCTCCGCTCCGGCGAACTCGTCGCCGTCATCGGGGAAAACGGCGCCGGCAAGTCCACACTCGTGCAGCTCCTCACCGGCCTCTACCTCCCGGACACCGGCGCGGTGCGCTGGGACGGCCTCGACCTTGCCGACGTCGACCCTGCAAGCGTCTGGGCAAAACTGGCCCTCACCCCCCAGGACTACACCCGCTGGCCCCTCACCGCCCGGGAGAATATCCAGCTCGGAACACCCCGGCCAGAAGGCGACCAAGCCGTCATGGAAGCCGCCCGCGCCTCCGGCGCCGACACCGTCCTCGCAGCACTCCCCCAGGGCCTGGACACCTCCCTGGCACGCTCATGGTGGGGCGGACACAACCTCTCCGGCGGCCAATGGCAACGCCTCGCCCTCGCCCGCTCCTTCCACGCCGACGCCCCCGTCCACATCCTCGACGAACCCACAGCAGCCCTCGACGCCCGCGCCGAACACCAAGTCCTCCAGCGATTCCGCGCCCTCACCGACGCACGCGCCGGCCTCTTCGTCACCCACCGCCTCGCCTCAGCCCGCATCGCCGACCGCGTAGTAGTCCTCCACCACGGCCACGTCACCGAATCCGGAACCTACGACGAGTTGCTACACCAGCCCGACAGCCGCTTCGCCGAGCTACATCAACTCCAAAGCGGAACCGAACTGGTCCCGTGATCAACGTTCGGCGTTCAACTGGGGCCCAGGGCCGCCGGAGCGAGGAGTACGACGCGGGCGCCTCACCACAAGGTGGGGCGCCCGCGCATGATGCGAAATCCTTCGCCGACCGGCTCAGTCGACGATGCAGACCTTGTCCTCGGCCGCATAGTGGGCCGTGTCGCCCGAGCTGCGGAGCGGGCTGCGGTACTTGGAGGGCACCACACCCCAGCATCTAAAAAACAACAATATAGCTATGCAGGCGCGTGTCACCTCTGCCCTCCCCGCGCGAGCGGAGGTACCCCGTTGATGCCGTGCCCAAGGACGACGATGCCCTCTCCAGCGTGAGCGGAGGAACCCGCATCAGTACCTCGGCTAGGGAAGGGACGGGGCCTCTCCGCGCCTGCGCGGATGCTTCATCTCGTTCCGTGGCGGGGGTGGCGCCGGCGGTATCGCGGAGCGGGCCGGCGGTCTCGTCGCCGGGGGAACCCGGTGGCGTGTGCGTCACGTGGCGGCTTCGATCGGCAGCGGGCGGAGCATCACCGCGAAGTTGGGGCTGTCGGGGAAGGGCTGCCGGTTGCCGACGCGGCGGTAGCCCCATGTCTCGTACAGCTGCTGGACCTTCGGGTGGTCGGGGTCGACGAGGAGGACCGCGAGGTTCTCCGGCCGGTCGGCGAGCAGGGCGTTGTGCAACTGCTCGGCGATGCCGGTCTTGCGCCAGGCCGGTCGAACCATCAGCTCGGAGAGGCTGAACGTGGCGTCGCGCTCCGGAGCGGCGGCCAGGTGCTCGCGCCACCATTCCCGGCCGGGGGCCGCGGGGGCGCCGTAGGCGAATCCGACGGGTTCGCCGCCGTCGTAGCCGATGACGCAGGCGTACTTCGGGTGGCTGCCCCAGTGGTCGACGAACCAGGGGAAGCGTTCGTCGAACTCGCTCATGTCGGCGGCGTAGGCGTCGGCGTGTATGTCCAGGAGGGTCTGCCGGATGGTGGTCAGGGCGTCGTGGCCGTAGCGGCGCAGGTCGGGGGTGGTGGTCACGAGGGGCTCCATTCGGTCCGGTAGCGGTCCGTCCACTCCTGTGCGAGGCGGGCGGAGGGGGCGTGGGCGATCAGGTCGCGCTGGAAGTCGCCGAGGAGCAGGCGGAGTCGGCCGGGGAGGGGTGTGCCGACCATGAGGGCGAAGACGCGGCCGCTGGTGGCGCATGCCTGCTCGGCGTCGCCCTGGTGGAGCTGGGCGAGGGCGAGCCGGGCGGTGGTGTGTGCGCGGTTGCGGCGGTAGTGGTGCGGCAGCTCGGCCAGGGCCCGGTGCGAGGCGGCTTCGGCCTCGGCCGGCCGGCCGACGAGGTCCTGGACGATCGCGGCCAGCGAGTAGAGCTCGGCCGGGCCGTAGAAGGTGATCCAGGTGGATCGCGGTTCACGGAGGTCTGCCCTGGCGAGGGTCTCCTCCGCTCGTCCGAGGTAGGCCAGGGCGGCGCGGGTGTCGCCGCTGTGCGCCAGGGCCAGGGCGGTGCGGGCGTGGGCGAGGGAGGCGTAGAGGGGGCTGTATCGGGCGATGGAGGTCGCCCGGGCCGCCTGTGCGGCGGCTACCGCTTCGGGGTAGTGGTGGCGCTGGCGGGCGAGCATGGCCCGTAGGTTCCAGGTCTGCATGGCCATGTCGTCGTCCTGTGCAAGGCCGGCCAGGGTGAGTGCGCGGTCGAGGTGGCGCTCGGCGCCGTCGAGCTGTCCGGCGTCGATCAGCGACCAGGCGGCGGTGGCGGTGAAGTCGGCGGCGAGGGAGAAGAGGCGCTGGCGCACGCGCTGGGTGGCGGAGTGCGTCTGGAGGCGCAGGGCTTCGGCGGCGCCGGCGAGGGCCGGCTGCTCCAGGCCGTGTCCGCCGCGGTCGGCGTCCAGGGCGGCCAGCCGCTCGACGTCGTCGCGGAGCCTGAGCACGTCGGCGGTGCCGACCTGATGCGGGCGCGCGGCGGCGGGGACGGCGGTGAGAGGCAGGGCGGCGGCGGTCGCGGTGCTTGCGGCCGCGCCAAGGAGTGTTCGGCGGTCCACGGCGGGGTCCTCCGGCGGTGCTGGAGCAGGCAGCTGGGCGGTCCCCCGTGGCACGAACCCTAGATCGGTTGCGGAGCGGCCGGTGACCATCTCCAGGGCCCGCCGCTGGGGTGCCTGTGGCCACTTGTTCTCCCCGGAGAGCCAGCGGAAGACGGTGCGCGGCGAGGTCGCTCCCGGCCGGCCGGTGAACCGGCCGATGGCGCGGTTGACCGCGTCGGCGAGCTCTCCCGCTGACATCTCCTGCTGTGCCATCCAGGCGGCTAAGCGCCGGTTTCCGTACTCCGCCACGACAGCACGGTACGGCGAATACGCCGCTCCCGGGAGATAACGGAAAAGTCAATTCGTCACCTGAGGCGAACGCGGTCGGCCCGACTTCGTCATACCCCCGGGGTGGTGACGGGCAGTTAGCTGGCTGTACGGCCCCGTCGCTCTTATCTCCCCCGGTAGGCGCGGCGGGGCGCCGACCCCTGATTCACCTGCTGAGGGCAGCGATGATCAGTGATGCAACATCTCCAGAATCCGCCCCCAAGGTCGTGCTGTACATCTGCGCGGACCGTGGCAGGCAGATGCCGAGCCTGGCCGCCGAGCGGGCGCTGGCCGAGGGCCGCGCCTTCGCTGACCGGCATGAGCTGACGATCACCGTGGTGGTCACCGACAGGTACGGCGAGCCCGACCCTGCCCGGCGCCCGGGCTGGCTCAAGGTCCGGGCGCTCGCGGCGGCAGGCGGCGTCGCGGCGGTGCTGGTCCGGTGGCCCGCCGCCATCGCCCCGGATGTCGTCCGTGAGTACCAGGACCGCGAGACCCGGTGGCTTCAGGACCACGGCGTGCGTGTTCGCTACACCTGGGCTCCTCTGGCGAAGGTGACCGCCCGGTGAGCCCGCGCCGGCACCGTCGCCGTGCACTCCCCTGGTGGGCCTGGTGGCAGACCTGGCTCCTGGGCGGCATGCTCGCCACCCTGGCGATGATCGTGACGCTCCGGCCCCAGTGAATCCCGGCTGGGCCGGGGCCGGACGCCGCTCCCCCGGTCCAGCCGGCCGCGTCAACGACCAAGCGCCTTCGGGCTCGGCTGCCGCCGCCTCTCAGCAGGGCACCCGTGGCTCCGTCAGGCGTGTCGCGTGCTGTGGGTCAGTTGACGGGATTCCGGGGTGGGGGGATCTTCGGCAGCAGGTCCCAGAGCGGTTGGGTGCCTGCCGCCCACCGGGCGAGGACGCGGCGGTCTACGAGGTGCATGTGCAGGGCGCCGGCGAGTTCGGGGCACCGAGAGGAGAAGCGTCCGTTGGTGACGACGGCGACGATGTCGGCGGGGCTTGGAGATAATTGCGACCTGCCTGGTCAGTGACCTACTAAAGGGCGGCAGTGAAACCCTCATCCGCGGATCCTGGAACGCAACTGGTATCTGCGCAGGTCAAGCTAACGACCTCGTGCATGGTTGGCGGTAGCGCGTCGAGACCTTGATCGTTGATCATGGTCCGTGTGGTGGGGAGCCGGACACGTGCAGCAATCATCCGTAACCAGCGGATCACCGGGCTGGCACCCGACGTGATCGCAGAACTCGTCGCAGAGATCGGTCCGTTGTGGCACGAGCGGCACCAGGCTGTGCTGACGTCACGCCCTCGCCGCCGGGCTGTCGGTGCCGGGGCCAAGTACAAGCTGGTCTTCGTCGACCGCCTGTTGGCCACGCTCGTGCACCTCCGCCATGCAACGACGCACGACGTGCTGGCCTGCTGGTTCGGCGTGGACCGCTCCACCATTACGCGTGCGATCGGTGAAGTGCGGCCCCTGCTCGCCGAGCGGGGCTGCACCGTCGCGCCTGACATCCGCCTGCGCACACTCGCCGAGGTCATCGACCATCTCGGCGCGAGTGGGCAGACCGGCATCATCGACGGCACCGAGGTCCGGGTGCGTCGCCCGGCTGTCGGACGCAAGGACCGGGAGAAGTTCATCTCCGGGAAGAACAAGCAGAACGCCGTGAAGTCCATGGTCGTCACGGACGCCGAGGGGCGGCTGCTGTTCTGCAGTCCGGCCGAGCCTGCGAGCTGCGCGGACATCACGCACGCCCGGAAGCTGGGCCTGGTCGAGCTCCTGGCCGACGGTCCGGCCGTGGAGATCCTCGCCGATGCCGGCTACCAGGGCCTGGGCGCACAGACCGGCGGCCGCGTGGTGACGCCACCGCACCGCAAGTTCAAGAAGAACCCGCCCGAGTGGTACGAGGAGATGCACGAGCGTCAGCGCAAGGCCCACTCCTCACGCCGTATCCGGGTCGAGCACGGCATCGGCCACCTCAAGAACTGGCGATCCCTCGCCCGCCACCACGGCCGCCGCGAGCACATGAGCGACATCATCCAATCCGTCGCCGGACTGCTCTCGCACCAGCAAGCGGCCACGGCCAGCGGTACACGAACGTGAACACATCCCCCGGCCCTCGGCTCTCGACGCGCTACCGCCAACCATGCACGAGGTCGTTAGGTCAGAGCTGCATGATCCACTGGAGGCAGTTGCAGCAGGCGGCTCCAGCTACGGACAGCCGCGAGGCGCGCTAAACGATCACAGGTAGAAGCCCACCTCATCTGGGCGACTCGCTTTTCCCTGCGTCATCATGGGCGTGACCGGGAAGTACTTGGCACGATCGTCTTCGTGGCCACGTCAGGTTGCACCTGGCAGCAGCCGCCTTCGGCATCGTTCGACCCGTCCGGAGCGACTCGCTTCCGTGGATGTTGTCGGAGTGGTCGAAGGCGAGAGTGTGGGCCAATCTCCACCGCCTGGCCCTCGAAGAACTCGGTGCCCGCAGCAAGCTGGCCTGGTCGCGGTGCAGGACCGAATCGGTGAACATGCGGGCTCTGAGAAAAAAGACCTGACGGGTCCGAATCCTGTCGAGCGGGGCAAGCACGGGTCGTAAACTCACCTGATCACGGCGCGGTCAGGTCTGCCGGATCCTTCGGCATTTCCACTTCCGGGGCGAACCTGCACGACAGCCAGGCCCTGATCCGGCTCATTGATCCGGCTCGTGAAGGGCATGTCGCAGAACCGCACACACCGTGGACACCGACGGCGCAAGCCCGCAAACTCCACGCTGCCAAGGGTTACGGCTACACCCACCTCGGCGATGGTTGCGCGAACGCAGCATCCCCCGCAAGGGAAGCGAGTCCTCGCAACGGCCGAGCCGCCACCACTGGGCCATCGAACGCTCCGTATCCTGGCTCGCCGGCTACCGCCGCCACAGACCCTACTGAACGCAAAGCCGACCGCTTCCTCGCCTTCACCAGCGCCGCCTGCACCCTCATCTGCTACCGCACAGTCACCCAGCGATGCGCCGCTTCAGCAAGATGACTGATCCGTCGCGCGTAGTGTCCGACAGGGCCCGTGTCGTACTCCAGAGCTCCGCGCAGCACGGGGAACCCACACCGAGTTCGAGTGCCGCGATCCCGCCTGTAGCCAAGGCCGCTCGCGCCGGGAGCCGTACGCCGCCCGACAAAACGTTGGATGTCGCCTGATGCGCGTCCTGCATCCGCAGTCGGTGACAACAGAGTGTCGTCTCCGACTTGGTTGTGGCCTCGGACCCGGCAATCTCCTCCGGCGCGCCAGCCGGGCCCTGGCCATACGGGCGGGTCCACACCAGTGGGGGCGACCGCCCGGCGCTTCGCCGCGCCGGTCACCGGCCCCACTATCAGGGCCCCAGGAAACGGGCCCACCGTCCAGGAACGCGGACGTCCCCTCGTTGCGCTCTCGGGTAAACCAGGCATTCGGGCTGTGTGAAGCAGCTGCGCACCGGTCTGCCCTGGCTCCGTAAACGGGCATACCGCTATCCGTAAGAGTGACACACGCCACAGTCGACATAACTCAGCGCGACAGGTTCAACACGATCAAGCCATGTACCTGCACTCAACATCTACACATCGGGGAGTTTGCCCGACATAAAGATCGCTCTGAGCGAGAGCGGAATCTTTACCTCCGTTTCATATGACCTTTACCAATGCCAGACCGCCGGAATACGCTCCTGGAGTCGGAAACAAGGTCTCGCAAATTCACGTCGTCAGCGTGAAGTGGAGACCGTACGCCTCATTTCCACAACGGGCAGGAGAGTGGCAGGACCTGGCCAAATGCGTCAGCCGGCAGGATCCGGCTGAAGCGCACTTCTGCATGCCCGTGCGACGGCCCATCATCTGCATCTCGTCAGGATGCCGTGTCGCACGCCATGCAATCGCTACAACTCCAGGAGGTTTGATGAGCATCAAGAGAATCGGGAAGTACGCGGCAGTCACGACGCTCGCCGCGGCTTTAATCGGCATTTCCCCGGCGTACGGCGACGCAGGAGAGGACCTGACGTCCCGGATGCAGGACCTCGTCGGCTACGACACCGCTTTCGCCTACAGCTGGCAGAGCTACGGCAACAAGAACGTCGCCATCCGCGACGAGCGGTCGGACAGCAAGGGCCCATACACGCTCTACGACCGCGTCAACAACCACGGTCTTCGACTCAACAACAACAACGGAGCGGGCTCGACCGTCTACAGCGGTTCGTCCACCAGCAACTACGTCCAGAAGGTCACCGCCTGTCTGGATCTGGCCGGGCTGCCCGACGCGTGTGGATACGACGACCGCCCCGGCGACGGTCGCTGATCTCCGAAAAGCAGACAGTAGCCGCACGTCGAAATCTGGAGAAAAATGAAGACTGGAATCAAAACCAGCAAGCTGATCCTCGTGGCCGCTGTGGCCGTTGCCGGCCTGGGCATGGCGCCAGCGGCGCACAGCGACGCTGGCGAGGACCTGACATCCGTACTCCTCAACGACTACGGCAACCGTGACGCGTACACCTACAGTTGGCGCAGCTACGGCAACAAGAACGTCGCCGTCCGCGACGAGAGAGCGGACGGCGTCGGCGTCTACAGTCTCTACGACCGGCTGAACAACAGCGGCCTGCGGCTGAACAACAACCGTGGACAGGACACCACCGAGTACAGCGGTTCCTCGACGACAAATTACGTCCGGAAGGTCACCGCCTGTCTGGACGCCCGCCTCCTGCCCGACCCCTGCGGCCCTGACGACCGCCCGAACGACGGCCGCTGACCCACCGCCTCCGGTGGGGCAGGGTCCCTGCCCCACCGGAGGCTCTCAGCCCAGCACAGCGCAAAGACAGTCAGGGAAAGCACGTGAACAGGCAGGCCACCGAACGCACTTCCCGGTTCGTACTGGAAGTATCCGGACTGAACTACGGTATCAAAAGAAGAACCCTATTTGACAATCTACACATGACGGTCGCACCGGGAGAGACCGTTGCGATTACCGGCGCCAGCGGTTCCGGGAAGAGCACGCTTCTGGCATGCATTCTCGGGCTAACCAAGCCAGACGGCGGAAGGATCGTCGTCGCCGGCCAGGACCTCACCCGCCTTCGTCACGCACAGCTCGCCAAACTCCGAAACCAGAAAATCGGTGTCGTCTTCCAATTCGGAGAACTGCTGCCGGAACTGAGCCCGGTCGACAACGTCGCACTGGCGCCCATGCTTTCCCGCGAGAACAGCGCCGACGCCTACCGAAAGGCGAGGACGCTCCTCAACGAACTGGGCGTTCCCGATGCCTGCACGACAGCAGAGCTGTCCGGCGGCGAACACCAACGCACCGCGGTGGCCCGCGCGTTGATCAACCAGCCCGACCTGGTTCTGGCCGACGAACCGACTGGGGCGCTGGACCCCGAGGCCTCGGAGAGAACCGCGAGCCTGCTCTTCGACCTTCCGAAGAAGCGCGCGTGCGGGCTGCTCCTGGTGACCCACGACCTGGCCGTCGCGGACCGGGCCGACCGCGTCCTGCATCTTCACGACGGCGCGCTCACAGCTCGCAACCGCCCCCAGCAGGAGGGAACGCCATGACAGCAGCAGGCACACCCCTCTGGCGCAGCCTCTTGTCCGTCGGTGGTGGAGCGGCACGGCGGTCGGAGTCGGCGAAGCTCCGCTTCGTAGCGCTGATTCTGTCGACCTTCATCCTCGTCATGGCCTTGGCGGCCATGGCCATGATCCACGCTGCCTACGCCGGCAAGGAAGACCGGCGGACGGCGAGGACTCCAGTGTGGCAGGAGGACAGGAGCAAGGCGACCAACTCCACACTGTGGCTCGTGGGATCGGACTCCCTTCAGGACCAGCGTCGCTTCAGCGTGGTGTACCTGACCCCCGACAAGGGCGACGCCCCCCTGCCACCCGGCGTGACCACCTGGCCCGGCCCCGGCGAAGCGGTACTGTCCCCTGCCCTCTTGAGAGCAGGCGCGGGCGAGGGCATCGAAGAGCGCTACGGACAGTTGGCCGGCACGATCCAACCCGCCGGTCTCGAAGACCCTGGGGAGTGGTTGGCCTATGTACGACCCGCCGAGCCGCTGGTGGCCGAACGCCCTGTCGAGGCCGTAAGTAGTTTCGGGCCCGAGAGCGGACGAATCGCGACGGGGCTGGAACCCGGCTCTGCCGACGACGATGACAAGCCGCAGTGGATGCTTCAGGCCTTGGCCGGCGGGCTGCTACTCACACCTGCCGTGACGTTCGTGTTCGTCGCGGTGCGCGTCGGAGCCCATGCCCGCGACCGTCGGGGCGCTCTGATCGACGTGCTGGGAGGGAACCGGCGAGACAGGGCGATCCTCGCCCTGGGGGAAGTGGTCAGGCCCGTCCTGCTCGGGGTGATGAGTACCCTGCCCGTCCTTTTCCTCATCACTCAGACAGACATCACCATTCCCCATGTCAACTACGTGCTTCGCTCCGGTGACGTCGCCCACAACGCCTGGCTTCTCGTGACGGCTCTCGTCGTTGCCGCACTCTTCGTGCTGCTCATTACGGTGGCCACGGACCGAATGTCAGGGCGCGCGGAAGGAAATCGCGCCCGAAGTACGTCGAACCCGCGCAGGAAGAAAATCCTCGCCTCACTTTTCCCTGCGGCGCTCCTGCTCGCCGTGTTCGGCCCGGATCTGGTACCACAAGCAGCGATTTACCGGGTTTACCTCATATGGATCGGCCTCGTGGCCGTGGTTCTCACTATGCCCAGCGCCGTGTCCCAGATCATCGCATGGGGCGGACTGGCCCTGGAGAAAGCAGGACGCCGAAGAGGCTGGCCGGCCGCGCTCGTGGCCGGGCGCCGGGCAAGTGTCTTCCCCGGTGCGGTAGCCCGTCTCATCAGCGGCGTGCTCCTCGCCCTGGTGCTGTTCGCTCAATCGGTCGCATGGCAGACAATCTTCGGCACTCACAACGCGCAACTGGAAGCAATGCTGAAAAGCTCAGACAGGACGGTCGCAGAGATCGGCCCAAAGGGGCAAGTTTCAGAACAGCAAGTATTGACGCTTCTGGCAAAGATACCTCAGAAAGCCGAGGCCGTCGTCGTTGACAACCCCCCCGGCGGAAACAAAGGCCCACTTATCCTGCATGGCTCCTGCAATGCGCTTCGCCAACTTCAGCTCCCGTGCGGTGACATTCCAGCAAGGGTGGATAAGAATCCCGACAGCCGCGTGCGAGAATTGATCCGATGGAATTCCACCGGCGGAACGCATGTGGAGGCCGCCCAGGCAGATCGTGCCAGCTTGGCACGCCTGACCGCGGACGCCGGCGAGGGCGGCACTCTGGCCATCATCGGCACCGGAAGAACACCTCCGCCCGTCGCCGACCTGAAACAGCTCACATACGAGATTTTCCCCAGGGGTGCACAGGTTCGCTACCCCGGCGAAGAATGGCTTACCACCACCATTCCCGACAAAGACCAGGGGCGCTGGGTTCGAGTATTCGGCGTGACGGGTATCGCCATCCTAGTTTTCTCCCTAGGATTCATCGGAAGCTCGGAGTTCCTCCGAGTCGGCCGAGCTCTGGCACCACTGTCCGTGCTCACCGGGAACAACCAGGTTTACCGTGCCACCTCTGCGCTCCTTGTCGCCGCGCCTTTGTGTGTAGCAGGGGTATCAGGTGGTTTCGTCGCATCCTGGATGGTGACCCCAGTATCGCGCCCCGGCAGCACTTTCGAAATGCCGCCGATCCTTATGATGACGGGTGTGGGCGTGGTCTGCGTTATCGCTGCCGTGATGTGCGCGTTGGCAGCGCAACTATCCGTCCGGCAGGCCCGAGAGTGGCGGACGGACACAAAGCGGTAGCTTAATTTTGCCTGCCCCGCCGCCAGAGGGGCAGGCAAAACGTTCATAATGCTCATTTCGCAATGGCGTGCTACTGTAGAATGCGGTTCATGTCTACAACTTTCCCACAGGGCGAAAGGTCGACGATGAGGCGCATTGTCGCATGCGGGGCCACCTTTGCAGCCATGTGCGCGGTCTCCGTGACGGTCGCGAATTCCTCCTACCTGCAATCAAGCGGGGTGCTAGATTTTGTCGCCCTGTCTGTCACCCTCACAGCAATGGCTGTCGGGTTTTCCGCATGGGCCGCATGGGGTTTCGCTCGACGGTTCCGTTCACCGGCTCCGCAGTTTGCACTGACGTTCCTGGCCGTGATCTGCGTGGTGGCTCTGTCCGGGGCGGCCCTGGCCGCTTGGGCCTATTCCGACCCTGAGGCGAACTACGCAAGAAAGTACGGCGGCGCCGAACAGTGCCTGGCAGGTACGCAGTATGACATCGAAAATGCGGAGATCTCCGTCGAGAAGGAAGACGGCCTCAGGGTTGCAGACAAGCATGGTGGTAGCCCGCCTCTGAATTTCGATGAGGCGTCCAAGGGGGGCCTGTTGGCCTCCGACAGCCGCACGCGAGCCGTCATCGATTCGTACGGCTGCTGACCCGAGCGCTTCTGCCGCGAAGCCCGACGCGCTGAACATCGTGTTCGACCCTGTCGTCCTTGAAGTGATTCGACCCTGTCGTCCTTGAAGTGAAAGGCGAGGCCTGGACGCGCCCACCACAAGGGGATTGCCTCGGAACAGCGCCTCGATCGCCTCCAGGCGCCAGGCCCAGCAGCCTGCGCGGGGGCTGCACCCTGTCAGTTGGGCGGCGCCGACGAGCGTTCCGGCGGCGCCCAACTCTCTGTGCAGGAGCAGTTGGAGCCGGACGGATCCGCAGTAGTTCATCGTCCGGTGGTGCGGCACGGTGCCGCTTGGGCGGGCGAGCGGGCCCTCGGCAGCCGAGCCCAGGGCCAGTCCGTGGCGCTGGGACACCCGCGTAGCCTGGCCCAGACCAGGGGGTCATGCGTAGCTGCCGCCTAGTACTGCAACGGTGCTTAGCGTGACGAGGCTTCAGCTCATGGGCTGTGGCCTCATCTCTTGTAGTGGCTGGTTCGTGCCTGGTGCTGGCGGCGACGTCGCCAGCGGGACCAGTGCAGGAGGTGGCCGACGGGGTGGTGGCCGAGGCGGGCGAAGCCGGTGATCAGTCGGCGGATCTCGGGGATGGTGAGGGGGATCAGGTCTGGCGTTCGAGCGGGTCCGGCCCCTTTTCGAGGTGCTGGGCCCGCAGGGCAGTGAGGTAGGCGTGAGCGGCCATGGCCAGGGTGATGTGCCGGTGCCAGCCCGGGTAGCGGCGGACCTGGTAGTCGTCCAGGCCGCACTGTCCTTTTGCGGTCTGGAAGCACTCCTCGATCGCCCAGCGGGCACCGGCGACGGCGATGAGCTCGTTCAGTGTGGCGCCGGCGGGCGCGTAGGCGATGTAGTAGGCGATCTTCGTCGGCTCTGCGATGCTTCGGCGGGCCAGGACCCAGTGCTTGCGGTCAGGGCGGTGCCAGGGGCGGACCTCGGCGCGGGCCCAGTCGTGGATCCGCGGGCCGTGGGCGCCCTCGCCGCACGAGCGGCGCTTCCACTTCTGCCGGGGCAGACCGGCGACCAGGCCGTGGAGCGGATGGTCCGGGGCGTGCCGGGTGACGACGGTGTCGTGCCGGGTCGTTGCCACGACATGGACGATGCCGGCCTGCTCCAGCTCGTAGCGCCAGCTCTTGCTGGAGCCGTAGCCCGCGTCCGCGGTCACCCAGCGGAACGGGATCTTGTCGTCGGCCGCGCGGCGGACCATCGTCCTCGCGAGCTGGACCTTCGTGGCGAACTCGACCTCGTCGCCGATCCCCGCCTCTCGGCAGCGCTCGCGGTCCTGCGTCCAGGACTTCGGCAGGTAGAGCGCCCGGTCGATCAAGGTCCGGCCCCGCTCACCCGAATACGCGAGGAAGACTCCGACCTGGCAGTTCTCGGTCCGGCCGGCAGTACCGGAGTACTGCCGCTGGACGCCCGCCGACCGCGCGCCCTTCTTCAGGAAGCCGGTGTCGTCCACGATCAGCACACCTTCCGGGTCGGCCAGGTGCTCGACGACGTACTCGCGCACATCGTCGAGCACCCCGTCAGGGTCCCAGTCGATCCGGTTCAGCAGGCGCTGGATCCGGTCCGGTCCGCAATGGCCGGCCTCCTCGGCCACCGTCCAGCCGTTCTTGCGTTCCAACGGAGCCAGCAGGCCCCGCATGTACGCGAGAGCCGACTCCCGCGACTCACTGCGAGCGAACCGGTGAGCAAACCGCTCGTGCAATCCCGCCAACCCGTCCGACCAACGACGAGCATCAACCTCGGATATCTCCCCACCCATGAACGAACCAACGAGCGAACCCGACCATCGTCACGCTAAGCACCGTTGCAGTACTAGAAGCCATCTCATTTGGGTGACTCGGTATTCTGTGAGTCATGGTGGGGATCGTTGAGCGGTTGGTGCCGGACGAGTTGTGGGAGTTGTTCCAGCGGGTGGTCCCGGAGGCGCCGTCGCGGCCGCAGGGTGGTGGCCGGCGTCGGCACGGTGACCGGGAAGTGCTGGCGGCGATCGTCTTCGTGGCGACGTCGGGTTGTACCTGTCAGCAGCTGCCTTCGGCGTCGTTCGGCCCGTCCGGCGCGACAGCCCACCGGCGGTTCTCGGAGTGGTCGAAGGCCAGAGTGTGGGCCAAGCTCCACCGCCTGGTCCTCGACGAACTCGGGTCCCGCGGCGAGCTGGACTGGTCGCGGTGCGCGATCGACTCGGTGAACATGCGGGCCCTGAAAAGGGGGACCTGACAGGTCCGAATCCTGTCGACCGGGGCAAGTACGGCTCGAAGATCCACCTGATCACGGAACGGTCAGGTCTGCCCATATCCGTTGGCATCTCCGGGGCCAACCTGCACGACAGCCAGGCCCTGATCCCGCTCGTGAAGGGCATCCCACCGATCCGCTCGCGCCGCGGCCGGCGACGGCGCAAGCCCGCCAAACTCCACGCCGACAAGGGCTACGACTACGCCCACCTGCGGCGATGGTTACGCGAACGCAGCATCACCCACCGCATCGCCCGCAAGGGAGTCGAGTCCTCCCAACGGCTGGGCCGCAGCCGCTGGACCGTGGAACGCACCATGGCCTGGCTGGCCGGCTGCCGCCGACTCCACCGACGCTACGAACGCAAGGCCGACCACTTCCTAGCCTTCACCAGCATCGCCTGCACCCTCATTTGCTACCGCAGACTCACCAAATGAGATGAGTTCTAAGGCACAGTTTTTTGTGCCTTAGCTCCGGAACGACGGGCCTTGACCATGCAAAGACGGGTGGGGGCTGGCTGTGCTTGCGGGTGCCGTTTCTGTCGCGGTGGCGCCAGGGCCGATCCTTTTCGGGGGCGGGTGAGGAAGGTGGTAGCGGGCGGCGGGCCGAAGCCGCCACTGTGCGTTCGCCGGCGGGCTTGGCTAAGGCACGTTTTTTCGTGCCTTAGTTCCGGGTCGACCTGCCTTAGCGTGTCCGGGCCCTGGGCGAGAGCCTCGGGAGGGGGGAAAGCGAAGGTGCTGAGCTGACGCCGTCCGGCCTGGTCAGGAAACCGGACCGCGGCCTCGGCGGGCGCCACCGTAGTGGACATCGCCGAGGCCGCCCGCGCCAAGAGCTGTCAGAACGCCTTCGCCGACCTCAAGTCCCGGGGCCCACCGCGCCGCAGGGTGGGCCCCGGAAGCGTCAGGCGGTATAGACCAGCTGGCGGCCGTAGATCCGGCCATCGACGAGATACGCCGGAGCGACAACGAAGGAGACTGGTGCCTCGAGGTCGCATGATGCCCAGGCGTCCTGCCGTTCAGGGTCCAGGGGGGGCTCTCGCGGTGTAGGTGTAGCTCCATTCATGCGCGAGGCCGATCTTGGCGATGCGCTCCGTCAGGGCGACGCAGTCGGTCCGCAGGCGGTTGATCGCGGCCTCGATGTCGGGGTCGTCCCCGAGACGGAGGGACTGCTGGATGGCCCAACTGGAGGCCGGCCTCTTGGTCAGGAGGTACTGGGTGAGTTTGGACATGAGGAACGCGGTGCGTTCCCGGTTGGGGCGGTTTCGGGCGACGTCGGCTCTGTCGCTGTACCGGCGGGAGAAGTTCTGGAACTGCTGTTCCACCAGTGTCCGGGTCTGGCGGGAGAGTTCCTGGTGCTCACAGTGCTGTTCTCCCGCGAGATCGCCGCGCTGGTCCAGCTGGGCGGCGAGGAGTGTGCCCAGCTGGCGTTCGACGCGGCTGATGTGCTGCCACATGCGCTGGTGCTCGGCAGCTCCGCGGCGCACCTGGAACTCCAGTACCTCGATCCGCTGGCGGGCGACCTCCAGCTCATCGGTGATGCTTGGTGCGCGGTCCGGAAGGATGTCCGGGTCCCGGTCGGAGCCAGCCAGCCACACGTCGTGCGAGAGGGGTTTTGGTTCAAGGAACAAGATGGGTCTCGGCTCAGTAGTTGGAGTGGAAGCGGACCTGCGCGTTGGCCTCGCCGCCGCCATGCACCAGTTCGGCGCGGACCTTGATCTCGGTCTCGCCAAACTTCATGAAGACCCGCACTGCGCGCTCATGACGCTCGAAGCGCATGACCGGGCTGAGGTCGACGGTGACCTCAGCCAGCTGGTCGCAGCCGTCGTCGGTGATGTATCGGGGCTGGGTGTCCCGAGTCGCGTAGACGCCGAACCGGACTACTTTCTGCTCATCGAACAGGGGAATCAGCGTGTGGTGGACCTCGGCGTCCGTCGGCACCGACTGTCCAGTGGTGGTGTAGATGTTGAACCGGCCCCCGCACCGGTCTCCGTCCGGAGTTTTCAACCGGGTCGATTCGGGGTCGATGCCTTCTTCGAATGGCATGGCGGTGTCGATGCCGTAGGTGAAGCGGCTACGGCGTGCGCGGGTCTGGGGGTCGTAGCAGAAGTGGACGGCGCCGGCCAGAACGGCGATGTCGGGGTTCGGCGGCACGATGCTCGTGGCGCGGGCCCCGAAGCGCTCCTTGATGGCCTGCTGGAGGTACGGCGAGTTGCTGAAGCCGCCGGCCAGGACGATCACGTTGGAGGGGTCGGAGTCGCTCTGTGTGGCTTCCATCTCGTTCAGCTGGGCCTCGACGAGGTCGAGGATGCCTGGCACGACGGCGTCGAAGAGCGCGTGCACTTGGGCGGGGGTGAGGAGGATGGCGTCGTCGACCTTGTTCTGGCGGCGGGCCAGTCGGCGGCGGCCCGCCGCTCCCAACTTCCGGTCGATGGCGGTGGGAATGAGGAGGGTGAGGTCGTCCTCCTGGTCGAGCCGGACCGCGACCTTGGCGCGCTCCCACTGGTCGATCATGTGCAGCAGGGCGTCGGGGCAGGATTCCCGGATGTCGTCCATGGCCGCCTTGCCGAAGCTTTCGAGGAGGTATTCGCTCTCGACGCGGCGGTTGAGGAAGTCCGATCCCAGCCGGTCGCCGAGAGACCGCCCGATCTCGACCATCTTGCCGTCTTGGGCGTTCTCGTAGGCGGTGATGTCGATGGTGCCGCCACCGCAGTCGACCACCATGAAGCGGGCCCCCGGGGCCATCAGCCCCGGGGCGGAACAACCGGGACGTGCTGTGGAGACGCGGGCGTGGTGGGCGGCGGCTTCGGGTTCCAGGGAGAGCAGGACCCGGCCGTCTTCGCCGGGCAGCCCAGCGTTCTTGATCACATCGCGGTAGACGGCTTTGTGGTAGTCGCTGAAACAGGCGGGCACCGTCACTACGTAGCGGACGTCGTCCTCGTCGTAGCCGCTGGCGGTGATCTGCTGGAGCATCACCTGCATGACCTGGCGCAGAAGCATGGTGAGCAGGTCCGCCGTCTGGAGGTCCCGGGGGCTCACGCCGCTGGCGTGGGCGGTGCATTCGAGCTCGGGGGCGTCGTCAGCCTCGTCGGGGCGTCGTCAGCCTCGTCGGCATCCTGCGCCTCTTCCCCAGCCTTCTCCGTGCCGCTGATCTCCCCCGGGGCTCCGAGGTCCATCTTGAATCCGTGGTGGTACGTGGCCCCTGCCGTGCGCAGTGCCGTGCCCTGCGTGAGCCACAGGCTCCTTGCTTCATAGCCCCACGCGATCATCTGGCCGTCGGCGTCCAGGAGGAGTGCCGAGAGGTTCTTGACCGTGGGGGTTGGCTGCGATTCCCAGTTGTTGAAGAAGTGGATCTTTCGCGTTTCCGGGGCCTCGTTGTCCGGTGAGGCTGTGGTCCAGCCTCCGCCGATCGCGTAGGTCCCGATATCCACGGCGGCGAAGACGCGGGGGGCGAACATCTGGGGGTTCCTTTGACTCGGACGGGTGCCTCGGGCTGAGAACCTTCGGCGATCCTGCCGACGGCAGGGCAGCCAAGATGTCCCAGAAGGCGAGCTCCCCCCCTCAACTCCCGGACCGGCTCAGGGCTGGACATTCACCCATCCAGCCCATTGAAGGTGTGCAATCTTGCACAGTCTGCTCATTTATGCACAGCGCGTCGGCCCGCTGCCCACCACCGCAGGTTCTACGCTGCCGCACATGGAAATGGATAGGCGCAGGTCCTCTCACATCTGCGGGCCCGGTTCCCCTACCTGGATCACACCGCCACCGCAGCCTGCCGCTGAGATGGCGATCCGGGCGAAGCTCACGGAGTACCGGCGCAAGTGCCAGGAACGCGACGGCTTGATCCTCGAAGCGAAGAGGGCGGGCCTCTCGGAGGTGTCCATCGCAGACCTCACCGGGCATTCCCGCGACACCGTACGGAGCGTCTTGAAAGCACACGGGATCTCATGATTCCGCAGCTCGGAACAGCACTCGTTCGCGGCGCTCGGGAACGTGGTCGAGGTTGACGGTCGTCAAGGCGTCGCGAAAGCCAGCGCGTACGCGGACTGTCCGTTCCGGCAGCCACGCCAGCCGGCGTGACTGCCGCGAGGCCGGGCGGCCGGACTCGGTGCCGACGCCGAGGCCAGCGTGCACGGCGGTGAAGGCCTCGCGGAGCAGGGCGCCGGGGTGGCTTCCCGAGCAAGGCGGTGCTGCCAGCGCAGGGTGTCCGGCGGTACCCGCCGGCTGGGGGGCGCTGCGCGTTGCGGGCCAGGCACGTGCTGAGGTCGGGCAGGAAGCGCAGAGCGACGACGGGGTGGTCGTGCGGGCGGGCCTGCTCGACCAAGTCGGCCCGCACGTGGCCCTCGATCTTCGTGCTGTCGACGAAGTGGTCGCCTCGACGGTCAAGTGCTGTTCCAGGAGGGTTTTCTGCCGTGCCACGGCGGCCGGGCGGCGGACTGACCGTCGGCGGCCCTGGCGGAGGGTGTCGAAGCAGATCCAGGCGTCGACCGTCGTGGTCTCGGCGTAGGTCGACTTGCCGGAGGCTGCAGGGCCTGGCGCTCAGCGGCGTGCCGGGCGCCAGGTCGAGCGGGGGCAAGGAGCGGTTGCCGGGCGAGGGGCAGTGGTGTGGTGCTGACATGAGGTTCCCGGGTGAGGTGGTGCAGGTTCGGCCTGGCGCCGGGACTTGGGGAGCGCCGTCGTTCGGTGGCGGGGGCGAGGCTTGCCGGGGCGAGGGTAGGCGGGCGAGCGGCCGCTGGTCAGCTGGCCAGTCGGCGTGGCCGAGGCCTCACTACTCAGCGACCGGCCGCCGCACCCGCAGCTCGTGGAGGTCACCGGCAGCCCGGCGCGGCTCGACGACTACGACGTACGGCAGAACCTGCGCCGCCACGCCCGAGCCCTCCAAGGGGCCCGCCACATCGCGCTCGGCGGCATCGGCACCCTGGAAGCCGACTGGACCGCCGGCCGCCGGCTCCTCGAAGCGCTCGGCATCCCCCACGACGCCTACCGGGACGCCCCGGCACACCACCGGTGGGACACGACGTGGCTCGCTCCCGCCCTCCCGCCCTCGCCGATGTGGATGATTTCCGGACGGCATCGGCGCTGTACCGGCGCTCCCGTCACCGAGTCGAGGACGTTCCTGCGGGTCAGGGGGTCAGGTCGAGAACCCGCACCTGAGATCCCGCCCAGCGGCGGGCCGCGGTGGTGGCGACGACCGCGCCGTCGGGTCGCTCGGGGGTGGGCTGCGCTGCGTAACGGCTGTGGGCGACCGCCCAGCCCTCGTCCCTGGCCACCGCCAGTACGGCGGGCAGGTCCAGGTCCACAACCGTGATGCCGGGCAGGGAAGCGAGGTGCTCTGCCGTTCCGGGCCTCGTGCGGTCCGCTTCCACCAGGGCGCAGGCCGGGGCGTAGAGGAACCAGTCGGCCTCGGCGTGTGCCCGGTGGATCAGCCGGGAGGCCAGGACGTTGCCCTGCCCGGCCGCCGCCATCGCTGTCTCGTCCAGGACGATGTGCACCGCTGTACTCACCGGCCGGCCGCCTGCGCCAGGCGCCGGTCCAGTTCCCCGTCCAGCTCCTGCTGCTCGGTGGCGCTCGGCGCGTAACCGGTCCACCTCTCCAACGCGGCCCGGGCCTGCTCCGCCCGCTCGGCGCGTTCCTCCGGCGTCAGCAGCGTCTCAGCCAGCCGGGACAGATAGGCCCGCAAGGACAAGCCCTCAGCCGCGGCGATGGTCGCCAGCCGCTCCTTGGCCGCCTCCGGGATGCGTACATTCGCGTCGGACACGCCTGCTCCTCCTCCAGGGGTACGGGTACGTACCCGTACCCTACGGGAGATCTTTTGCGTCTGCGGGCCCCGGCTCGTTCGTGACCGCCGGCCGCTCCTCGTCCGGTAGCTTCCCAGGGCACTGCTGCGCGAGGCGTCACTTCTGGATGACGGCGCCGTTCTGGCCGCGACGGCGGCCGTGCAGCTTGTCCAGGACGTCGGCGAGGACGGACATGGTCTCGGGCTCGGCCTGCGCGATCTGGTCCGTGACGGCGAGAGCCTGCAACGTTGGGGACAGTTGGTTCAGCAACGTAAGCGCGTCGGGCAGCGAGGCGGCGTAGACGGTCTGCGTCTCATCTGCCCCCTCCAGATCGAACAAGAACGAGGGCTCCTCGAAACGCGGCCACACCGTCAGCATCAGCGGGACCACGTACGCCTTGCCCACCCCGGTCCAGGCGGTGTACCCGGCGGCTTTGACCATATCGACGTAGCCGCGAACCTCGTCCTCGTACTTCTCCACCGGGTCCTGGGTAAGGCTTCACTGGCCCGCCTTGAGAACCCACACCTGACGATGCGAGTCGGCCTCATGTGCCGGGATGTCGCTCATCTATGCCCCCTCGAGGTTCGTCCTTCTGTTCTTACGGCATGCCCCAGGGCGTGCTGGATAACGGCTGAATCCCGCACGTGCGACGGATGGCCGAATTATGGCGGGTTCTCACGAACGCGCACCGGCCCGAGGCGCTGATCACTACCGTCGTGACCATAAAAATGGGGAAGACCGGCATGGTCGACCGGGCAATGCGAGTGGTGCTGTGCTTGTACGCGCTCGTAAGCATCCCGATGTACCTCTGGTTCCTGCACCACGCGGGCGACCGCTGCGGCCAGCAACTGCCCGCCGACGACCACCTGCGCTTCTGGCTGCCGATCGTCGTTCCACTCGCCGCGTTCAGCTTCACCACGCTGTCCAGCATGTCCTGGTGGCGGAGCACCGACGACCGTCCGTTCCTCCTGGGCCGCAGGCACTGGCGATTCATGATGATCTTCGTCGTAGCCCTGTCCCTAATGGCCGGCTTCTTCGGCTCCGCCCACCAGAACACCGTCGCCCTGCTGCTATTCGCGATGGTCACGACCGCCGGCATCGCCGGCCTGTGGCTCCTGCCGCCTGCCTTGGCGCCGCAACTGCTCGATCTACGCCCGAAAAAGTCGACGCCCGACCCGTCCTGACGACGCCTTGAAGCGGCGTCCCCGCTTCCGCCTTGTGACACCCTCCGACTCCCCACGGTAGGCGAGCCTCTCGCGGAGGTCGCGTACATCGCGCTCTCTGAAGACGATCCCCGCCATTCGCTCCCGGCCCACGAACGAAGGGTGACGCACATGAATGAAAATGAGGCACCCTCGCGGTAACCTCCCAGGTCAGCAAGTCGGCCCCGCACCCGCGGGGATGCTCCGGAGTCCAGGGTGAGCGTGGCGACCGCGACCCCGTCGGCCCCGCACCCGCGGGGATGCTCCTCACATGGACACGCATGCGCCCGCGCCGGTCGCGTCGGCCCCGCACCCGCGGGGATGCTCCGGGAGTGAGGCTTCCGAGCTTCCCCTTTTTGAGGTCGGCCCCGCACCCGCGGGGATGCTCCCTGGCCGTCCTGGTCCCGGTCGTGCTCGTCCTCGTCGGCCCCGCACCCGCGGGGATGCTCCGCGGCCGGTGCCGCCGTACCGCGAGCCGGTCTCGTCGGCCCCGCACCCGCGGGGATGCTCCGTTCCGGGCTCAGCCTCGCGGACGCGTGCGCATGTCGGCCCCGCACCCGCGGGGATGCTCCCCTTCGGTGTACCGGCTCAGCGCGATGGCCACCGTCGGCCCCGCACCCGCGGGGATGCTCCCTTCCAGACCTCGCCGGGCAGGTACAGCGTGGCGTCGGCCCCGCACCCGCGGGGATGCTCCCAACCGGAGACCGAACCCCATGACCACCCCCCTGTCGGCCCCGCACCCGCGGGGATGCTCCGGTGGGCGAGGACCAGCTCGGCCAGACGGTGGGCGCCGCACCCGCGGGGATGCTCCGCTGACCGGTGCCGGGCCGGAAGGCACGCCGAGGTCGGCCCCGCACCCGCGGGGATGCTCCCAGAAAACCCCCGCGAGGGGGCCGGGCGCACACGTCGGCCCCGCACCCGCGGGGATGCTCCGCAGGGGCCGAGGCCGGCGACAACTCACCCGAGGTCGGCGGCGCACCCGCGGGGATGCTCCTCAGGGTCGGGCGGCGCTTTGCAGTCCCCGGTGGTCGGCCCCGCATCCGCGGGGATGCTCCGTCGATCCCGCTCAGCGAGCTGTCCGCCGCCGCGTCGGCCCCGCACCTGCGGGGATGCTCCGCGCGCCGTCGTCGGCGCTCGCCGCATCGCCTAGTTGTATTGACCCGCTGCGTTGTTGACACGGCTGATCGGTGGTCGGCCTCCGAGTGCGGTGTGGCAGCGATGGTAGTTGTAGGCGTGGAGGAATGGTTCGAGGGCTTCGGCGCGGTCGGTGTTGTTGGCGTAGGGCCGCAGGTAGGCCCACTCGTCCAGCAGGGTGCGGTTGAAGCGCTCGACCTTTCCGTTCGTCTGTGGCCGGTAGGGGCGGGTGCGTTTGTGAGTGATGCCCGCGGTCTTGAGCGTCTCGTGCCAGATGCGGGAGCGGTAACAGGAGCCGTTGTCGGTCAGTACGCGCTCGACGGTGATGCCGAGGTCGGTGAAGAACGACTGTGCCCGGTGCCAGAAAGCGGTGGCGGTCTCTTGACGTTCGTCGGTGAGGATCTCGCTGTAGGCCAGGCGGGTGTGGTCGTCGACGGCGGTGTGGATGAAGCTGTAGCCGATCTTCGGGGTACCGCTGGAGGTTCGTTCGGTGGTGGTGGCGTTCCGGTTGGTCTCGCCGGCCTGACGGCTGTGGACCTTGTGGCCGCCGCCGTCGGGGATGTTGCCGAGCTTCTTGATGTCCACGTGGACCAGTTCGCCGGGGCGGGAGCGCTCGTAGCGGCGGATGACCTTGCCGGTGGGCCTGTCCAGGAAGGCCAGGCGGTGGAGTCCGTGGCGGGTCAGGACGCGGTGCACGGTGGAGGAGGGCAGGCCGAGGACGGGGCCGATACGGGCCGGGCCGAGCTTACGGGTCTGGCGCAGTTCGCATATCCGGGCCTCGGTGCCCGCCGGGGTGCGGTGCGGGGTGCTGTGTGGGCGACTGGGCCTGTCGTGCAGGCCCGCTTCTCCCTCCTCACGCCAGCGGCGGACCCATTCGTGGGCGGTCACGCGTGAGATGCCCATCTCGGCGGCCACGTGTGCCACCGGGCGCCCGGCTTGGACGCGCTGGACCAGAAGCCGCCTGCCGTGAACGGTCAGGCGGGCATTACGGTGGGACACGAAGACCTCCGTGCGGTGCAGTCCTAGACAGCTCCACTGCACCGGAGGTCTTCGTCTTGATCAAATCCGGCGACTGTCAACAACGCTCGTGGTCAATACAGCTAGCGCCGGAGACCTGGAGGACCAGGGGAAGGCCGAGGGCCGCACGTCTTTCCTGTGCGAGGGCGTCTCGGCGGGGGCGCGGGCCGGGGCCGGCGGAGGGCGGCGTCCCTGGGCGTTGTTCGTCCAGACCTGGGCGGCGAAGGAGGTCGCCGGATGGCTGGAGTAGTACGCCTCGTAGTCGCCGCCGGAGCGGGTGAGTTCGCCGAGTTCGGCGGGGACGACGATGGCGGACTGGACCTCGGCGCGTGTCCCCGAGCTGGCGGCGCCCGGGCCGTGGCTCGCCCAGCGGATGAACGGGCTGGACGTCCTCCGTTCCCGACCCCCTCCGGCTCGCGGTACGTCAGTACCTGGGCCGCGGCCCGGCAGCTGGACGCGCAGGCCGCCGCGGCGATGGCGGGTCGGCTCGCCGAGGAGCTCGTCGTACGGACCGGCGTGCCGGTGCCGGCCGGGGCGCCCGTCGGGAGCTACCTGGCGGCGGTGGCGTACGAGCGGCGGAAGAGCCGGAAGGTGGAGGTTG
Source organism: Saccharomonospora sp. NPDC046836 (assembly GCF_040645195.1). Lineage (NCBI taxonomy): Bacteria > Bacillati > Actinomycetota > Actinomycetes > Pseudonocardiales > Pseudonocardiaceae > Saccharomonospora > Saccharomonospora sp. NPDC046836. Next base: position 26,919 of record NZ_JBEYXW010000052.1, read on the forward strand.
TGCCGCGTGGCGGGGTGGAGGCTGAGGTTCCGGGCAGCGGGGTCGGTCCCGTCACTGAAGCGCGGGATGTAGGGAGCGAAACCTCTCCGTCGGGGTGGGTGGCGGGGGCGGGGAGGGCCCCTCCGGTGGGCAGGCGGGGACCGGGTTCGTGCCGCCCGTGTGGAGGGGGCTCCCAGGTCACTCGGGGAAGCGGGTCGGCGGAGTCTCCAGGTCCTCGAGTTCGATGCCGGGGGCGTTCAGGATCACATCGCCTGCGAGGTGGACAGTGTGCTGTTCCCCGGTTTCGACGTCGCCGACGAGGTATTCGTCCACGGTGAGCGGGCCGTTGTCGGTGGCGTGTGTTTCGCTCGATCGCAGGGCCCACTGCTGATCGAGCGTGCGGGGAGCGAGGGCCTGGCCGGTGAAGGAGACGAGGCGGACGCGGGTCGGGGGTGACGTGGTCGTGAGGCGCAGCAGGCGGGCGGTGGCGACCAGGAAGGCCGGGGAGTTCCCGGTGAAGGCGTGGGCGGCGACGGTGCCTTCGGACGCCTCCTCGCCGGTGGGGTCGGTGCGTACCCAGGTGACGCCTTCGAGGGCGCCGCCGCGGACCTGCCAGCCGCCGGAGTGGAGTTCGAGGCGAAGCGGGCGGCCGAGGTCGTCCAGGGTGAGATCGACGGAGCCGAGGTGGTCGTTCTCCGGTGTGGGAGTGGTGAGTTGGGCGACGTAGCGCCAGCCGTGGGGGCCTGGCGCGCAGTGGAAGTGCTCTTCGGCAAGGGGGGTGTGGTCGTGCGGATCGTGCAGGGAGTAGCGGCCTTTGGGCATGGGCTGCGGGTCCTCGTCGGTGGCCGGTATGGGCACAGGCCCCCGCCGGGGTGGCGGGGGCCTGCGGTGAGGCTGTGGAACCGGCTGTTCCGGCGCCGGGCGGCTGGGCCGCCCGGTGTCGGGTGGTGGTCAAACCCATGACGGTCCGTGAGTAACCGAACTCGTTGGTGG
>NZ_JBEYXW010000053.1:0-26920 GCF_040645195.1 Saccharomonospora sp. NPDC046836
GGGCGGCTGGCCCGCCGGGCGGCGGGCGCGGCCCGGCCGGCGGCGTCGCTCCCCGCTCCCGGCCGGCGCGCCCCGGACCGCCCGTACGGGTCGCCAGAAGACGCCGTATGCCCGGAATCGCGGGATTCGGGGCGTCCTGATAGCCCGTACGTGCCAGTTTGATCACACCGAAGGCCCCGGCGCGAGGGAACCGACAACACGTCGCTACGATGTCCAGGGCCGGTGGACCGTACCCGGCCGGGCCAAGACCGACCTAGGAAGCCGGCAGGCCCCAAATCCTTTCCCCGGAGGGTTCTTCCGTGCCGGCTGGAACGCTGTACCGCGGCCGGGAAGGAATGTGGTCCTGGGTGGCTCATCGAGTCACCGGCGTCCTCATTTTCTTCTTCCTGTTCGTACACGTGCTGGACACCGCTCTCGTCCGCGTCTCTCCCGAGGCGTACGACGAGGTCGTTGCGACCTACAAGACGCCCATCGTCGCCCTGCTGGAGTACGGCCTCGTCGCGGCCGTGCTCTTCCACGCGCTCAACGGCCTGCGGGTGATCGCCGTCGACTTCTGGTCGAAGGGCGCCCGCTACCAGAAGCAGATGCTGTGGTCCGTGGTGGGAGTGTGGCTCGTTCTGATGGTCGGGGCCCTGTACCCCGTCCTCGGCCACGCCGTACGCGAAGTGTTCGGGAGCTGACGCTGATGTCCACTGAGACCAACGCCGCCGTCGGCCCCGTCGAGGGCGCTTCCCTCTACGACGTCGACCACCCCGCGCCGATCATCGAGCCGCCCCGCCAGCGCACCCGCAAGACGCCCAAGTCGACCCGCGGCAACTTCGAACTGGCCGCGTGGCTCTTCATGCGCCTGTCCGGTGTCGTCCTCGTCGTCCTGGTCATCGGCCACCTGCTGATCCAGCTCGTGCTGGACGGCGGCGTCTCCAAGATCGGCTTCGCCTTCGTGGCCGGCCGCTGGGCGTCCCCGTTCTGGCAGGTCTGGGACCTGGCCATGCTCTGGCTGGCGATGCTGCACGGCTCCAACGGCCTGCGCACCGTCATCAACGACTACGCCGAGCGCGCGGGCACCCGACTGTGGCTGAAGGGCCTGCTCTACACGGCCACGGTGTTCACCATTCTGCTGGGCACGCTGGTGATCTTCACCTTCGACCCGAACATCCGCTAGGCACGGGGCTGAGGCAACCGACATGAAGATCCACAAGTACGACACCGTCATCGTCGGCGCCGGCGGCGCCGGCATGCGCGCCGCCATCGAGGCGACGAAGCGCAGCCGCACCGCCGTGCTGACCAAGCTCTACCCGACCCGCTCCCACACCGGCGCGGCCCAGGGCGGCATGGCCGCCGCCCTCGCCAACGTCGAGGACGACAACTGGGAGTGGCACACCTTCGACACGGTCAAGGGCGGTGACTACCTGGTCGACCAGGACGCCGCCGAGATCCTGGCGAAGGAGGCCATCGACGCGGTCCTGGACCTCGAGAAGATGGGCCTGCCGTTCAACCGGACGCCCGAGGGCCGCATCGACCAGCGCCGCTTCGGCGGTCACACCCGCAGCCACGGCGAGGCCCCGGTCCGCCGCGCGTGCTACGCGGCCGACCGCACCGGCCACATGATCCTCCAGACGCTGTACCAGAACTGCGTCAAGGAGGGCGTGGAGTTCTTCAACGAGTTCTACGTCCTGGACCAGCTCATCACCGAGGTCGACGGGGTCAAGAAGTCCGCCGGCGTCGTCGCCTACGAGCTGGCCACCGGCGAGATCCACGTCTTCCAGGCCAAGTCGGTCGTCTACGCCTCCGGCGGCACCGGCAAGTTCTTCAAGGTGACGTCGAACGCGCACACGCTGACCGGCGACGGCCAGGCCGCCTGCTTCCGCCGGGGCCTGCCGCTGGAGGACATGGAGTTCTTCCAGTTCCACCCGACCGGCATCTGGCGCATGGGCATCCTCCTGACCGAGGGCGCCCGCGGTGAGGGCGGCATCCTCCGCAACAAGGACGGCGAGCGCTTCATGGAGAAGTACGCGCCCGTCATGAAGGACCTCGCCTCGCGTGACGTCGTCTCGCGCTCCATCTACACGGAGATCCGCGAGGGCCGTGGCTGCGGCCCCGAGGGCGACCACGTCTTCCTCGACCTCACCCACCTGCCGCCGGAGCAGCTGGACGCGAAGCTCCCGGACATCACCGAGTTCGCGCGCACCTACCTCGGCATCGAGCCCTACACGGACCCGATCCCGATCCAGCCGACCGCGCACTACGCCATGGGCGGCATCCCCACCAACGTCCAGGGTGAGGTCCTCGCGGACAACACCACGGTCGTCCCGGGCCTGTACGCCGCCGGTGAGGTCGCCTGCGTCTCGGTGCACGGCGCCAACCGCCTCGGCACCAACTCGCTGCTCGACATCAACGTCTTCGGGCGTCGCGCGGGCATCGCCGCCGCCGAGTACTCCCACGGCAACGACTACGTGGAGCTGCCGGAGGACCCGGCCGCCCAGGTGATCGAGATGGTGGAGCGGCTGCGGGACTCCAACGGCACGGAGCGCGTCACCGAGCTGCGCACCGAGCTCCAGGAGACGATGGACGCCAACGTCATGGTCTTCCGCACCGAGCAGACCATCAAGACGGCCGTCGACAAGATCGCCGAGCTGCGCGCCCGGTACAAGAACGTCTCCGTCCAGGACAAGGGCCGCCGCTTCAACACGGACCTGCTGGAGGCCATCGAGCTGGGCAACCTGCTCGACCTGGCCGAGGTCATGGCGCAGTCGGCCCTCGCCCGCAAGGAGTCGCGCGGCGGTCACTACCGCGAGGACTTCCCCAACCGCGACGACGTCAACTTCATGCGCCACACCATGGCGTACCGCGAGGTCGGCGACGACGGCCAGGAGTCGATCCGGCTCGACTACAAGCCGGTCGTCCAGACCCGCTACCAGCCGATGGAGCGTAAGTACTGATGGCTACCCCCGTACTCGACAAGCCGGCCCAGGACGCCACCGCGTCCCACCTGATCACGATCACGCTGCGCGTGCGCCGGTTCCTGCCCGAGGTCTCCGACGAGGTCACCTGGGAGGACTTCGTCCTGGAGATCGACCCCAAGGAGCGGGTCCTCGACGCGCTCCACAAGGTCAAGTGGGAGATGGACGGGACCCTGACGTTCCGCCGCTCCTGCGCCCACGGCATCTGCGGCTCCGACGCCATGCGCATCAACGGCCGCAACCGCCTCGCGTGCAAGACGCTGATCAAGGACATCAACCCGGAGAAGCCCATCACGGTCGAGCCCATCAAGGGTCTCGCGGTCCTCAAGGACCTCGTGGTGGACATGGAGCCGTTCTTCCAGGCCTACCGGGACGTCATGCCGTTCCTGGTCACCAAGGGGAACGAGCCGACCCGGGAGCGCCTGCAGTCGGCCGAGGACCGCGAGCGGTTCGACGACACCACCAAGTGCATCCTGTGCGCCGCGTGCACCTCGTCGTGCCCGGTCTTCTGGAACGACGGCCAGTACTTCGGTCCGGCCGCCATCGTCAACGCCCACCGCTTCATCTTCGACTCGCGTGACGAGGCCGGCGAGCAGCGGCTGGAGATCCTCAACGACAAGGACGGCGTGTGGCGCTGCCGCACCACGTTCAACTGCACGGACGCCTGCCCGCGCGGTATCGAGGTCACCAAGGCGATCGCCGAGGTCAAGAAGGCGCTCATCACGCGCCGCTACTGAGTCCCGCTCAGGGCCCGCCCTGACCTGAAGGCCCCGTTCCCGGTACGTCCGGGGGCGGGGCCTTCGGCATGCCCGGACGCGGCGGCGCAGCCCTTCCGGGACTTTCTTGAACATGTTCAAAAAGAGGTCTACTGTCACCCGTGACAGCTTTTTGAACACGTTCAAGAAGGGTGGGGACATGGACCTCACAGTGGTCTCGTACGCCGTCTACCTGGTCGTCAGCATCGCCCTGACGATCTGGGTGGCCCGGACGCTGAGCCGTAACGGCCGCCTCTTCATCGCCGACGTCCTGCACGGCGACGAGCGGCTGGCCGACGCCGTCAACCACCTCCTGGTGGTCGGCTTCTACCTCGTCAACCTCGGCTTCGTCGCCCTCTACCTGCGCGGCGGCGACGAGATTGCCTCCACCGCCGCCCTCTTCGAGGAACTCTCCGCCAAGCTCGGCGTGGTCCTGCTGGTCCTCGGCGTCCTGCACCTGGGCAACGTCTGGGTCCTCTCCAAGATCCGCCGCCGCGGCATCCGCGACCAGGAGACCCACCCGCCGGTCGCCCCCGACGCCCACCTCACCGCCGGCCCGTTCGCGGCCCCGGCCAAGGGCTGACCCGGATGCCCGCCACCCACCGGCCCGTACGGCGACTGACCGTGCTGTACGACGCCGGGTGCCCGCTCTGCACCCAGCTGCGCGGCTGGCTGGAGCGCCGCCGCCAGCTCGTCCCGCTCGACCTGGTCCCGGCCGGGTCCGAGCGGGCCAGGAGGCTGCTGCCGGGCCTGGACCACGCGGCCACCCTGGACGAGATCACCGTGGTGGGCGACGGCGGCCAGGTCTTCCGGGGAACGGCCGCCTGGATCACCGTCCTGTGGGCCCTGGACGGCTACCGCGCCCTCGCCCACCGCCTCGCCACCACCACCTCGGGCGCCCTCCTGGCCCGGGGCGCGGTCCTGGCCGCCTCCCGCCTGCGGGAGACCACCCGACAGTGGGGCGGGACCAGTTACCCGGCCGGGGACGGCTGGCGGTACGACCCCCGTACCGGCTGGGTCTTCGAGCCCCCGGGGTGTGACACGACCTGCCCGGCGGACGGCTAGGCTCGGCCGCGTGGCAGGCAAGAAGACCAGCGAGGAACACGACGGGGCGAGCGCGCGGGGGGCGGCCGCCCCGTCGGCACCGGCATCAGCACCGGCACCTGCGGCCCCGGCCAAGGAGCCGGACGGCCGGACCGCCAAGAGCGAGCAGACCCGCACCCTGATCCTGGAGACGGCCCTGCGCCTCTTCCAGGAGCGCGGCTTCGACAAGACCACGATGCGCGCCATCGCCCGCGAGGCCGGCGTCTCCACCGGCAACACGTACTACTACTTCGCCTCCAAGGAACACCTGGTCCAAGGCTTCTACGACCGCATCGCCGAGGAACACCGCGCGGCCGTGGCCCCCGTCCTCGCGCGCGAGACGGGCCTGGAGGAGCGCTTCGCCGGGGTCCTCACGGCCTGGCTCGACATCGCGGCCCCGTACCACGAGTTCGCCGCCCAGTTCTTCAAGAACGCCGCCGACCCCGCCAGCCCGCTGAGCCCCTTCTCCACCGACTCCTCCCCCGCCCGCGACGCCGCCATCGCCATCCAGCGCGAGGTCCTCACCGGCTCCCGCGCCAAACCCCCCGCCGAACTGGCCACCCTGCTCCCCGAACTGATGTGGCTGGCCCAGATGGGCCTCGTCCTCTACTGGGTCTTCGACTCCTCCCCGGAGACGGAGCGCACCCGCAGGCTGGCCGTGCGGGGGGCGCGGCTGACGGCCCGGGGGGTGAGCCTGTCGCGGTTCCGGGTACTGCGGCCGCTGGTGCGGGAGGTCCACGAACTGCTGATGGACTTTCTGCCGGGGGCGAGCGAGACGATCAGCGCCAAGGGGAGGGGCAAGGGGGGCGGGGAGCCCACTCGGTAGGACGGACAGGCGGCCGGACGCTCCGCCCACCCTCCGGTCACCCTCGTGACGATCGCCGTGACCACCGTGAGGGCAACCAGCGGGAGGGCGGTTCTGGCTGTTTCACGCCGAATTCGTGCCGCTTCCCCGACGCTGACGCCACTTACCGCGGACGGTACGGAGGGATCTTTCGATGCCACTGTCCCCGGCTTCGATGCCGTCCACGCCAACGCCAGTAGTTGGAAAGGCCCATCCCCACCCCCATGAGCAGGGCAGAGAAGGCGATAACGGGAACCCAGTACTGAGTGATCGCGAAAAGCATAAGACAGTAACCACCTGGACTCATCCACCTGAACCAGGGCTCCCCAGGAACTCGAACGGCATCCCACAACAGGAACGCCAGAACCCCCAGGGCGATAACTGCCCCAACCACTGGAATCCCCATGGGCGTGACATTCAATGCATGCACCACCAACCCGCTACACCCCTTGACGTGGAATTTCTACAACCGGCGAGTGCCTCAGGCTACCAACCCTTCAATCCCCACGTAAGCGCCCCCATCTGCTGATACAGTCGCCCTCTTCCAGTGGACGTATGCATCGCGTTGAGGAAATTGGTGTGCCCACTGCCGAACATGTGCAGATTCTTGACCACCTGGAGCCGCCAAGCCACCGTGTCGAGTACGACACCGCTCCCGAAAGACGTCCACCCGGAGGCAGTACGCCAGTTGTTGTCCTGCGCCAAGGTGACTGCCCTATTGCCCACCGAGAGCAGAAAAGCAGCTCCGCCCACAACCCCACAGGCTCCGGCTGTGGCAAATGTGCAGGCAACAAAGCCAGCGATAGCCGCGCCCTTGACTATGTCACCTCTGTGGTCCCAGGCAAATTCTGCGGCGTCGGCTGCGGCAGACACCACCTTCCCCCCGGTATTGTCCCAGAGCTTCGAGAGACCAGCTTTGAATCCACTCTCCCTCTCGTTCTGCTTTTTCTTCTCCTCGGTCTTCTTCCGCTCAGCTTCCGCAGCCTTGCGTGCATCCGCCGCCCGCTTGGCAGCCAGGTTTCTCTGGGCGATGTCGAGTTGCGCGGCGGTCGGCCTGGTGACGCCCCGGCCCTTGGTGTAGACGTGCCGGTAGCTGCTGTTCTGTTGCGTGATGTAGTTCGGGCTGACCGTGCCCCCCTGTGCCTTGGTCACCTTCTTGTAGTTCTTGCCGAAGGTCATCTTCTTGATGTCGCCCGTGCTCTTCCCCATCGAGCAGTTGTACTGCCCGCTGGCGCACTCCGGATATGCCTCACCCGTCGGGTCCGCGTACGTCACCGGGTTGTTGTTGGCGTACGTGTACGGGTTGTGCTGGGTGGGGTCGTCGGTGAGGAGGAGGGGGTCGACCGAGAGGAAGCGGCCCAGGGCGGGGTCGTATTCGCGGGCGCCGAGGTGGGTGTAGCCGGTGGGGTCGGTGGTGCCGCCGACGAAGCCGCGGTCGCCGGGCCAGTCGGTGCCGGTGGTGGCGCGGGGGGCGCCGAAGGGGAGTTGCTTGCGGCGGGTGATGAGCTGGCCGGCGCCCCAGGAGACGGCGAGCATGGCCGTGCCCTGGTGGTCGGGGAAGAGGTAGGTGAAGCCCTTGCCGTCGCGGGTGGCGATGGTCTCGCCGTTGTGGGTGTAGTAGCGCTGGGCGGTGGCGGTGCCGGAGGCGGAGACCTTCAGCTCGTTGCCGCCGGGCAGGTAGGCCGTGGCGGAGCCGTCGGCGTCGGCGGCGAGGACGCGCTGGCCGGCGGAGTCGTAGGCGTACTCGGTCTTCTTGCCGTTCTCGGTGACGGTGGCCAGGTGGCCTTCGGCGTCCCAGGTGTACTCCTGGGGGCGGGGGCCGCCGGTGCGGGAGGTGGTGTTGCCGGCCTTGTCGTAGCTGAACGACTCGGTGCCCGCGGCCGTCCCGCCCGTGGTGGTCACCGAGCGGATCGCGTGCGGCTGCTCGGCCGCGTCGGCGTCGGCGGCGAAGGCGCGGGTGACCTGGCCGGAGGCGCCGCCGGTGGGGTGCTGGACCTCCTGGGTGCGGTTGCCGGTGGCGTCGTAGCCGTAGGAGTGCCAGTACGAGTCGGGTCCGCCCACGGTGGCCGCGGTCGGAGCCTTGGCGCAGGTGTCGTCGGCGTTCTTGGCGGTGTAGGCGTCGGTCAGCCGGCCCAGGGCGTCGATGGCGAAGCACTGGGTGTCGGTGACGGCGGCGGCGTCCTGGCCCTCGGTGGAGGAGACGCGCTGGGTGTTGCCGGCGTCGTCGTAGCCGTAGCGGGTGTCCTGGATGCGCAGGGCGATGTCGCCGTCGACGGTGCGGCGGGTGAGTTCGCCGGTGTGCTCGTCGTAGGCGCGGGTGTCGTAGACGCGCTGGCCGAGGTTGCCCAGCTCGACGCGGACGGGGCGGGCGAAGAAGTCGTACGAGGTCTTGTTGACGAGGGTCACCGAGCCGGCGGTGAGGACGTTGGGGAGGTTGCCGGCGGTGTAGACGGTGGTGACGCGTTCTCGGGGGACGTTGCCGATCGCGGGGTTGAGGGTCCACTCCGGGAGGCCGATGTACTGGTTGTAGCCGTGGGTCCAGGAGTAGGTGCCCGCGACGTTCTTGGCGGTGGAGGGGATGACAGTCTTGGTGGCGGTGGGCTGGTAGCGGTCGTTGTAGGCGGTGACCGAGTTGGTCCAGGGCTCGCCGTCGAGGTAGCGGGTGTCGCTGGCCGGCTGGCCCTTGGCGACGGTGTCGTACGTCCAGGCGGCGCGGGTGGTGGAGCCCTGCTTCAGCGCGGTCGGGCGCCCGAGGGCGTCGTAGCTGGTGGTCAGGGTGGTGCCGCGGGCGTCGGTGGTAATGACGGGGCGGTCGGCGTCGTCGTAGGTGGTCCTGCTGGTGCCCTTGTCGGGGTCGTCCGCGGTGGTCTCGCGGCCCCGGGCGTCGTACTCCCAGCCCCACTCGGTGCCGTCGGGGCCGGTCATGGCCGCGAGGTTGCCCCGGTGGTCGTAGGTGTAGGTGGTGGACTGGTGGGCGGTGCGGGCCTCGTTGGTGTAGGCGCGCTTCTCCACGACGCGGCCGAGTGCGTCGACCAGGGTGGTGGTGGCGGTGCCGCCCTTCGGCGGGATGACGGTGGTCGCGTCACCGTCGTGGACGGTGGTGGTGCGGCGGGTCTCGTCGCCGAACTTGACCGAGAGGGCGGCGACCTGGCGGTCGGCGCCGTCGAAGCGGAGCTCGGTGGCGGCGGGAACCTTGGTGTCGTCGCCGGTGATCAGCGTCGTCGACGGTGAACCGGCCACGTAGTACGGGTCGTAGGAGCGCCAGGCCCGGCCCTTGGTGTCGTACAGGGTCTCGGAGACGATCACGCCGGTGCTGGTGCCGACCGGCTTCTGCTGGGTCTCGCGGGGGCGCAGCATGCCGTCGTAGAAGGTGTGCGAGGTGTCGTATCCCGCCTGGTAGTTGAGCGACTTGGCGGTGATGACGGTGGGCTTGGTCCTGGAGACGGCGTAGGTGTACTCCGCGAGGGGCGCGTTGGCGTGGGCGGCCTTGGTCCAGCCGGAGTCCCAGACCTTGGTCACGCGGCCGAGGGCGTCGTGCTCGGCGTCGGAGCGCTTGCCGTTGGCGTCGACCACGGCGGTGGCCAGGCCGCGCAGGACGTCGGTGTGGGTGGTGGTGGCGTGCCCGAGGGCGTTGGTGCTGGTGGTGGAGGTCGGGGCCTGGCCGGTGGCAGGGGTGTAGGCGACGGTGGTGGTGGCGCCGGAGGCGTCGGTGGCCTTGGTCTGGCGGCCGTACTGGTCGTACTCGGCGGTGTTGGTGGTGACGAAGCCGGTGCCCGCGCCGTTCTGCTCCTCGCGCCGGGTCTCGTCGCCCTTGGTCGCCTCGGTGGTGAGGGAGGTGGCGCCGTCCTAGTAGTAGCGGTCCTGGGAGATGAGGTCGGCGGGGAGCTTGGGCGTGGTGCCGCAGGGCTTGGCGACGACGGTGGACTCGGCGACCAGGCCGAGCAGGTTCTTCTCCTCGGACGGTGTGTAGCGGGTGGTGGTGCAGCTCTCGTCACCGGTCACCGCCGTGTCCCCGGTCTCGGAGGCGGTGACGACCCGGCCCAGCGAGTCGAAGGTCAGCGCGGTCTCGGTGCGGCGCAGCTTCCCGCCGGTGGTCGCACCACGGTTCTGCTCGGCCGAGGTCCCGGTGTGGAAGGCCTGGACGTCGGGCAGGCCGTCGGCCTTGCGGCTGTGGGTCGCGGTCGCTGCGGAGCGCCACGGGGTGGAGGAGGTGGCCGTCAGCAGGCTGCCGCCGTCACCGTCGTACGTGGCGAACTCGCGTGTCATCCCCGCGAACGCCTCGTGGTCGGCGATCTCCTTGCCTTCGCCGTCGGCCACCTTGGCGCCGGCGATGCCGCGGAAGTACCGGGTCTCGGTGAGGGACTGCTCGGTCTGGGCGGGGTCGCCGCCGCGGACCTGGACGCGCTCGTAGCCGCGGCGGTCGCCGTAGGTGCGGTGCCTGGCCTTGGTGAACTCGTCGTCGCCCTTGGCCCAGGCCAGTCCGCCGAGGTAGCGGTAGTCGGTGCGCTTGACGGGCGCGCCACCGGTGTTGTCCGACTCCAGCATCTGGGTCACGACGTAGGAGTGGAACCAGTCCTGGTACGGCTCGTAGTCGACGCCCGGGGACTCGGGCGGGGACCAGATGACCGGGTAGCAGCGCTTGGTGTTGGTGGACGGCGTGGGCAGGCTGCCGGGCTTGCAGTCGGCCTCGGAGTAGGTCACGCCGATGGTCGAACCGGACTCGGTGTCGATGGCCTGGACGCGGTACCGGTTGTAGGGCGGCACCTCGTCGACGGCGCCCTCGACCCGGTTGGGCAGCTGCTTCGCGCGGAAGGTGACGGCCGGCAGGCTGATGTCCTTGCCGCCCGCGTGGCCCGTGCGGGTCAGCGAGGCGAGCCACAGCGCGGGGTCGGTCCCGTCACCGGTGGCGGGGAAGGAGTGGGCGAGCTTCCAGGTGTCGACCGGCTGGTAGGTCCCCTCGGACAGGGCGGAGGTGGTGACCTGGGTGAGCCGCTTGCGGGTGAAGAAGCTGGGCGAGGAGTTGCCTTCGCAGGTGGCCGAGGCGGTGCAGAACTGGTCGAAGGGCGTGTCCGGCCACTTCTTGGCGTTGGCGGCGGTGAACTTGGCCGCGGCGCAGTCGAAGTCGTCGGTGGGCAGGCAGCGTTCGGCGACGGTGAAGTCGACCTTGGCGGCGGCCTTCCGGCCGTACATGGTGTTGGAACGCAGGCCGTACTCGACGCGGTCCAGGTGTCCCCCCCGGGTGTACGGGGTCATGGTGCCCTTGTACGTGGCCGGATCGATGTTGCGCTGGTAGTGGTTGGTCTCCTTGGTCCAGTAGTAGGCCATGGCGTTGGCGTGCGGGTCGACCACGTAGTCGAGGTTCCACCGCCAGGCCTGCTGGCACCAGGAGTCCTTGAAGGCGGTGGCGTGGCAGGGCTCGCCGTCGTGGTTGCCGTAGACCGGGACGGTCCAGGTGGAGTTGGTCTCGGGCTTGCCCTCGGTCCAGCCGGGGAGGCGGTGGTAGCCGAAGTAGTAGCGGGTGCCGTCGGGGGCGGTTACGCGCCAGTACTCCCCGTTGTTGTCACCGTTGCCGCGGTTGCTGCTGGTCAGCAGGGCGATGCGGGTTCCGTCGTCGTTCTTCTTCCGCCACTCGCCGGAGGCGTCGTCCTTCACCAGCGGGGTGGAGGAGCCGCCGAGGGAGAGCGAGGCGTTCTCCTTCTTCCAGCACTGGTCGCCGACCCTGCCGGACGGGTTGTTGCCGTCCTTCTTGTCTTCCTCGCAGGAGGTGTAGCGGCGCTCGATGTAGCCCGGCTCCATCGTCCAGCCGTCACCGATCCAGTTGGCCTGGTTGTTGGTGGCGGCGGTACGTCCGTCGACGGACTGCGAGGAGTACGACAGTCCCAGGTCGGGGCCGAACTCTCCCGGCACCGGAGGCGTCGCCAGTTCGTACGACCAGGAGAAGCCGCCGGAGGAGCCGCCCGCCTCCCATGAGCCGGAGGGGGCCAGGGAGGTCTGGGTGAAGTCGCCGGTGGCGCCGGACGCGGCGGCGGTGACCGCGAGGAGCCGGGCCTCGGGGGCGACGACGGGGGTGGCCCGCGCGGTGGCGAAGAGGGAGGGGGAGGTGACCGGGTCGGTGGTGGGGGTGGGGGTGGCGGCGACCGGAGCGGCGAGCGTGGCCGTCAGCTTCCCGGCCTCGGAGTCGTTGACGCTGTCCACGGCCGCGGACGGGGCGCAGCCCTTACGGCCCGATGAGGTGAGGGCGCAGGCGGGCACCTCGCGCACCGTCAGGCGGGAGGCCCAGTCACCGCCGTACATGCCGGCGAAGCCCGCGTAGTCGAGCTCGATGTCCAGCGGTGCCGTGTCGGGTCCCGAGGCGGAGCCGAGGGCCCGGACGGCCAGCAACACTCCGTCGACTCCTGCGGTACGGGCGGCCTCCTGGCCCAGCACCTGCACCTGCACCTGGTCGGCCGCGGCCTTCCCCTTGGCGGCGGAGGCCCGGAAGGGCAGCGAACCCGCCCTCTTGCCGGACGCCTTGCTCTGCGTGTCGGCGACCGTGGCGATCGTGCTGCCGGGGGTCGGCCAGGCCGCGTCGGCATCCGGCTTCCACGGGTTCTTCGCCGCCTCGTCGGCCGCCGCGAACCGCTGCGGCTCGACCGGCGAGACCGGCACCGGCTTGGGCTTGTCCAGTTCCCTGAGGGCGAGTTCGGCGGCGGCCGCGAGGGGGGCACCGAGCAGGCCGGCGATGAGGTAGCCGATCAGGGACAGGGCTATGACGCGTATCCCGCGGAGGGTCCGGCCGACGGGTCGACGGCGCGCGAAGGCACCTCTGGTTCTGCCGCCGGAGCCGGCCATGAGTCCCCCCACAGGATCTTCATAAGAGTAAAGGCGACCCAAAGCTAGCTCACCCGATGGCACATGCAACCTTGCGAATGAATCAGTTATCCGCCCGTGATCTACGGAAGCGTAGAAGCTGCCGCACAGGCCCTCAAACCACCATCATGCATCTGATTGAGCATCGAAAGGGAAATGCCTTGACGTGCAGTGATGCCGTTCGGTAAGGAGACAACTCCGTTAAGCGTCCACGCGGCCCCACATTCAGGGCGGGCCATAAGGTGGCGCGCACATACGGAACACGTTCCGTCTTATGCAATGAATGAGAAAAGGAAACGAATTTCCATGTGGAGATACCGTCAAAGACGCAGGAGGCGCGCCGGTGCCGGCGCCGTCCTGTCGACCGCCCTCGCGGTCGCCCTTCTGGCCCAGCTCACCGGAGAGGAGACGGCCTTCGCCGACGACGGGGGCAACGCTCCGGCCGCGGCGGAGGGAGCACCCGCCGACCCGACGGACCAGGCCCTGGAGCAGGCCCAGGAGAGCGGCGAACCGGTCGAGGTACTGGCCGAACGCACCGAGACCACCCAGGTGTTCGCCAATCCGTCCGGCACGCTCACTCAGGACACCTACGCGCTCCCCCAGTGGGTGCGGCAGGACGGAACACTCCGCGAGATCGACACCGCCCTCGCGGAGAACGCGGACGGCACCCTCTCCCCGAAGGCGACCGAGGTGGAGGTCCGCTTCTCCGGTGGAGGCGACGGCCCCCTCGTCTCGGTACGCAGGGACGGCCGCGGCCTGAACTGGACCTGGCCCGGCGAACTGCCCACGCCCCGGGTCGAGGACGACGCCGTGACCTACCCCGACGTGCTGCCGGACGTGGACCTGCGCCTGCGCGCCGGATCGGCCGGCTTCGGCCAGATCCTGGTGGTGAAGAGCGCCGACGCAGCCGCCAACCCCGCCCTCCAAGCGGTCAGGTTCGGCCTGGAGAGCGAGGGACTGGATGTCGAGGCCGACGAACACGGCAACCTCACCGCCGTGAATCCTGCCGGGCAGGAGATCTTCACCGCTCCCACGCCGCTGATGTGGGACAGCAGTTCCTCCGCCGGCGGGGCCACGGCGCGCGGCGCGCAAGCTGCCCTGCCGCCGCCCGTGGACGAGTTCACTCCTCCCCACGGCGCCCGCGAAGCCACCATGGGCGTCGCGCTGGAGGGGCGGAACCTGTCCCTGATCCCCGACCGCGAGATCCTGCTCGGCGAGGACACCCAGTACCCGGTGTACCTGGACCCCTCGGTCTCCGGCTCCCGCTACGCCTGGGCCATCGCCTACAAGAAGACGCCGGACAGCTCCTACTACAACGGCAACGGCTGGCGTAACAGCGACGGTTCGGTGGCACCAAGGACGCCCGGGTCGGCTACGAGGACGTCACCAACGGCCTGGCCCGGTCGTACTTCCGGATGAACACCAAGAACCTGTGGAGCACGGACAAGGTCGTCAGCAAGTCGACCTTCCGGATCAAGAACACGTGGTCCTACTCGTGCACCGCGAAGCCCGTACAGCTCTGGCGTACGACGACCATCGGCTCGTCGACGAGCTGGAACAACCGCCCCACCCGCCGCGAGATGCTGGACTCCGTCACCGCCGCCAAGGGCTGGGGCGGCAGCTGCCCGGCCGGCAACCTCGCCTTCGACGTCACCAAGGGGGCGAAGGACGCGGCCTCGTCCCGGTGGAACACCATCATCTTCGAGCTGGCGGCGGGCAACGAGTCGGACGTCCTGGGCTGGAAGCGGTTCGAGGCCAAGAGCGCCGTCCTCTCCACCGAGTACAACACCCGCCCCGGGGTGCCGACCGGGCTGGACACCAGCCCCTCCACGGCGGGCGACGGCCAGATCTGCCGTACCACCGCGCCCTTCGGCCTCATCGGCAACACGCCGATCTCCCTGCGCGCGAAGGCGACCGACAAGGACGCCGACACCGTCCGGATCACGTTCCACCTCTGGGCCACCGGCCACCATCCCAACGACGACCCGAACGGCACACTGATCGTCGACAAGACGATCTCCGCTCCGTCGGGCCAGTACGCCCGCTACACCCTGCCCACCGGCCTCCTCAAGGACCACGTCAAGACCGCAGGCGGCAACTTCTCCTGGAAGGCACAGGCCGGGGACGGCAAACTGACCTCGGACTGGAACCCGACCAAGGGCGCCCCCGGCTGCCGCTTCCTCCACGATCCCGACCGGCCGGACGCCAGGCCCGGCATCTCCTCCACCAGGTTCCCGGACGGCGCGAACGGCTGGCCCACCGGAACCGGCTCGGTCCGGGAGGAAGGTGTCTTCCAGCTGACCAACGGCGGGGTGTCCGACGTGGTTTCCTACGAGTACTGGACGGACAGCGACAAGACCGTCCGAACGGTCAAGGCAGGCACGGACGGCAAGGCAGGCGTCCGGGTCACCCCGACGGCCGCCGGCGCGAACTACTTCTACGCCCGCAGTCTCGACAAGGCAGGAAACCGCTCCGACCTTGCCGACTACCTCTTCTATGCCTTCGGGCTCGCCAGACCGGATCAACCGGGGGACATCGACGGCGACGGCAACCCCGACCTCTGGTCGATCGACAAGGACGGCGTGCTCCAGCGCCACCACGGCGGCGGCGACGGCACCCTGGCCACCAACGCCAAGACGGCTTCCGACTTCACCTGGAACAACACGCTCATCACCCATCGCGGCGACTGGACGGACGACGGCTACGAGGATCTGCTCGCCCTGCGCACGGACGCGACCCTCGGGAAGAAGCGGCTCTGGGCATACCCGAACAACGGCCACGGCTTCGCCTGCACGAAATGCGCCGACGGATCGGCCCGCGAGGAACTGACCGTGTACGCGTCCGAGAACGACCACTGGCAGGAAGCCGACCAGATCCTCGCCATCGGCGATGTCGACGGCCCGCTGGACGTGGACGGCGACGGCACCCCTGACGTTCCCGGCCACCCCGACCTCCTCGTCAAGGAGGGCGACCGGCTCTGGCTGTACTTCGGCCACGCCGACCGCCGGCTCGACAGCGATCTGGAACCCGTCCTGCTCGCCTCCGAGGGCTGGGCCGAGACGGACCTGATCGCGCCCGGCGACACCGACGGCGACGGCCGCCCGGACCTGGCCGCCCGTGACCGCACCAACGGCGACCTCTGGGTCTACCGGGGCACCGACGAACCCGGCGACTGGCTCACCGACGCGGCCAACCGGGTCCGGGCGGGAAGCAGCTTCACCGTCGCGGCCAACCCGCTCCTCACCTCACCCGGCGACGCGGACCACAGCGGCCGCTTCGACCTCTGGTACACCCGCAGCAGCACCAACACCCTCCACGCCTACCTCGACGTGGGGACCGACGCCAAGCGGAAGCTCGAACTGCCAGGCGACTGGACCGGGCACAAGGCCATCAGCTGACCTGGTCCCCACGACCAAGCGGCCCGCTCTGCCGGCAGACGGCGGGCGGGCCGCCTGTCTCCCACCGCCACCGCGCCACCGCGCAACCGCGCGGAGAATGCTCCTCTGCCACATGACGCGGCGTCAGGGGAGAAAGCGTCACTCATGGCGGCAAGGTCGGCGTGGGCCTGTTCGACGGCTTCGGGGTACGCCTCGCGCTTGGCGTGCTCGGCGAGTGCGCGGTAGCTGCTCGCGACGGACGGGTTCTGGCCCCCGGTCATCACCGACGACATGCTCCACACCGCGCTCCGGCGCCGCGCGGGCGGCGAGTCCGTCGAGCAGATCCAACCCGACCTGATTCGCGTTCTGCGCGGCGAGGGCGAAGACCGAGCGGGAGAACATCCGCGAGTCCACGCCGGGAGGGCTCGACACCGCGGCCCGAAGGGCAAGCACAGCGGCCGGCCGCTGTGCGGGCAGGCGTTCGTCTGGTCGGCGGTGGGGGCGGTTGTGGGTGCCCCGGGGACTTTTTGTTGCTCGGTTGGTGTTACCCCTTCGATAGGATACCCGTGGGGGTATCGTGAAGGAGTGTGGGCTGTGGAACTGGCGATGGCGGCTGAGGAACTGAAGACAGTGGTCGACCGGCTGCGCCGGGCGCAGGGCCAGATAGCCGGTGTGATCAAGATGATCGAGGAGGGGCGGGACTGCGAGGAGGTGGTCACGCAGCTCGCGGCGGCGTCCCGGGCTCTGGACAAGGCGGGTTTTGCGATCATCGCCACGGGACTGCAGCACTGCCTGACCGATGCCGACATGACTGCCTCCGGTGACCGGGAGCAGATGCGGGCCCGGCTGGAGAAGCTGTTCCTTTCTCTGGCCTGACCCGTGGTATGCGCCACCCCATCGCTGGCCCGGCTTGTCGGGTGGGGGCGACGATCAGTATGAGGCGGGTACGGCCAGCAGCACGATAGCGGGGAGTCCGCCGGGCTGACCGGCGGGCTGGTGGCGACGGCGGCCTGCATCTCAGGCGTCGGCACGGCGCCCAGGGGGATGACGGGGAAGTCCCTGCTTGCCAGGGCAAGGGATATGGACCCGAGCGGGTGTCCTATGGTGGCCGTGTCTCCCAGCGGACGCAGGAGTGACGATGAAGCGAGCAGCAGCGCGCAGGCCGGCACATGCCGGTTTTCGTGGTGTGCTGGCTCTGCTTGTGGCCGTGGTGGCGCTGCTGTGTGTCTTCGGGCACGCAGAGCGTGGCGGGCCGGGCACGCATCCGTCCGCCGTGCAGCAGGTGCATGCACCTGCCCTCTCTGAGGGGCCCGGCGGGACGGCGGCGCCGTGCGGCAAGAAGGTGATCGCCGATCACAGCGCGCAGCGGGCAGAGAATGTGTCGCCGATGGCTTCGTGCCCCGGTCCAGCAGTTCCTCACTCCGTCCCCGCGCTGTTCCTGTCACAGCACTCCGGGATGCTGTCGGGCGGCCCGGCTCCGCCGCCGCCGACACTTCACTCCGTTCTGCGGATTTAGACCGGCCTGTTGGTCGCGTCCCTGAATCCTTGGAAACGGAGCTTCTCAGCATGTCTTCCTCCCCGCGCTCATGGCGTCGGGCGGGTGCGGCACTGCGCGCTTGGCGGACCCGGCAGTGGACTGTGGCGGGCGTCGGTGCCCTGGCCACGGCGATCCTGGTCGGCGCACCCACCGACGTGGTGCCCAATCCGCTGTTCGGCCGGTCGGTCCCCGTGGAGTGGTGGAACTACCCGGCCCTCGTCGTCACGGCCGTACTGGCCGGCATCGTCCTGAGCACCTATGTGCGCCGGCCCTCTGTCCCTTCGGGGCCCAAGACCCGCGACGGCGGCCGTCTGGGAGCGACTGGTGGCGTGCTGTCCTTCTTCGCCGTCGGCTGCCCGGTCTGCAACAAGCTCGTTCTTGTGCTTCTTGGAGCTTCCGGAGCCCTGAGTTACTGGGCTCCCCTGCAGCCGCTGCTGGCCCTCGTGTCGGCGGGGCTGCTGACGGAAGCCGCACTGCGCCGCCTGTCCTTGCAGACCGCGTGCCCGGTCACGGCGTCTGCCTGATCTGCGGCCCGGTTCTGCCCCCTCTCCCTCATGTCTGAGGTGTTCCATGACTGCATCCACCCCGTCTTCGTCCCGCCGCACCCGCAGGCGCACCATCGCGGCCGCGGCGGTTCTCGCCGCCGCCGCGGTGACCGGCGCTTTCGCCCTCATGCTCGACGGTTCCGGGAACCGCGACGAGGCCGCGGGCCAATCCCCGGTTGTCGCCGAGTCCGCCGCCCCGGCGCCCGTCGACGAAAGCCTGCTCGCCCTTGCCCGCCGCGATCCCTCCGACGCCCTGGCCGTCGGCCGGCCAGACGCTCCGGTGGTGATGATCGAGTACTCCGACTTCCAGTGCCCGTTCTGTGGCCAGTTCGCCCGCAAGACCGAGCCCGAGCTGCTGCGCTCGTACGTGGACAAGGGCGTTCTGCGTATCGAGTGGCGCAACTTCCCCGTCTTCGGCGAGGAGTCCGAGCAGGCCGCGCTGGCCGGCTGGGCAGCCGGGCAGCAGAAGAAGTTCTGGGAGTTCCACCACGTTGCCTTCAGCAAGCCGCGTGAACGCAACGCCGGTGCGTTCAGCGCCGAGAGGCTCGTCGCCATGGCCCGTGAGGCCAAAATCACCGATATCGAGCGGTTCCAGGCGGACATGGCATCCGACAAGGCCCGAAGCGCCGTGCGGAGGGACCAGGAGGAGGGCTACAACCTCGGTGTGACCAGCACTCCGGCGTTCTTGATCAACGGCCGGCCGATCCTGGGGGCTCAGCCCACGGCCGCCTTCAAGGAAGCCGTCGAGGCCGCGGCGAAGGCGGCCGGGCGATGAGCGAGGCCGGACTGGCAGTTGCCTTCCTCGGCGGTCTGCTGGCCCTGCTCAGTCCGTGCAGCGCACTGCTGCTGCCGGCCTTCTTCGCCTACTCCTTCACCAGCCGCACCCGGCTGATGGCGCGCACCGGCCTGTTCTACATCGGCCTGTGCACGACACTCGTGCCGCTCGGCGTGGCCGGCTCGTTCGCCAGCCGCCTCTTCTACGGCCATCGGGAAGCCCTGGTGACAGCGGGCGGATGGACGGTCATCGCGCTGGGCGTGGCCCAGATCGCCGGACTGGGCTTCGGTTCGCGGCGGATGGCGCAGGCCGCGGGCGGACGCCGTTCGGGCTCGGCACTGTCGGTGTTCGCGCTGGGCGCGGTGTACGGGCTGGCGGGTTTTTGTGCGGGGCCGGTCCTCGGTTCCATCCTGACCGTGGCGGCCCTGGACGGTGACCCCCTGCACGGCGGGGTGCTCCTGGCCGTCTACGCCCTGGGGATGGCGGTGCCGATGTTCGTGCTGGCGTTGTGGTGGGACCGGTTCGGTCTGGGCCGCAAGCGCTGGCTGCGGGGCCGGGTCTTCCGGGTGGGGCCGGTGGCCCTGCACAGCACCTCGCTGGTCGGCGGCGTGCTGTTCATCGCGCTCGGCGTGGCCTTCCTGGCCTTCGACGGCACGTCCGCGCTGCCGTCGGTGTTGAGCACCGATGCCGAGTTCGCCCTGGAAGAGCGGTTGTCCGACCTCGGCGCAGTGGTGTCCGACCGGCTGGTGCTGTTGGTCCTGGCCGCGGTGGCGGCGCTGGCCGCACTGCTGGTGCTGCTCCGGCCGGTGAGAAGTCGGGATCCGAAGTCGTCGCCGGACAGGGAACCGTCTGCGCACGGGTAGCGCGCATCGGGCCGCATGCCTGGCGTCCAAAAGCGCGGGGAGGGACCCGGAGACGGGTCCCTCCCCTTCTTCGCCGTGTGGTTCAGCGGTTGCGCAGTGTGGCCAGCGTGTTGTCGAGGTCGGCGGCGCGGGGACGGTTGTGGGGGAGCTTGGCGAGCATGGCGGCCATGCCGCAGGTGTTGGTGAGGGCGGAGAAGACCAGACCGCCCGCGATGCCGGCGGACAGGAGCTGGAAGGCGGGGTGGACGACGAGCCCGAGGAGCAGACCGAGCAGCACGATCGCTCCTGCGGTGAGCCTCACCTGCCGCTCCATGCCCCAGGTGGCACGGGAGGCGCCCTGGGGGCGGTGGAGTTCGTGGCCGTCGGCCGCCCAGGCGCCGGTGCCTCCCGACAGGGTGGCGGCGGTGATGCCTGCCTCCGTGAGAATCTTGCGGGCGTTCTCGGAGCGGGCGCCCGAGGCACAGACGACCAGGACGTCGCCGCGGTCGGTGGCGTGACGGATGTAGGGCAGCGCGCGCTGGATCTGGTCGAGGGGGACGTTGAGCGCGCCGGGGAGGTGACCGCCGGCGTATTCGCCCGGGGTACGCACATCGATGACGGTCAGTTCCTGCAGGCGGGCGCGCGCCTCGTCGGTGGCGAGGGCCGTGGGGGTGGTCATGGCAATGTCCTTACGGTTCGGAAGTCGTGGTGGAGCTTGATCTGACGAAAGCGGGCTGGAGGCGGTCCTGAGCGGGATGCGCGGCCGGCCGGAGAAGCCCTCCCGGGCCCTGGCTGAGCCGTTGGCGGCCCTCGTGTTCAGGCGATCACGTCAACGAGCATGAAGGCCGCCACTGCCAGCAGGACACCGGCGAAGACCTTCTGAAGGGCGGTGCCGGGGATCTTCGTCGCGAGGCGTTTGCCGTCCCAGGCGCCGAGGATCGCGGCTCCGGTGAAGGGGCCGATGATCTCCCAGTGGAGCCCGCCGGTGGTGCCGGTGCGAGCGGCGAGCGCGGCGAGCGAGTTCACCGTGATGACGAGCAGGCTGGTGCCCACCGCCCGCCGCATGGCCAGTCCCAGGACGCTCACCAGGGCGGGCACGGCGAGGAATCCCCCGCCGACCCCCAGAAAGCCCGTCACGGCGCCGAGTCCGGCACCGGCACCGGCCGCCTTGCCGGGACGGACCCGGTCCGGCGGCTCTGACGCGGACGGGCGCAGCATCCGCAGAGCCGCCAGCGCGGCGATGACCGCGAAGGCCGCCGTCAGCACCGCTTCGGGCAGGCGCCCGGCGACAGCGCCGGCGAGGAAGGCGGGGACGATGCCCGCCGCGGCGAACAGCGCCCCTGTCTTCCACGCCACGTTCCCGTCGCGGGTGTGGGCGTACAGGGCGGTGGCGGAGGTGGCGGTGACGATGATCAGGCTGGCGGTGGTGGCGGCGGCCGGGGTGAAGCCGAGCAGGTAGATCAGGGCCGGCACGGCAAGGACGCTGCCACCGCCACCGAGGGCTCCGAGCGCGAGACCGATGACGGCCCCGGCGACGAGGGCGAGAACGAGTACGGTCACGTGATCCGGCCGCTGTTCCCGCGTTCGCCGACGACCGGGTGCCCGGCGGCGGCCCACGCGTTCATGCCGCCCTCGACGTCCACCGCCTGCGCTCCGCGCTCGGTGAGGAGCTTCGCGGCCTGCTGGGAGCGGTGACCGCTGCGGCAGATCACCACCAGCGGACGGCCCAGCGTCTCGGCGGGCAGGGTGGCGCCGGCGACCAGTTTCGTCAGCGGTACGTGGACGGCGCCCGGCGCGTGGCCCGAGTTCCATTCGGGCTTCTCACGGACGTCCAGCAGAACCGCCTCGGGCCGGTCGCCGCTGGTGCGGCCGCGTGCCTCGTCGACCGTGACACGGGGCCCGTTTCGGCGGAAGAGGAACATCACACGCTTCCTTCCTTGCTAGGGGGAACGGCCGGAACTCAGCCGGAGGTCAGGGACAGCCCGGCATCCGGCGCAGCGTCGAAGCCGTCGTCGACGGCCACCACATCGCGGCCCGCGGCATCGAGCAGGGAAGCGGCGATCGCCGCGCGCATCCCACCCGCGCAGTGCACCCACACCGTGCCGTCCGGCACCTCACCGAGGCGGCCGTGCAGCTCGTGGATCGGGATGTGGACCGAGCCGTCGATGTGGCCGCCTACGCGCTCGGAGTCGCGGCGCACGTCCAGGACCACCACCTCGTCGCCGCGCTCGCGCACCTGGGCGAGGTCGGCGAAGCGGGCCCGCGGGAAGGAGGCGAGCTGCTCGCCCTCACCGACCCAGCCGGACGGGTCGCCGGTGGCGGCGGCGGCCGGGCGGTCGATACCCACCCGCGCCAGCTCCCGCTGCGCGTCGGCGATCTGCGCGGGGGTGTCGGCCAGCAGGGTGACGGGCTTGCCCCACGGGATCAGCCAGGCCAGGTAGGTGGCGAGCTTGCCCTCGCCCTCGAAGTTGAACGACCCGGCCACATGTCCCTCGGCGAAGGCCATGCGGCTGCGCAGGTCCACCACCCACTCGCCCGCGGCCAGCCGGGAGGCGATCTCGCCTGCGTCCGCACGCGCGGGCGGAGTCAGGTCGACGGGGGCGGGGCCGGCGGCGTTGGCCGGGCCCATGTGCGCGTAGTAAGCGGGCACGTCCTCCAGCCCGGCGAGCATCCGCTGAACGAAGGTGTCCACGTCCAGGGACAGCGCGTCGTTGCTGGTGCGCTCCTTGCCGATCGTGGTCGCGTCCCCCTCGGCCTGGGATGAGGAGCAGAAACTGCCGAACCCGTGGGTGGGCAGCACCTGCACCTCGTCGGCCAGCTCGGCGGCCAGGCGGTGGGCGGAGGCATGCTGGGCCCGGGCCAGCTGCTCGGTCAACCTTGGTTCGACCAGGTCGGGGCGGCCCACCGTGCCGATCAGCAGCGAGCCGCCGGTGAACGCCGCCACGCCACGCCCGTCCTCTTCCAGGACGTAGGAGGTGTGGTGCGGGGTGTGCCCGGGGGTCGCGATCGCCCGCAGCACCAGATTCTCGTCCACGTCCACGGTGTCGCCGTCGGCGACCGGGGTGCGGGCGAAGGACACGTGCGCCGCCGCGGGCACCAGGTACTGGGCGCCGGTGACGCGGGCCAGCTCCAGGCCGCCGGTGACGTAGTCGTTGTGCACGTGGGTCTCCGCCACGTACGCGATCCGCACCCCGCGCTTCGCCGCGGCGGTGATCACCTGGTCGATGTCGCGCGGCGGATCGACGACCACCGCGGCCGCGGCCCCGCCGGCCAGGTAGCTGCGGTTGCCAAGCCCCTCGAACTCCAGGGTGTCAACGAAGAACACGACTACGACTCCTCTCGAACGATGTACCCCGGGGGGTATCAGGTACTCACTCTAACAGGAGTACCCCCGGGGGTATTCCTGTGGTTCTGGATGCCTGAATGAACCACGGGTGCGGCATTGCTCCACCCTGGCGGGTACCCGGCGGGGTATCAAGGAACCGGCTTTCCGCCTCACCGAAGGAGCAGCGCACCGTGTCCTACGACCGCACCGTCCGCCTGGCCGGCACCGACTTCGACGCCGCCACCACCGCAGTCCGCCAGGCCCTGGCCGATCAGGGGTTCGGCATCCTCACCGAGATCGACGTCAAGGCCACGCTGAAGGCCAAGCTCGGCCACGACATGGAGAACTACCTGATCCTGGGCGCCTGCAACCCGCCGCTCGCCCACCGGGCGCTGGAGGCCGACCGCTCCATCGGCCTGCTGCTTCCCTGCAACGTCGTCGTCCGCCGCGACGGCGACCACACGCTCGTCCAGGCCCTCGACCCGGGCACCATGGTCAGCCTCACCGGCCTGGACTCCCTCAAGCCCGTCGCCGACGAAGCCACCGCCCGGCTCGACGCCGCGCTGACCGCCCTGGCCGCCACCTGACCTTCCCTGGTCCGGCGTGCGCCGGCCGTTGCACGCGGTGCCGCGTCAACCGGCCGACCGTGACCCGTGCGGCGCCCACCACACCAGGAGCCGACCGGGGAACGTCAGCGCCCGGCCGGCGCCCCGGACAACGCCACGCCGCCATCGGCCCCCTGCCCCGCAAGGACGCCTACGGCAGGGGAGCCGGCTGAGCACGATGAGGTCCTGGAGGCTTCATCCGCTCCAGGTTCGCCGGGTACTCCTTCGATGCCCGGGCCCGCCAAGCGTCGACCAGCTTCTCCGGAGGGTCCGCGAACAGGTCCGCGGGAAGCTCCAGGCGCCGCACCCGCTTCATGTCGTCCTCCAGCAGCGTCCAGACCTCGGTCAGGTCCTCCGGCTCCCAGTCCTGCCGCACCCCGCCCCTCCGCCCCGCCCGAGGTCACTCGTTCAGCTCAACGAGGCGCCCAGCCAGGAGAAACGAGGACCAGGGCAATCACACCGCGCTGCACGTCCGTTCGGCGTAGCTGTACGAGAACAGGGCCTGCTCGGCGGGCGGCGGGCGGAAAGGCGCCCAGGGCCGGCCGAGGGGGTCGGACGGTTCAGCTCCGCTTGGCGGCGAGCTGGACGATCGTGATGTCGGAGGGGGCGCCGACCCGTACCGGCGGGCCCCAGGCGCCCGCGCCCCGGGAGACGTAGAGCTGGGTGTCGCCGTAGCGCTCCAGGCCCTCGACGGTCGGGTTGGCGAGGCCGGCGATGAGGTTGCCGGGCCAGAGCTGGCCGCCGTGGGTGTGGCCGGAGAGCTGGAGGTCGACGCCGTGCTCGACCGCCTCGTCGATGACGATCGGCTGGTGGGCGAGGAGGACGCTGGCCCGGGAGCGGTCCCGGTCGCCGAGGGCGCGGACGAAGTCGGGGCCCTGGCCGTAGCTCTCGCCCGCCACGTCGTTGACCCCGGCGAGGTCGAAGCCGGCCTTCTCCACCCGGGCGTTCTCCAGCGGGCGCAGCCCCAGCTCGCGGACGTGGTCGACCCACTCGGCGGCGCCGGAGAAGTACTCGTGGTTGCCGGTGACGAAATAGCTGCCGTCACGGGCCCGCAGCTGGGCGAGGGGTTCGGCGGCGTGGCCCAGCTCCGCCACGCTGCCGTCGACCAGGTCGCCGACGACGGCGATGAGGTCGGGCTGGGCGGAGTTGACCGTGTCGACGATGCGCTGGGTGTGCCCCCGGCCGAGTATCGGCCCGAGGTGGACGTCGCTGACGACGGCGATGCGGTAGCCGTGGGCGGCGCGCGGCAGCTTGGCCAGCGGCACCGTCACGTGCTTGAGCCTGGGCCCGCGCAGCACGCCGTACGTTCCGGCGCCGACCGTGCCGAGGGCCACGGCGGCGGCCGTCCCGCCGACGATCCGGGAGACGAAGAGGCGGCGGGAGGGGGTGGGGCGGGGCTTCGGGTCCGGGTCGCCGGGCGGCAGGGTGCCGGCGGGCGGGGCCGGGGGCGCCGGGGCGGCCGGAGCGGTCGCGGTGGCCGGCTCGGCGACGGCGCAGCCGCCGGTGGCGGTGCCGGTAGCGGTGCCGGCGCCCGTACCCGTATCAGTGGAGTCCACCGGAGCCGAGGGCTCGGCTGAGTCCGCGGGCTCGGCCGGGGTCGCCGGGCCGGCCTCGCGCCCCCGCTCCCCCGGTGCCCGCATGCGCAGCAGCAGCGGGCGGACCAGCTCGCCGGCGAGGAGGGCCAGGAGGAGGTAGAGGAAGACGGCGGCCCAGAGGTAGCCGGGCCAGGCCACGATCTGCTTGACCAGGAACGGCAGGCCCATGCGGCCGGTGGCGAAGGCTCCGACGAAGAGCACGGGGCCGAGGACGAAGAGCGCCGTGGCGACGCGGCGCACGGGGGAGCCGGGCCGGGTGGTGTCCCGGACCACGCGGCGCCAGACGTACCAGTGCAGGGCCACCAGCGAGGCCAGGACGGCGCAGGCGACGACGACGAAGAGGGGGTTCATGGCGCTCGTTCGGTCCTCGGGTCAGGGGGTGGGGCCGGGCGGGGCGGGGCTGGTGGCGGGGGCGGGGTTCTTCTCACGGCGCAGGGCGCGCAGACCGCGCAACCCGACGACCCCCACGGCCGTCCCCAGAAGGAAGGACGTCACGGCGAGCAGCAGGTGGACCCAGAAGTAGGCGGTGGGGTCCCCGGCGGCGTCGAAGGCGAGCCCGCTCGCGTCGTTCCAGAGATTCTTGACGAAGGTGACCCAGATGAACCAGCTCCACACCCCGAAGGCGAGCAGGAACCAGGAGACCGGGCGGCTGAGCTTCATACGCCCAGTATCGCGGCCCGGCTCCGTCTCCCCGCGCCGGGGTCGGGAGCCGGTGGCAGACGTTCCGCTCGGTGTGGCGGGCACCTGGCCGACCGGGGCGCAGACAGCATTCGCCCGTACCTGTACGTTCTCGATCGTGCCTGCCTTGCGAAAGACCACCGTGCTGGTCGCCTCCACCGCCTTGTTGACTCTTTCCGCCGCGTTCCCGGCAGTTGCCGCCGAGAAGCCGGACGACGACAAGGCGAAGCCGCCGGGAAAGATGTCGGAGATCGGCGGCGCGCGGCTGGGGCAGGCGGGTACGCAGGTGAACGCCGGGCCGGGGGTGCCGAAGCTCCCGAAGAAGCTCACCGGGCGGTCCTGGATCGTCGCGGACGCGGAGAGCGGGGACGTCCTCGCCGCGCACAACGCGCACTGGAGGCTTCCCCCGGCCTCCACGATGAAGATGCTCTTCGCCGACACCGTGCTGCCCAGACTCCCCAAGGACGAGGAGCACCTGGTCACCGACGAGGAGCTGGCCGGTGTGGGCGCGGGCTCCAGCCTCGTCGGGGTCAAGGAGGACCAGACGTACACCGTCCACGACCTGTGGCTCGGCGTCTTCCTCTCCTCGGGCAACGACGCCGTGCACGTGCTGTCCGCGATGAACGACGGCATCGACAAGACGGTCGCCGACATGAACGCGCACGCCGAGGAGCTCCAGGCGCTCGACACCCATGTGGTCAGCCCGGACGGCTACGACGCCAAGGGCCAGCTCTCCAGCGCGTACGACCTGACGCTGATCGCCCGGTCGGGGATGCAGAAGAAGGACTTCCGGGAGTACTGCGCGACGGTGAGCGCGGAGTTCCCGGGCGAGAAGAAGAAGGGCAAGAAGCGCGAGCACTTCGGCATCCAGAACACCAACCGCCTGCTCACCGGGGCGGACGGCATGGAGCGGTACGAGGGAATCGCGGGGGTGAAGAACGGCAACACCACCAACGCCGGGGCCACCTTCACCGGGGTCGCCGAGCGGGACGGCCGGGTGCTGCTGGTCACCGTGATGAACCCGGACGGCAAGGAGAGCAACGCCGTCTACCAGGAGACGGCCCGCCTCTTCGACTGGGGCTTCGAGGCGGCGGAGAAGGCCGAGCCGGTCGGCACCCTGGTCCCGCCGGCCAGCGCCGTACCGGCCACC